>JAYYZZ010000002.1:0-167382 GCA_036687665.1 Pseudomonadota bacterium | reverse complement strand
AGCTTTTTTCTTTGGGGTAGCTTTTTTCTTTGGAGTAGCTTTTATTTCTGGTGCTGCACTAGCAGTTGGTTTTGTTATGCTTTCAGGCAGAGTTGTCTCTTGTTTCTCTGGTTGAGCAATCTGTTCCTCTTTAACTTCTGGAATTTCTTTTGGTGCTTCCTGCTTATCAGCCGTGCTATCAACTGCTGGAGTTTCAGTTTTCTTTTTCACACCTTTTAAAAGCTCCCCTACTTGCTGCTCTAGTATTTTGTGTATCTTTTTCTTTTTGCGTACTGGTATCTGATCTTTAACAACTTTTTTTGGTGACTTTTCAGCTTTTTGATATGGAGCAGCTTTTTTCTCAGGTGTTTTTTCTTTGTGAAGAGATGCGCCCGTTTTAATTGCGTCAGCTAGTGTGCTTGCGTAGATACTAATCGCGCGTATAGCATCATCATTGCCGGGGATAATGTAATCAACGCCTTCTATTGAGTTGTTTGTATCGACAACGGCTATGACAGGGATGCCTAATTTTACTGCTTCTTTTACAGCAATACGTTCATAACCAACATCGACTATAAATATTGCGTCAGGTAACATATTCATATCCCTGATGCCGCCTAAACTGCGGTCGAGTTTTCTGTATTCTCTTGTAATGATAAGTGCTTCTTTTTTGCTTAACTTGTCTGCACCTCCATTCTCAAACATCTCTTCTATATCTTTGAGACGTTTTATTGATTGCCTTACTGTATTAAAGTTTGTAAGCATTCCTCCCAACCATCTATGGCTCACATAAGGCATTCCGCATTTTTTTGCTTCTTCTTGTATGTTAAGGCTAGCAGCTCTTTTTGTGCCGACAAAAAGTATCTTGCCTCCATTAGAAGCCACCTTACCAACGAAATTGGCTGCATCTTTAAGTAAGGGTTGCGTTTTTTCAAGATTGATTATATGGATACGATTCAAATCGCCATATATATAAGGTTTCATTTCTGGATTCCAGTAACTGGTTTGATGCCCAAAATGAACCCCTGCTTCCAGCATTTGCTTGATGCTGATTTCTGCCATAACTACCTCTTTTCTGGGTTATTCTCCCCCGTACCCCACATGAAAACCATCTTGCTGGCACCCATTCATGTGTGACGGTATGGGTTCGGATTAAAGTTAACTTCTGAACTAATACCTCGTGCTAAGAATGATATCATTGCCTAGAACGAGGGGCGATTTATACCACAGTCTCCCTATTACAACAAACATTTAATCTGAGAAATATTAAAAGTGTCAATAAATATAAAAACTTCTCAAGAGATAGAGAAAATGCGGGTTGCAGGGAAGCTTGCTTCTGAAGTGTTGTTAATGGTTGAAGAATATGTAATACCAGGAGTAACCACGGGGGAGCTGGACTCAATATGTCATAAATTTATCATTGAAAAACAAAAAGCTGTGCCCGCACCCTTGAACTACCGAGGTTTTCCAAAATCTATTTGCACTTCAGTGAATCAGCAAGTTTGCCACGGGATTCCAGGTAAAAAAGTATTAAAAAATGGAGATATAGTAAACATTGATATTACGGTGATTAAAGATGAATATCATGGAGATACAAGCAAAATGTTTTATGTAGGAGAGCCTTCAATCAAAGCAAAAAGGCTAGTTGAAAACACATATAAAGCATTAACGCTTGCGATCGAGATTGTAAAACCTGGTATCAAGCTGGGAGACATCGGGCATACAATTCAATCATTTGCTGAATCTAAAAATTATTCCATAGTGCGCGAATATTGTGGGCATGGCATAGGACGCGTGTTTCATGAAGAACCTCAGGTGCTACATTACGGAATTCCGGGAACAGGGCATGAAGTTAGAGAAGGAATGACATTTACTATAGAGCCTATGGTCAACGCTGGGAAAAAAGATGTAAAACTGTTGCCCGACGAATGGACTGTAGTAACTAAAGATCACAGTTTATCAGCCCAATGGGAGCATACAATATTAGTGACGAATAATGGTTATGAAGTGTTAACAAAACGTCCGGAAGAAAATTTTCAATAACCAGCATAAGAATGAAAAATAAAATTTCTAATATTTTTTTCAAAGACAACCCAATAACAGAAAAAGATATGGATAATATTGCTGCTTGCCAAGAGTATATCAGTAAGATTAATCCATTTTTGTTTGAGGTATTTGAAAAAAAGATAGCAAAAGATATAAATATTAAAGAAACAGCCCTAGACCAGTTAGCAAAAATAGACTCGTTTAACTTAGAAATAAGAGAAGTTGTTAATGCGCGTGCTGAAATCATTGATACATTTATACACAAGCTTTGGAACACTATTTTCAATTTTGAAGAACAAAAAATAGCTTTAGTTGCTGTAGGAGGTTATGGCAGAAAAGAACTTCATCCTTACTCAGACATTGATCTTTTGATCTTACTAGAAAAAAAAGAAACCAAGCATGAAAAAAAATCTATAGAACATTTTATTAGAAGCTTGTGGGACATTGGCCTGAGCGTAGGACAGAGCGTACGTACATTATCTGAGCTTGAACATTATGCAAAGCATGATCACACAATTATCACAAATTTAATGGAGTCCAGAATAATTGCTGGAAATACGGTGCTTTTTGGAACAATACAAAAAATCATAAATATAGAAAACATGTGGAAAACAGATGAGTACTTCTTAGTGAAATATAATGCCCAAAAAGAGCGCCATTTACGTTATGGCGACACGGGTTACCAATTAGAACCCAATATTAAAAAAAGTCCTGGAGGACTGCGTGATATACAAATTATTTCATGGGTAACTAAGCGGCATTATCAAGATGAGTCTTTAAAGAGTTTAGTTAAAGCTGGCTTTTTAACTGCAGATGAATACGACCTGCTTGAGGCAGGAAAATCATTTCTTTGGTATGTGAGGTTTGCAACACACATGTTTGCTAAAACACATGAAGATCACTTGCGTTTTGATTTACAACAACAAATTGCTCCACTGTTTGGCTATACAGACAGTAGTCAGAGTTTGGCGGTGGAGCAATTCATGCAAGCGTATTATAGGGTAAACATGCAACTCAACCGCTTAAATGAAATGCTTTTGCAAAACTTTCATGAAGAAGTTCTTGAAAAAAATAAAAAAACACCAATAAAAATAGATGATAACTTTCAAATAAGAAATGAATATTTAGAGACAAAAAATGAAAATGTTTTCTTAAATAACCCATCATGCCTGCTAGAAGTTTTTTTAATAATGCAAAATGACCCGCAGATAAAAGGAGTTCGTGCTCCTACTATAAGAAACATACGAAAACATACATATTTAATAAATGATTCCTTTAGGAAAAATACGCGCAATAAATCAATTTTTATGCAGATCTTAAAAAATACGCACAGCGTTGCGAGAGAGCTAAAAAGAATGCACCGCTATGGAGTTCTATCTAGTTATTGGCCTAGTTTTGCAAAAGTGGTAGGCAAAATGCAATATGACTTATTTCATGTATATACAGTTGATGAGCATACTTTAAGAGTACTGCAAAATGTCAGAAATATTTCTAAAAGCGTTAATCAAGAAAACTATATATACCAAAATGAACTATTTAAACAAATACCTAAGCCAGAACTTTTGTATATTGCAGCACTATTTCACGATGTTGCTAAAGGCAGAGGTGAAGATCATTCTCAGTTAGGAGGAGCAGAAGCAGAAAAATTCTGTCTTGAGCATGATATGAGCGAATATGATGCAACATTAGTTAAGTGGTTAGTAGAAAATCATTTGGTCATGTCTTTAACAGTACAAAGAAAAGATATAAGCAACCCGGAGATTATTAGGAATTTTGCAGAAAAAATGGGTAACAGCACAAGATTAATATACCTTTACTTATTGACCGTTGCGGACATACAGGGTACCAATCCTGAGTTATGGACTGGGTGGAGAGATAGTTTGCTAAAAGACTTACTAGGGGCAAGCTTGCGTTCTCTAAGAAGAGGGCTAAACAAGCCGCCAGAGATAAACGACCTAGTCAAACAAGTGCAAAACTCGGTCATAAAAACACTTGATGCAAAAATAGACACGAAGCAATATAAAAATTTTTGGAAAGATTTTGATGATGATTATTTTATAAGACATACAGATGACGAACTTGCATGGCATGTGCAAGCAATATTCTCAACAGATCCAGCTAATAAAACCGAAAGACTAAACATTCCATTTGTTTTTGTTCGAGATAAAACAGAAAGAGGATGCACAGAAATACTTGTGTATCAAAAAAAACGTGAGGAATTGTTTACCATAATTGCTTACACTCTCTCGCAACTAAATTTAAACATTCTCGACGTTAGAGTGATAACATCAAAGAAAAATAGGGCTGTAGATACATTCCTTGTATTAGATAATGAAGGGTTACCAATTCAAGATTCATTTAAAATTGAAGAAATTAAAGATACTATAGAAAAGAATATAAAGAATCCTCATAGAGATAGTTTAGAAACAAGTCGTCTAACTCCATCAAAACATAAGCACTTCAGCACTCAAACTCAAATTAACTTTATACAGCTTCATGAACAAAATAAAACACAAATGGAGTTGCGGGCTTCAGATCACCCTGGATTATTATTTGAAGTACTGCGCGCCCTTAAAGATTCGAAAATTTTTATACAAAACGCACGTATAACAACTATCGGGGAGCGCGTTGACGATATATTCACTATAACCGATAAAGACAAAAAACCCATCACAGACCCTGTGTTTCTAGATCAAATAGAAAATACCGTTAAGAGCTATATAAGCGTATTACACTAAAATTTGGGTTAAAAAAGTGCATCCATTTCTGGAAAAACTGTTGTTATTGATATATTCTTCTGCGCTGCAAATCGTATAAAAATTTTCTTACAAACTAAGCAACGACAATCATTATGAAAGAAACTGAAAACATAATAGAAGAAGCATTCGAGGATATACAGAATATATCTCCCGAGAATGTTAACGAAAAAGTAAAAAATGCTATTGAGCAAACTTTAGACCAATTAGACAGTGGTGCAATACGAGTTTGTGAAAAAAATGGATCGGAGTGGATTACCCATCAGTGGATAAAAAAAGCTATTCTTTTGAGTTTTCGAGTTAGCGAGAATGAAACACTAGGGGGGCCATATGCAACGTGGTTTGACAAAGTAAAAGGGAAAACTGCTGGATGGGACCGCGAAAAATTTTTAAAGGCTGGTTTTCGATACGTTCCTAATGGCGCAATTAGAAAATCAGCATTCATCGCAAAGAATGTCGTATTAATGCCCAGTTTTGTTAATGTTGGGGCATATGTTGATGAAGGCACCATGGTTGATACATGGGCTACTGTGGGATCCTGTGCTCAAATTGGTAAAAATGTTCACCTCTCTGGGGGTGTTGGCATTGGTGGTGTGTTGGAACCATTGCAGGCAACGCCTACTGTTATTGAAGACAATTGCTTCATAGGAGCGAGATCAGAAGTTGTAGAGGGAGTAATTGTTGAAGAAGGCTCCGTAATCTCCATGGGAGTATACATTGGTCAAAGTACAAGGATATATGATAGAGAAAAAGATGAGGTTACATATGGTCGTGTACCAGCAGGCTCTGTCGTAGTGTCTGGAAATCTTCCATCAAAAGATGGTAAATATAGTCTGTACTGCGCTGTGATTGTAAAAAAAGTTGATGAAAAAACACGTGGCAAAGTTGGTATTAACGAGTTATTGAGAAACTTAGACTAGCATGTCTGACACACTTGATCTTGCAAAAAAACTAATAGAGAGAAAGTCAGTAACTCCAAATGATGAGCAATGCCAAAAAATCATTGGAGAGCGTCTCAAAAAGAATGGTTGTAAACTAGAGTCTATTGACTCTGGCAATGTTAAAAACCTTTGGGCCTCGCATGGAGAAACGCCTTCTCCGCTATTAGCATTTGCAGGCCACACGGATGTTGTTCCCCCTGGGAAAGTAGCTGATTGGGACACAGATCCCTTTATGCCTACAGTAAAAAATAATCAGCTATATGGCCGAGGTGCTGCAGATATGAAAACAAGTGTTGCTGCAATGACAGTCGCATTTGAAGAATTCGTTAATAAACATCCAGACCACAATGGTACATTGGGCATGATGCTCACTAGTGACGAAGAGGGTGACGCAATTAATGGTACAAAAAAGATAATAGAAAAATTGAACGACAGGCAAACAACTATCGATTGGTGTTTAATTGGGGAACCGACAAGCGAAAGTAAACTTGGAGATACCATAAAAAATGGACGTCGCGGGTCATTATCAGGTTACTTAGTGATTAGAGGGCTTCAGGGGCACGTTGCCTACCCCGAAAGAGCAAAAAACCCCATACATGGGTTTGCTAAATGCTTACATGAAATAACAACCCATGAATGGGACAAAGGAAATGAGTTTTTTCCTCCGTCATCTTTGCAAATTTCGAATATAAATGCGGGGGCTGGTGTTGATAATGTCATTCCCGGAGAATTAAAATTAAGCTTCAATGTGCGTTTCTCTACAGAAACTAACCAAGATAAAATTAAGAATGAAATTACAGCAATTTTAAATAATGAGAAAATTGATTACACCCTAGACTGGCATCTTTCTGGTGCACCATTCATAACAAAACAAGGCGCTTTATTAGACGCTTGCAAGCAAGCAATAAAAGAGAAGCTGAACATTGAAGCACAAGTTTCAACAAGTGGCGGCACATCTGATGGAAGATTTATTGCCCCCACTGGAGCTGAGGTATTTGAATTTGGTCCAATTAACGAGAGCATTCACAAGGTCAACGAGAATATTAAAGTTGCTGACATTGATAAACTAAAAGACGTATATCTTAGAGTTGCGGAACTTCTGCTTACCTAAATATATCCATGCATAATTAGAAATAGTTGGGAGAACTTTTCTTCCATTCTTGCAAAAAATACTCTAAATGTTTTTCATTTGAGTTTTCAATGTAATTAACTACCATTGCAACTGAAGATTGATATTCTTTTTCAGACAATTCATTTCGAATAAGTTGGAACCTAAGAAATATAAGAAAAGTATTAAGGACATCGATTTCACAGTAGTTGCTTATTTCTAGCATCTCTCCATCATAAAAACTTTTCCAAACATTCTCCGCTCCTACGCCAATCTTACCTGGGAATCCAAGCAATACAGAAACTTCGTTGAGCTTGCTCATTCTCCCGCTATAATTCGCTAAAATATCTGCTAAATCAAGATGGCGCTCATGAAAGCGGTTTAAGTAATTGTTCCATTTAAAACTAGAATCTTCTTTGCCAGATTCCCAATACAACCTAGAAGCTACACCGTGCAAAAGTGACCTGTATCGAATAACAGGCATATCAAAACCCATACCATTCCAGCTGACAAGTTGTGGAGTATACTGCTCCATTCCCTGAAAAAAACGCACGAGCAACTCACGCTCATCGGTCTGCGAAGTGCCAAGCGACCACAATTTAAATTCGTTAGGTTGTGTATATAAAGCAACAGAAATTTGAACTATTTTATGTAAGTGTAATGGCTGAAACTCTCTTCCTGTTTTTTGCAGTTGCAGAAAATTCATAGCTTTTGTTATATCGACTGGGTCAATATCATCTCCCATATCATGAATCTTTCTGCCAGCTTCAGCATCTGGGATTGTTTCGATATCAAAAACTAAAATATTATTCATTCTGCCGGATAGACTCCGGTTGAAATATATCTATCACCCCTGTCGCAAACAATAGCAACTATTACAGCGTCAGAAGTATTTTTTGCAACCTCAAGCGCAACATGTACAGCTCCGCCTGATGATACTCCACAAAAAATACCTTCTTCTTTTGCTAACAATCTCATAGTATTTTCAGCATCCTTTTGGCTAACATCGATTTCTTCATCAACCATTTTCTTGTCATAAATTTTAGGTAAATACTCTTTACTCCATCTTCTTATGCCTGGGATTTGGGCTCCTTCTTGGGGTTGCACAGCAACAATTTGAATATTTTTGTTATTTTCTTTTAGGTAACGCGAAACACCCATCACAGTTCCTGTTGTTCCCATTGAGCTGACAAAATGTGTCACTTCTCCGTTAGTATCCTCCCAAATTTCTGGGCCCGTGCCTGAGTAATGTGCATTAGGATTATCTTGGTTAGCAAACTGGTCTAATACCACACCTTTTCCTTGGCTTTGTAGTTGCAATGCTAAATCTCGCGCACCTTCCATGCTTTCTTCCTCGCTTACTAATACAATTTCAGACCCAAAAGCTTTCATCATGGCTCTTCTTTCCTTGCTCATATTTTCAGGCATGATAAGTATCATTTTATATCCTCGGATAGCAGCTGACATAGCAAGAGCAATACCAGTGTTCCCGCTAGTTGCCTCTATTAATGTATCTCCTGGTTTGATCTGACCTCCCTCTTCTGCGCACTTAATCATATTCATTGCTGGGCGGTCTTTAACAGAACCGGCAGGGTTATCTCCTTCCAGTTTGAGCAAAACTTCATTATTCGTTTTGTTCATTCTCTGCAAACGCACCAAAGGTGTTTTTCCTACACAGGATTCGATAGTTTTGTATGTCATAAACTTGCCGCCAAAGCAAAAGCAACTGCATATTCTTGTTCATCAGCAATGCTTAGACTAATATCTAAACCTGCATACTCATCTTGCAAAGATGCAGGGAATTTTATATCAACACGAGGTTTACCTTGGGCTGTATGCTTAATTTTTATAGCGCTGAAACTTAGACCATTATTAATGCCAATACCTAAAGCTTTCGCTACTGCTTCCTTCGCAGCAAAATGTTTTGCCAAATATGAAGTTTTTTCACCTTCTGCAAAAAACTCCCTTTGTTCTGTCTCTGACAAAATTCTTCTTAAAAAACGCTCACCGTATTTGACGTATACGGAAGATATCCGATCAGTGCTTACAATATCAACACCTGTCCCATAAATTTTCATTTCACACTAACCTTGCATCGCGACTTTCATCTGTCTTACTGCCTCTGTTAACCCTAAAAAAATAGATTTAGAGATAATAGAATGTCCAATATTCAGTTCGTTCATATTTTTGATTTGCGCAACTGCTTTAACATTATCATAATCAAGGCCGTGGCCTGCATTAACTACTAACCCAATATTATTTGCATGCTGCGCTGCTTCTTGTATCTTGTCTAAGTGTTCCTTCATATCATGAGGTGAACTATTCGCATATTTGCCTGTATGTATTTCTATTATCTGCGCACCAATTTCTTTCGATAAATCTATTATATTAGTATCTGGTTCAATGAAAAGTGACACTTGTATGCCAGCTCCACTTAAATCGTTACAAATATCTTGTATATGGTCTTTATAACGCAAAACATCTAAGCCACCTTCAGTTGTTAATTCTTCCCTTCGCTCTGGCACAATGCAACAAAAATCTGGTCGAATTCTTAATGCAGTCTGAACCATCTCGTCTGTAAACGCCATCTCTAGATTCAATGTTGTAGTTATAACTTTTTTTGCATTTTCAACATCATGTAATTGTATATGTCTACTATCTTCGCGTAAGTGCATGGTAATACCATCTGCACCAGCATGTTCAGCAACTGGTATCGCCTGCATTAGATCCGGATATTCTGCGCCTCTTTGTTCCCTTATAGTCGCAATATGATCAATATTGACTCCCAGTCTTACCTCTGAGTTATTTTGTTCCATATAAACTAGATTCTGTATTTGATAAAAATTTCATTATAGCTCTTGTATTAACTTTCTTAGGTGCAATATGATAATCAATTATTCTTTTCATCAGTTTCCTGCTCTCAGCATATGTTGTGTTATCAAACTCATGATCGCCGGCTAATGCTAGCAAAGTTTTCCCTGCAACTATGTTCCAGGCTTTTGGTTCGGAAGATGTTGCCGTTGGACCTTTTTCTAGCTCATAAAGATAGTAAGTATCTGGTTCTATTGGTTTTCCATCTTGCGCGGTAACTTTCAATTGCATACCGTGCCCTGTCAACTTTAATAATTCTATCTCAAATATACGCAGTTCTTTTTCTACAGCTACTTGGGAAGCAATGTTTGAGATAGTGAAATTATATAAACGAAAGATTTCATCTGATGGAACCTCTTTTGGAACAAGATGCATTAAAAGTTCGTTCAAGTAGATACCTATGATCATTTTTTCTGGCTCCTCCAACAAACTATGACTGGTATTTTCTGCATAAGTCAACATATGCAATGTCCCTTTACCCAACCATGAAATAAGTAACGGAGTGAATGGTTGTAACACATGATTCTTTTTTGCAGTCCTCGCCCCTTTATGCACGAGACTCACCCTCCCATAGTTAGCTGTGATAACTTCATAGATCATGCTAGTTTCACGATACGAACTACCCTTTAAAATGTAAGACGGCTGGAGATTTATTCTACTCATTTATTAACTAGTTCTGTAACTTGCAAGTATCTTTTTATCTTCTTGCCAAGCAACTTTGACCTTTACCCAAAGTTTTAAATAGATCTTTTTCTTCAATAAAGATTCGATAGATTTTCTAGAGCTCTGGCCTATATGTTTCAATGTTTTACCATTGTTGCCAATAACTATTGCACGCTGACTAGGTCGTTCTACATAAATAATAGCGGAGATGGACACCAAGTTGTTATCTTCTCGTATCTGCTCGACCTCTATATGTGCTGAATAGGGCAGCTCTTTATAAAGATTATAAAACACATTTTCTCGAATAATCTCTTCTATAAAAAATTGCTCATTCTTGTCAGACAATTGAGAAGCTGGGAAAAGGAAATCTCTTTTTGGCAAGCACGACTTCAAAATCTTCTTCAGGCGCGCGCCATCATTTGAGTCTTTCGCGCAAATAGGAACAATTTCGTTGAAATTGTATTTTTCGGAAATGACTTTGACTTCTGGCAACAGGGAATCTTTTTTGTCACATAAGTCTATTTTATTAATACAAGCAATACACGGTAATCCGCTTCTGCGTATCAACTCTAAAATATTCTCTTCGATTGAGCTCCACTTTGAAACTTCAATGAGAAATACGAGCAAATCGACCCCCTCAATCGCATCAATAGCATTCTGATTTAATACCTTGTTTATACCCCTGCTGCAATTGATATGCATACCTGGGCTATCAACAAAAATAAATTGCGTGTCGCCCTCAGTTAAGATTCCTTTGATTTTATGTCTTGTAGTTTGTGGTTTGTAGGTTACTGTTGATAAGTGTTCTCCAACTAGATTATTAAACAAAGTTGACTTTCCTGAGTTGGAGCGCCCTATTAATGAAACTGTTCCACAATACATAGGTTTTTAAGAAATTACGGAGATAAAGTCGAGACAAGCTTCTTGAAAACTTTTTCAGCTGACGCTTGCTCCGCTTTTCTTTTTGTTGGGCCTTGGCCTGTTTTACATATTTCATATTGCTTTACTACGCACTGGACAACAAAGAGACGCTTATGTGCATCGCTCTTCTCTTCGACAAGTTGATATTCAGGTAAAGAAGTATTTACCGACTGTAGTAGCTCTTGTAAACGTGTTTTAGGATCTTTTAACTCATTTACATTTGGCAAATTTTTTAACTCATTCTCGTAAAGCTTCATAACAAACTTTTTTGTCCCTTTAAGGCCAATCTCTAAGTAACAAGTTCCAATAACGGCTTCTAAACAATCCGCAAGTATAGAATCTCTATTATGTCCTCCCGACTTTAATTCGCCATGGCCTAGAACGATTTCATCACCTAATTTATTTTTCTTTGCGAGGCTTGCTAGCATTTCTTTACGATCTAAATGTGACCTCATACGGCTAAGCACACCCTCATCTAAATCAGGATAATTATCAAATAGATATTCAGCAATGATTAATCCTAAAACTGCGTCGCCAAGATATTCAAGACGTTCGTTATTTTCACCACCAGCACTTCTGTGTGTTAATGCGGCTTTAAAAAGTTTTGAGTTTCTTACTTTTTTTGAAAAAAATTCTTCAGAGAATCCCATAAGACTAAATTATATCTTTTCCGACACGATCAAAACGAACATTGAATTTTTCCGAGTTCCAGTGCATCCAAACTAAAAATGCACGGCCCACCAAGTATCTCTCAGGCACAAAGCCCCAGAATCTACTATCACTACTATGATCTCTATTATCTCCCATAACAAAATAATGCTTAGGTGGGACTCTGATTTCACCTGTATTCATTGTTGGCATTTGTAAATCAACTAATAATTCGTGTTTTACATTTGCTAACTTTTCATAACCAGCAATAAAGTGGTGTGAATTTTCTTCTACATAAGAATCATTATAATGGCCAATCATTTCTTGGTGCATTGCCTTCCCATTGATATAAAGGATTTTATTTTTGTACCTAACGTTATCCCCGGGTAGACCAACTACACGCTTGATATAGTCTATTCTAGGATCATTTGGAAAATGAAATACTACAACATCTCCTCTTTCAGGGAGTTGATTTTCAAAAATTTTTTTATGCGTAATAGGCACTCTTAAACCATACACAAATTTATTTACTAATATAAAATCGCCAGAGATAAGTGTTGGTAACATCGAACCTGATGGTATACGAAAAGGCTCCATCACAAATGTGCGCAATAACAATACTACCAGTAATATAGGAAAAAAAGACTTTGAGTACTCGTAATACCAAGGGTTATTTTTTTTATTTTTTCCTCCCAAAGAAAAAAATAATATGACTCCTGTTAAAAAAACGCCGACAACTAAAAAAAACTCTAAGTCAAATCTAATCATTAAGAAATAAATATCTATAAGTTACATGTTGGTCGGGGTGAGAGGATTTGAACCTCCGACCACCGCAACCCCATTGCGGTGCGCTACCAGACTGCGCTACACCCCGAAAAGGAAGTGAAAAGATTTTTTTCATTAGAATAATAAATATAAATTTCAGGGTTTTTTTAAAATACTTAAAACCTCATCAAGCTCTTTAATCATCTGTTGAACAATTTGTTGGCTTTGAGATACATCTTGTTTTGATGATTCGCCTGCGAGCTTCTGTCTTGCTCCACCTATAGTGTACCCTTGGTCATATAAAAGGCTGCGTATCTGTAATATTAAAAGAACATCATGTCTTTGGTAATACCGCCGATTACCTCTTCTTTTAACTGGCTTCAGCGATGGAAATTCTTGCTCCCAATAACGCAAGACATGAGATTTTACAACACAAATATCACTCACTTCTCCAATTGTAAAATAACGCTTATTTGGTATTTCTGGCTGACTGCTAATGTTCGTCACTTCTAACATGTGTCTCAACCCTAGACTTCAGCTTCTGTCCTGGTCTAAATGTAACAACTCTGCGAGGTGTAATTGTAATTTCTTCTCCAGTTTTGGGATTTCTCCCGGGTCGTGCTTTTTTCTCGCGTAATACGAAGTTGCCAAAACCGGACAACTTAACATTCTGTCCTTGCTCTAATGCCAACTTAATCTCTTCGAAAAAAACCTCAACTAGCTCTTTAGCTTCACGTTTATTGAGACCCACTTCTTCGAAGAGGTGCTTGGTAATATCAGCTTTTGTTAACGCCATATATTATTTATTCTCTTATATGCGCGTCAAAGTTATTCTGTAAATCACGCAATATTTGAGAAATTACCTTCTCTGCCTCTTCTCCTGTAAGAGTGCGCGAAAAGTCTTGTAAAATCAAGCCTAAACCAACACTTTTAGCATTTTTAGGTATACCTTTTCCTATAAATACATCAAAAACAACGACTTTTTTTAGTATGCCTATATTGCTTTGCTCTATAAACCCGACCAAATCTCCAACAGGGACTTTTTTATTTAAAATCAGTGCAAGGTCTCTCCTTATTGCCGGCTGATTTGAGAATTGCACGAACTTAGTCGCCGCTCGTGTCTCCCAGAGCTGCTCTAAATAATTACATGAAATAACAAAACTATTATGTGTGAGCAGTCCGACATTTTTCCTATTAATCTTGATTTTAAGGCATGAATTTTTGTCTGGCTCAAAAGCGATAGTACTTTTAGGGTTAATAATTGTGATTATATTTTCTACATCATTTTTCAAATCGTAAATATCTGCCTGCCTAGGAGAAACCCCCCATTGTTCTGGCAAAAAATTTCCTGAAACATAGGCAGCTATTTCAGTATTATCTTTCTTGTTGCTGGCATAAGAGTTGCGGATTTCAAAAAATTTTGATGCATGGCCCGTATCTTGATGTGTAACTCTTAAATACTCATCATACCCTAGGCATGGCTCAGATAACGAAATAGGGTTTGATATCTTCAGCTGTCTTTTATTTGGGCTTTCTGAAATAAAAGGGTACGTAATAACTTCATGGTAACCTTGCGCAATAAGGTAATCTGCTATCTTGCTCTGCACCTTTCTGCGTATATTTGCTTCCTGTCCCCCTAAAAGAAAATCTGGTGTAACAGATGAAGGTAGTTTTTCATACCCATATAAACGTGCTATTTCCTCGAGAAGGTCTGCTTCTATAGAGATGTCAAAGCGATACGAGGGTGCTTTTACTTTCCAACCCTCTTTAATAGGCTCAAATATGCAATTAATAGATTTTAACATTGACTCAATCTGCTTTTTTGCAATTTGTATACCAAGCACGCTTGCAATTTTCTTATAGCGGAGTTTTATAAATCTGTTTTTTGGTAAATATTTTTTATTTGTTATATTAAATGTAGGGCCTGGTGACCCTTTTGCATGCTTGCATATAAGCTCAGTCGCATACTCAATGGCAGATATACATAGACCAGGATCAACCCCTCTTTCATAGCGATGCGAAGACTCAGTATTTAACTTAAAATCACGCGCTTTATTTGCGATATGCAAGGGTGAAAAAAAAGCGCTTTCTAAAAAAATACTCTTAGTATTCTCACCCACTGAGGATGACACCTCCCCAATGATTCCCGCAAGCGCTAATACTTTTTTTTGATCAGCTATGACCAAGTTATCATTTGATAACTTGATCTTAATACCGTCTAGCGTATCTATTTCTTCATTTCTTTTGGCAAAACGGATATTGATTTCTCCTTGCAGAGCATCGGCATCAAAAGCATGCATTGGTTGTCCTACTTCGTACATAACATAATTAATAATATCTACAATAATATTTATTGGCTTTCCGCCACATGCGGTCAGTCTTTCTTTAATTAATTTTGGTGTCTTTGCTTTAACATTAATATCCTTGATAACCCGGCCGCAATAACGCGGGCATGCCTCTGGCGCTGTATTCTTAATTTTCCAGGTATCGTTTATCTCTGCCTTTATGGTTCTAGTTGTGGTGTTACGAATTTTTTTTCTCGTTATTGCAGAAACTTCTCGAGCTATCCCGTTTACGCTCAAACAATCAGAACGGTTTGGTGTCAATTCGATATCAAATATAAGGTTTTTTGCATCTTTTATAATATCCTCTAATTCAAGACCGGCTAACGTCAATCGCTCTCCAAGCTCTGAGGGAGAAAGCTCATGAGATATTTTTTCTTCTAGCCAGGAAAGAGGAAACTTCATATGCTACCTTTAAAATTGCTCTAAAAAGCGGGGGTCATTGTCAAAAAGGACTCGCAAATCCTTAATGTCATGACGCAGCATTGCCAAGCGCTCGACGCCCATACCAAAAGCATAACCATTGAACTTTTCAGGATCAATATTAGCCATTTTCAAAACGTTCGGGTGAACCATTCCACACCCCATGACCTCTAACCAATCTTGCTTGCCGTCGCGGTTAGCAAACCTGATATCAACCTCTGCTGATGGTTCTGTAAAAGGAAAATACGAGGGACGGAAACGTGTTTTTAAGTCTTGATTGTTAAAGAACACACGTAAAAACTCTTCCACCAAACCTTTTAATTGCGGAAAAGAAACATTTTGGTCAATATAAAGTCCCTCTACTTGGTGAAACATAGGTGTATGAGTAGCATCTGAGTCCCGCCGAAAAACTCTACCTGGAGCTATTATACGGATAGGCGGCTCCTGTTCGTTCATCACTCGCACCTGGACTGATGATGTGTGTGTGCGTAAAAGCATCCCATTCTCAAGATAAAATGTATCATGCATTGCACGAGCAGGATGGTTCTTTGGAATATTTAGCCCTTCAAAGTTATGATACTCATCCTCTATCTCTGGGCCATAGGCAACGCTGAAATCTCTTATTGAAAAAAAATCTTCTATATCTTCTAAAATAGACGAAATAGGGTGCCTAGAACCTAACTTCTGGCCTCTTGGTGGTAATGATAAATCTACTGTTTGCTGCGTTCTTGTAGTTGCTAAAAAAGATTCTTTTTTTTCATCAACCATGAGATGGGTTGTTTTTTTTGCAGTATTTAAGAAACTGCCTATTCTTGTCTTATCTTCTTCAGAAGGTATTGTTGATATGGTTTTGAGCGCTAGAGTTATTATTCCCTTCTTTCCTAAATATTCAACCCTAGTATTTTCAAGCTCCTCCAGTGTTGAGGCGTCTTCTATTGCTTTCTTTGCATCCTTGACAATTGCTTCATACTTTTCGCTTTCTTTTTTTATATCTATCATTTAGGAAGATGTTGTCAGCTGCTCTTTTGCTTGTTTCGCGATTTGGCCAAAAGTTTCCAAATCATGCACTGCTATATCGGCAAGCATTTTTCTATCTATTATTATGTCTGCTTTTTGCAAACCATTCATTAGCCGGCTATAAGATAGATCAAATTTACGGGCTGCCGCATTAATCCTTACAATCCATAGGCTACGAAATTGTCTTTTGCGTTGGCGTCGATCTCTGTAAGCATACTGGCCAGCTTTTGTGACTGCTTGATTTGCAACACGAAAAATACTTCTCCGAGCACCATAGTAACCCTTAGCTTTTGATAAAACTTTTTTGTGTCTTGCATGCGCTGTTACGCCTCGCCTTACTCTCGCCATCTCTTTTTCCTTAATTGGGTAATAATTTCTTTACAGCTGGGACATCTGCCGCATCAATCATATCAGATGCACGGAGGTGTCGCTTTCGTTTAGTATTTTTCTTTGTCAAGATATGATTCAAATGCGATTGCTTACACTTGTAACCACCAGATGCAGTTTTCCTAAAGCGTTTTGCAGCACCTCTATTTGTTTTTAATTTAGGCATTTATTTTTCCTCAACATTTACATCTTTCTTTTCAAACATCTTCTTAACTTTTCCTGCAGCTTTCTTTAAACCTGATTTTTTTGGTGCAAGCACCATTGTCAGCTGTCGCCCTTCTAGTTTTGCTTCTTGCTCTACCTCGCCATATTCAATAAGATCCGCCTGAATCCTTTCTAATTGTTTCACGCCTAACTCTTGGTGAGTCATCTCCCTGCCTTTGAAACGAATTGTAACTTTTGCTTTATTGCCATCTGTTAAAAAACGAATCAGGCTCTGCAATTTTACTTGGTAATCATTTTCTTCTGTTCCGGGACGAAATTTCATCTCCTTTACTAAGACATGTTTTTGTTTTTTCCGCGCTTGCTGTCCTTTTTTACTTTGCTCAAATTTAAACTTTCCGTAGTCCATCACTCTGCAAACAGGAGGGTCGGCATTAGGGACAATCTCAACTAAATCAAGCTCAGCCTTAGCAGCTATTGCTAAAGCTTCTTCCTTGTCAACAACTCCTACATTCTTTCCATCTACATCTATTAAACGGATAGCCGCATTTGTTATTGCCCCGTTTAGGCGGGTCTCTTTACTTACACTGATACTTAGTCCTCCATATTAAAAACGCTGCGATCTGAGATACTTGTGGAAAAATTTTCCATTAATTTGTCTAGTGGCATAGAACCCATATCCTTGCCACTTCGCGTACGCACAGAAACAACACTCGATTCCATTTCCCGGTTCCCAACTACGATAAGAAATGGGACACGCATAATGGTGTGTTCCCGAATCTTAAAACCTATTTTTTCATTTCTCAAGTCGGAAATTACTCTAAAACCTTTTGATTTCATCAAATTCTCAATATTTAGGGCATATTCAGTCTGCTTATCAGTAATATTGAGAACAACTGCTTGGACAGGGGCAAGCCAAAGAGGGAAATCGCCGCCAAAATGCTCAATCAAAATGCCTATGAATCTTTCGAGCGAGCCTAAGATAGCCCTATGTATCATAACAGGCACTTTCTTTCCCCCTTGAGCATCGATATATGTGGCACCAAGCAAATCTGGCATCGAAAAATCTACCTGGATTGTTCCACATTGCCACTCTCGCCCGATGCAATCTGTTAAAACAAATTCAATTTTAGGACCATAAAAAGCCCCTTCTCCAGGTTGAAATTCAAAATTCAAACTTTTTTGCTTAAGCACATTCTCAAGAGCAGACTCAGCTTTATCCCACAAATCGTCCGCACCGACTCTTTCTTTGGGTCGTGTTGATAAGGTTATTTTAATTTCATCGAAACCAAAGTCTTTATAAATCTCAAAAGTCAACTCTATTATTTTGTTGACCTCCTCTGCAAGCTGGTCTTCAGTGCAAAATACATGCGCATCATCCTGAACAAATTTACGTGCTCTCATCAGTCCATGCAAAGTTCCTGAAGGTTCGTTACGATGAACAATACCAAACTCTGCAATTTTAAAAGGCAAATCTCTGTAACTTTTTAATCCTTGATTATAAATCTGTATGTGTCCAGGGCAGTTCATTGGTTTAATGGCATTCTCTTTATTTTCAGAGCTAGTTGTATAAATCATGTCGCCGAATTTATCCCAATGACCAGATTTTTCCCACAATGATCGGTCAATAATGTGAGGAGTATGCACCTCCATATAACCTTGCTCTGCTAATTTTTTTCTCATGTATCTTTCAAGCTCTTTGTACAACACCCATCCACGCTCATGCCAAAACGCCATTCCCGCAGCTTCTTCTTGCAAATGAAACAAATCCATTTGTTTCCCAAGTTTTCTGTGATCACGCTTCTCAGCTTCTTCGAGGCTTTTTATATAGATATCAAGATCTTTCTTTGTTTCCCATGCTGTTCCATAAATACGCTGCAACATTTCGTTTTTTGAATCTCCTTTCCAATATGCTCCTGCAAGTTTTGTAAGCTTAAAAACTCTCAAGTGTTTTGTGTTGGGAACATGTGGTCCTCGGCACATGTCTGTGTATTCTTCGTGATGGTATAACGCAATCTCCTCATCATCTGGAATTTCTTCTGCAATCATAACTTTGTAAGGTTCGCCCCTGTCTTTGAAAGTTGCAACTGCCTGTTCTCTGGTAACAACTTCTCGAACAACGTCATACTTTCTCTTTATCAATTTAGCCATATGTTTTTCAATCTTCTCAAGATCATCATTCGTAAAAGATGTCTCATGAGCAATATCATAATAAAAACCATTTTCTATGGTTGGGCCAATTACCATTTTTGCTGAAGGGTACAATTGTTTCACAGCATGTCCTATTAAATGCGCAAACGAATGGCGAATAATCTCCAAACCTTCTTCATCTTTAGAAGTAATAATTGTGAGCTCGGAGTCAGAATTAACTTCAACGCAAGAATCCACTAACTTGCCATTTAAACGCCCGGCTATTGTTGCGTCGGCTAAACGAGGGCCAATAGACCTAGCAATCTCTGAAATAGTCACTGGCTCTTCAAAATTTTTTTCTGTTCCATCAGGAAGCATGATTTTTGGCATGTCGTATCTCTCCAGTGGTGACCTATACCAAGGGCCACATGTTTTTCTTCGTGCTTCATGGTAGGCGCGATTGGATTTGAACCAACGACCTCTACCATGTCAAGGTAGCGCTCTAACCAACTGAGCTACGCGCCTAATATAGCTTATAAAGGCATATTGGCCAAGATAATAACAGGTATTATATTTACTCCAACGATTATGTATATAGGAGATTCGGGTGAACAAAAAAAATTTTTGGGCGATCTGCCTGCTGCTGCTTAGTATAACTTTGACTAACACCGCGTATCCAAAACCTTATGAAAACATTTACCACTTGGTGTTTGTCTGGTTAAAAGATCAAGGCAACGAAGAACAAAAAGCAAAATTGATAAACATGGTTAATACTTTTAAAAAGATACCCTCTGTGCTTGATATCAGTGCTGGGGAAATGATTAAAAGTAAACGCGCGATTGTTGACAGCAGCTATGACGTGGGCTTTGTAATGCAATACAAGAGTATAGAGGCAATGGAAAGCTACTTGCAGCACCCGTTGCACAAAAAAGCAGTAGAAGAAGTACTATCTCCACTAGCTAAAAAAGTTTTGGTTTACGATATTGGTATACAGGGAGACTAAACCTAAATAAAAAACCAGTATCCAAGCAAAATTGCAGCTGTTATGCCTGCAAAATCTGCAGCCAATCCACAGCCTATGGCATGTCGTGCATTTTTGATTCCCACGCTACCAAAATATAGTGCAAGCACATAAAATGTTGTTTCAGTGCTACCTTGTATCGTAGCAGCAATTAAAGCTGGAAAAGAATCAACACCATAGGTATTCATTGTCTCTATCATCATCGCCCTTGAACCACTGCCACTAAATGGGCGTAAAATAGCCGTAGGTAAAGCTGGCACAAAGCTAACATCGAATCCTAGCCAAGAAACGCACGATTCAAAGATATACAGCAGGCCTTCTAGAATACCGCTAGCTCTAAATACACCGATGCCAACAAGCATTGCTACTAAGTAAGGAATAATTTTAATTGCTACATCAAAACCCTCTTTTGCTCCTTCAATGAATGATTCATAAACATTGATTCTTTTACGCCAACCAGCAAATAGAAAAAGAATGATAAGTGTAAAGAGCAAGAAATTTCCAAGATGCGCGGAGCTTTCTGCTAATTTATCAGCAGGCAAAAAGTAGAGATAAGAGATAAGTATTGCAATAACTGATAGAAATAAAGAAAAATAAAATAAAATAACTCTATCGAGTAGTTTTATTTTTTGAATAACGCTAACTATAAATAATCCTACGAAAGTAGACACAGATGTTGCTAGTAAAATAGGAATGAAAACTGATCCTGGGTCAGCGGCACCTTGTTGTGCACGATACATAAATATTGTAATAGGTAAAATAGTGACAGCAGATGTATTTAAAACTAAAAATAAAATTTGCGCATTGCTTGCATTAACAGAGGAGGTGTTAATTTCCTGCAAATCTTTCATAGCTTTTAGCCCCATAGGAGTTGCTGCATTATCAAGACCCAACATATTCGCTGCCAAATTGGTAGTTATTGATCCAAATGCGGGGTGGTTTGCAGGCACTTCAGGCATTAATCTACCAAGAAGTGGCGACATAACCCTTGCTAGCACTTTGATAACTCCAGACTCTTCAGCAATGCGAAATAAGCCAAGCCAAAAACATAAAATGCCAATTAGGCCGAGCATAATCTCGACGCTTAAGCTTGCCATGCTAAATGTTGCTTCTATTATTTTGCTAAAAACTTCTGGGTTATTGAAAAACAGCCACTGATAAGCTCCCGCAGCAAAAGCAGAAAAGAAAAAGAAAAGCCAGATTAAATTAAGCATGCACCGAATAAACCATGATTGCTTTTATATAGCTACATGCACTACTGTTGTTGATAGTGATTCATTAAAATCTCAGCCACTTCGGGACGAGCAAATTCTGGCGGTAATTCTTTTCCGCTAGCAAGCATCTCTCTAACCTTCGTGCCTGAAAGTAGTACAAAATCTTCTTTGGAATGGTCGGGTGCATCACGCATCATAACTACCTTGTTTAGCTTTTTTGAATATGCGGTATGGTCAGCCCTAAAAATCTCTATGTCGAGTGCGCCAGGGGGTACTGCCTTATCAAAAATAGTCTGGGCATCAAACGCTCCATAATAATCTCCGACACCAGCATGATCACGACCCACTATTAAATGTGTGCAGCCACAATTTTGTCTAAAAACAGCATGTAAAACTGCCTCGCGTGGGCCAGCATAGAGCATGTCAAAACCATATCCAGTGATCATTACTGTATTTTCAGGAAAATAGAGTTCAACCATTTTGCGTATTGCTGCATCACGCACGTCCGCAGGAATATCTCCGGGCTTCAGCTTACCAAGCAACATATGAATAAGCACACCATCTGCATTAACAGCTTCTTGCGCCATTTTGCAAAGTTCCTCGTGCGCCCGGTGCATCGGGTTACGTGTTTGAAACCCGACAACAGTTTTCCATCCTCGCTGTTTTATTTCGTCACGTATTTGAGTTGCCGTTCTAAATGTTTCTGGAAACTCCGTCTCAAAGTAGCTGTGGTTTAAAACTTGTATTGGCCCAGAAACTAACTGGCTTCCTTGTGAAATAAATGCAGCAACCCCAGGGTGATCAGGGTCGCATGTAGAAAATACTTCTTGTGTAACATGTTCTAGCTCTTGCTTGCTTAAAGTTTCTATAGCAGTAACATCTTGAATAGCAAGCACTGGCTGTCCCTTTATATTTGGGTCTCTCAATGCGATTCTCTTTGCAGTACTAATAGCAGTTGTATCGTTGGTCAAATTAATTACAGGTGTAGGCCAAAATAAACTGTCAGCAGTGGTTAGCTGATTTGCCACTGACAACGTATCTTCTTTGTTCATGAAACCCTTCAATGGGGTGAAATACCCAGCGCTAAGCATTACTGCATTAGATGCTGCAGATGAGCTTAATGTCATTGCTGGCAAAGATTCTGCTTCTTTTGTCAGTTCAGCGCGTTGATGTGAATCTTGCACAAACAATGGGTTTAACTCTTTTGAGGCGTGTGTCTTAATCATTTTTATCTCCTTTTATATTACCTAGAACTCCGTATAAAAAAATTATACTAATTTATCCAATATCGGCCGCTTGAGGCAACTAAAATAACTATTACACCCAAGAATAAGTTTATTCCAAAAAGGCGCCTCATTTCCCCTAAAATTCTCGATGCTGGGCCATAATTATCAATCATAAGATGCTTTTGTAGTCTTTGATACGTTGAAAAATAAACATAAAAAAAGATAAGCGCCATCAGGATACCAAGTGCCTGCATAACACCTATGTGATATGGCACATTTACAACTTCGCCAAACAAGCTCAAGGTCATCCAATATCCTGTTGAAAACAAGATAATTACAGAAACCCAAACAAAGTGAAAAAAACGTCTCAATACTTTTCGCCAAAGATTCAATCTATCATGTGTTTCAAGCATGTTAGCTGCAACGGGTCTCAGAACAAAATAAGCAAAAAACAGGCCTCCCACCCATATAACTGCTGTCAATACATGCATAGCTGCTGCAAATCTCATATTCTGAACCCTTTAATTTAATAACTGCGCGTATTTTGGATAATCACAACAATGATAACAAGCTGAAAATTTTTTGCTAATACAGTAAAGTTGCGCGAACTCAATGGTAAATTATTATGAAAAAGACGGATTTTATTGCTGCTTCGATTCTATCGGCTAATTTCGCTCGTCTCGGGGAAGAGGTTGAAGAGGCTATCAGTGCCGGCGTAGACATGGTGCACTTTGATGTAATGGATAATCACTATGTGCCAAACCTCACAATTGGGCCTATGGTATGCCAGGCATTACGGGATCATGGAGTTAAAGCATTGATCGACGTTCATTTGATGGTTTCGCCAGTAGACCGTCTTATTAAAGACTTTGCAAAAGCAGGGGCAAGCTACATAACATTTCATCCTGAAGCAACAGATCACATCGACAGAAGCCTGCAATCAATTCGTGAGTTAGGCTGCAAACCAGGGCTCGTATTTAATCCTGCAACACCATTAGATCACCTAGAATATGTAATTGATAAAATAGATATGGTTCTTTTAATGTCTGTAAATCCAGGTTTTGGCGGACAAAGCTTTATACCTGGTACTTTGCAAAAACTTTCTGAAGCAAGAACTATTATTAATAAAAGTAAAAGAGACATACGGCTTGAAGTTGATGGAGGAGTCAAAATAGATAATATTGCGGAAATTAAAAAAGCAGGCGCTGACACATTTGTTGCTGGATCAGCTATCTTTGGTAGCGATAATTACAAAAAAACAATCCAAGCTATGCGGTCAGAACTCGAAAGAGCTGCAAATTAGATGACTAAAAACGAATTTGATGAGCTTTCACAGCACGGCTACAGTCATATACCACTGGTAGAAAAAATACCTGTGGACAATGAAACACCTCTTAGCACTTATTCTAAGTTAAGCAATCAACCATTTACATACTTATTTGAATCAGTAGAAAGCGGGGAAAAACGCGGAAGATTTTCTATTATAGGGCTGCCATGCTCCACCGTAATAAAAGTCTGCGGCAAAACCGTCTTTGTTGAAAAAAATGGCGCTATTGTAAAAGAAGAAAAAACTGATGACCCTTTAAGGTGGATAGAAAAGTATCAAGAAAAATTCAATGTTGCAGAAATTGATAACTTGCCTAGGTTCACGGGTGGACTTGTAGGTTATTTTGGTTATGACGCTGTACGTTATATCGAAAGCCATCTCTACAAAAACAAAAAAAAAGATGATTTAAATACCCCTGACATATTGCTTTTAGTCTCTACAGAAGTAGTCGTATTTGATGCCCATGAAAACACTCTTATGATTGTTATAAATCAAGATACAAAGAAACCGAACTCTTATGATAATGCAAAAAAACGAATAGACGCAATAAAAGAAGTATTACGTAAAGCAAAAATTGAGAATATAAAACAGCCCGGGAATAAAAAGACTAAAAAAGCAGACTTTGTCTCAGGTTTTACTGAAGATGGGTTTAAAGATGCTGTTAGAAAGGCTAGAGAATATATAACTCAAGGAGATATTATGCAGGTTGTGCTTTCTCAGCGCCTAAGCAGGTCGTTTACAGGTAAACCCATAGATATGTATCACGCGCTTCGGGAACTAAATCCCTCCCCATATATGTATTACCTAAACTTTGATGGTTTATCTATTGTAGGTTCCTCCCCAGAAATATTAGTGCGCCTAGAAAAAGGAAAAGTAACGGTAAGACCCATAGCTGGGACAAGGCCTCGTGGCGACACTCCAGAAGAAGATACCAAATTAGAAAATGATTTACTCTCAGACCCTAAAGAATTAGCCGAACATCTCATGCTTATTGATCTAGGTCGCAATGATATTGGGCGCGTATGTGAAACTGGCACAGTCAAATTAACAGCAAAAATGATTATTGAGAAATATTCTCATGTAATGCATATCGTTTCAAATGTAGAAGGAATATTAAAAAAAGACAACTCAGCCATGGATGTGTTGCGTGCTACATTTCCTGCGGGGACTGTGTCTGGGGCTCCCAAAGTAAGAGCTATGGAAATAATTGATGAACTTGAGCCTGTGAAAAGAGGCATTTATTCTGGAGCGATTGGCTATCTTGCATGGAACAAAAATTTAGATACAGCGATTGCTATCAGGACAGCGGTCATTAAAGACCAGTGTATAAATGTGCAAGCAGGAGCAGGAATAGTCTATGATTCAATTCCAGATAATGAGTGGGCGGAGACCATGAATAAAGCGAACGCTCTTCTTAAGGCCGCAAACCAAGCAGATCAGTAGGTGTGAAAAGATGATTTTGATGATAGACAATTATGACTCTTTTACTTATAACCTAGTGCAATATCTCGGTGAACTTGGAGCAGAAGTCAAAGTTGTTCGTAATGACCAAATTACTATTAAAGAAGTTGCTTTACTCAAGCCAAACAAAATAGTCATCTCACCTGGTCCTTGCACGCCGAATGAAGCTGGCATCTCTGTTGCATTAATCAGTAAGATGGCAGGAAAAATACCCATACTTGGCGTTTGTCTTGGCCACCAAAGCATTGGGCAAGCATTTGGTGGAAAAATTACACAAGCAAGCAAGATCATGCATGGTAAAACATCGAACATTTATCATAATGAAAATACTCTTTTTAAGGGATGTGCAAACCCTTTTATAGCAACTAGATATCACTCTCTTGTAATTTCAAAATCATCGATACCCGATTGTCTCAATATAACAGCATGGACAGAAAATAAAGACAAAAAAATGGAAGAAATCATGGGCGTCAAACATAAAGAGTTTCAGGTTGAAGGGGTTCAATTCCACCCGGAGTCAATACTGACAGATCACGGTCACCAATTATTGAAGAACTTTCTAGATACTTAATCAATAAATGAATATCCAAGACTCTATTGACCATGTAAGTGATGGTAACAACTTAAATCAGGAGCAAATGACCGCTGTTATGAATCAAATCATGCAGGGTCAAGCAACTGATATTCAAATTGCTAGCTTCTTAACTGCTCTGAAGCTAAAAGGAGAGACTATTGACGAAATAACAGCTGCCGCAAACGTCATGCGTGAAATGTCCAGCACCGTTAAAACAAATAAAAAAATACTTTTGGACACTTGTGGTACTGGCGGCGATGGGTGTCAAACATTTAATATTTCAACAACAAGTGCCTTTGTAATAGCAGCAGCGGGTATAGCTGTAGCCAAACATGGAAACAGATCTGTGTCTAGTTCCTCGGGAAGCGCAGATCTGCTGGAACGTGCAGGAATAAACATTAATCTAAATTCGGCTCAAGTAGCTCAATGCATTGATGCTACGGAAATTGGCTTCATGTTTGCCCCTCAACATCATCAGGCAATGAAACATGCAGCAAATGCGAGAAAACAATTAGGAACGAGAACTATATTCAATTTACTGGGTCCGCTGACTAACCCTGCTGGAGCGAAGCACCAACTACTCGGGGTGTATGACGATAAATGGGTAGAACCAATCGCTGCTGTTTTAAAGAAGCTAGGGAGCAAAAGGGCGATGGTTGTGCATTCAAAGGATGGGTTAGATGAAATTAGTTTGTCTGCCGACACGAAAGTAGCTGAATTAAATAATGGGAAAATAAAAACATATACTATATCTCCAAAAAAATTCGGCCTTACTCCATGCAAACTGTCTGACCTAAAGGTTGAAAATGTTGATCAGAGTTTCGCAATTTTTTTATCAGTTTTAAAAGGCGAAGATGGGCCAGCAAAAGACATAGTAGTCTTGAACGCAGGTGCGGCGCTATATATCGGGAACATTACAAAATCTCTTGCTGAAGGAATAAAATTAGCCAATAAAATAATTGCAAATAAGTCAGCGTTAGAGAAATATGAACTATTAAAAGGTGTCTCACACAAGTCTTCAACATCCCAACAGATAGAAAAAAAATCAGAAATTTTAGCGAAAATAATTGATCACAAAAAAGATGAAATACAAGAAAGAATGGAAAAAATTTCTTTAGCAGAATTTAAGTCCTGGGCTGAAGATGATCCACCAGTTATAAGGGATTTTAAATCCATGTTAGAGCATAAAATTAAACAAAACATACCTGGCGTAATAGCTGAAATAAAAAAAGCTTCCCCAAGTAAAGGAATCCTGCGTGAAAATTTTGACCCTAGAGAGCTTGCATCAGAGTACCAAGATGCTGGTGCAGCTTGCTTGTCTGTTTTAACAGACAAGAAATTTTTTATGGGGTCAGGCGCTATTTTAGATTTGGCAAGGAACGCGTGTAATCTCCCTGTATTGAGAAAAGATTTTATTATAAACCCTTATCAAGTATATGAGACGCGTGCTATGGGTGCTGATTGTTTTCTACTTATAGTGGCGGCACTCAACGATGATGAACTAGTTAATTTATATCAATTAGGTAAAGAATTAGACTTGGATATTCTTGTTGAAGTGCATAACCAAAATGAGATGGAACGCGCGCTCAAGATAGATGCAGACATAATAGGTATAAACAATCGTGACTTATCTAGCTTTAAAGTTAGCTTAAATACAACACTGAACCTAATCCCAATGGTTCCAACAGAAACGCTGTTAATTACAGAAAGCGGCATACATACAGCTGAGGATGTAAAGAAAATACAAGCTGCGGGAGTGAACACTTTTCTTGTGGGTGAATCACTTATGACTGCAAAAAACCCTGGCAAAAAACTAAAAGAATTATTTTTTAGCAAATGATGAACGCAACTATAAAATGGTTAGAACATATGACATTTGCCGCTGAGTCAGGCAGCGGACATACCGTTTTAATGGACGGTCATCCAGATTTCGGAGGTCGTGATTTAGCAGCCAGGCCAATGGAGTTGGTACTCATTGGGATGGGGGGCTGCACGCTATTCGATATAGTAAAAGGCTTAAACAGCAAACAAGGGGAGCTTATCGACTGCAGAATAGAAGTATCTGCTGACAGAGCCGAAGACGATCCTGCCGTTTTTACAAAGATTTACATGCATTACGAAATAAAAGGTAAAAACCTTGATGAAAATAAAGTAAAAAATGTTATTGATAACTCAATAAACAAATATAGTTCTGCAACGGTGATGCTTGCTAAGACAGCGGAAATAAAATATGACTACAAGATCACAGAAACATAAATAGTGCATTCGCGTGCAGTCTGAAACCACTCAGCTTGATCAACTTTATATTTGGCACCCATATACTAGCGCGCCTGATAGGAACCCAACTTACCCTGTTAAAGCTGCAAAAGGCAGAATTATAACGCTCGAAAATGGGAAAAATTTAGTAGACGGTATGGCTTCATGGTGGTGCGCTATTCACGGTTACAATCATCCACGACTTAACCGTGCTGCAACAAGACAAATAGAACAGTTTTCACATGTAATGTTCGGTGGCCTTACCCATGCGCCAGCCACTAAGTTAGCTGAAAAACTTGTCGATCTGACTTCAACTAATCTAAAAAAGGTATTCTTTAGTGACTCAGGGTCTGTTTCAGTAGAAGTGGCACTCAAGCTTGCTCAGCAATATTGGCATAGTAAAAAGAAAACTGAGAAGAATAAGTTCATAGCATTTAGAAATGCATATCATGGTGATACCTTTGCCGCCATGTCAGTAAGTGACCCTAAAAATAGTATGCATTCCCTATTTTCAGACATATTGCCAAAACAATATTTTGCAGATGCTCCCGTATGCAAAAATGATAGTGATTGGGAGGAAGGTTGCATGAATAGCTTTGAGCGCGTGATAAGTAAAAATCATCACCGCACTGCGGCTGTAATTATAGAACCAATATTGCAAGGTGCGGGAGGTATGCGAATTTACTGCCCAGAGTACTTAAGACAAATAAAGACTTTATGCAGTAAATATAATGTTTTATTAATCTTGGATGAAATTGCGACAGGTTTTGGAAGAACAGGGACTTTGTTTGCCTACCAACATGCGGATGTTGCTCCAGACATTTTATGTTTAGGTAAAGCGCTGACTGGGGGATATCTAAGCCTAGCTGCGACAATGTGCACAGAAAAAGTAAGTGAAACTATTTCTAATTCTGAGCACGGTGTTTTCATGCATGGGCCCACATTCATGGGGAATCCTCTCGCATGTAGTGTAGCTTTGGAAAGCATAGCTTTACTGCTTGAAAGTTCCTGGCAAAACAACATTACTACCATCGAAAAACATTTAACTGACAACTTATCAGAGCTTGCTGAAATGGAATCAGTCAAAGAAGTACGAATTATAGGGGCAACTGGTGTTGTAGAAATGAATGAGAAGGTTAATGTAGCAAAACTTCAAAAATTATTTGTCAATGAAGGTGTTTGGGTAAGGCCCTTTAACAACTTAGTTTATATCATGCCAGCTTATACAATCTCAGAATCAGAAATAAACCAAATTACACATGCAATAAAAAAAATCCTACATAAGGAATACAAATAAAAATAGACTTAAAGTCTGTACGCTGTAAAAGTCATTATTTTTGCAGTCAGTGACATTGCTTTCTTGATGATTTCAGGAAGTTCCTCTGCCCCGTCTTCTGCAGCTTGCATTGCATGCAGTTTTTCATCTTCTCTCATTTTTTGCAGTATTGCTTTTGTCTTCTCATCTTTTTTGGGAAGTTTTTCTAAATGGGATTCTAGATGTTTTGCAACCTGAATTTCTGTCTCCTCAACAAAACCAAGACTAAATTTATCTCCAGCAAGCCCGGCTAACGTGCCTAAAAAATAAGAACCAAAATACCAAACTGGTGTAAAAAAACTTGGTTTCCCATTAAGCTCGTTGAGGCGTTCGTTACACCATGCCAAGTGATCTATTTCTTCACGAGAGTTTTTCAACATTTTTTCTTTCAACTTGGCATCTTTTGCAGTTAGGGCTTGTCCAACATATAAGCCTTGGGCCGCAACCTCTCCTGCATGGTTTACTCTCATAAGCCCTACAATATGCATGTTTTCTTCTTTAGTTAAATTAGCCTCTGCCATTTTCGATGCGGGGCTTTTCTTGGCAGACGAAATACCAGTAGATGTAGAAATCTTTAAACACCGGTCTAGCTGGCAAATAAGCTCATCCGCTAGTGTTTGTTGTCGATTTTTTACCTTCATTCTATTTGCTCTGCTATTAATGATACCGGGTGGATTACTTTTGTCTTTAACCCAAGTTGATTTATGCCGGCCTGAAAATGTAATAAACATCCTATATTACTTGTCACTAGAGTATCAATGTTTCTTTTTTTTATCTCATCCAGTAGTGTATTTAGCAATTTCTTAGATGTGCTTTTTTCGTTAAACATATACAAACCGGAAGCTCCGCAACACGAAGTTAGGTCTAACAAAGAGTCTATTTCGAGCTCTGGTATCTTTTTAAGAATCGAAACCGTGTTCTCTCGATCATTCATATGATATTTTTGGGAACATGGATAATGAACTAATACTTTTTTGTTAAGCGGCTTAAAATTAACATTATTTGACTCTAACTCCTTGGACAAAAAAGCTGTGATATCAAAGCATTTCTCACTGAAAGCTTTAGAAGAATGTGAATCTAACTGTTCAGCATAATGTGATAAATGTGCGCTACATGCTGTCGCGCATGAAATGATTGCTTCAAACTCCCCAACGGCAAAAGTACTCATATTGCTTTCTAGGCATGCTATAGACTGCTCTGTTTCTCCTAGGTGGTGGTCCAATGCACCGCAACAGCCCTGCCCTGAAGGAATTTCTACTCTGTATCCTAAAGTATTCATGAGTTTTATCGTTTCATTGAATAAGTCTCTACTAAAAACATCAGTAGCACAGCCTTTGAAAAGTGCTATTTTTTTATTCGCCGTTATGTTTTTTTCATTCTTTATAAACAGCTGTGTCTTAGCTGGGAGATAGCTGTCTAACAATGCAATTTTGGTCTTATTGAAAAAAGAAAGTTTTCGAACAATTGATTGTACGCCTATCTTTTGATAAACCCACAGAAAAAGACGCAATAATAGTTTTGGTAGCTCATGTGTAAAAACAAAACGGCTAATAACATAAGTTAATTTAAAGCTTGTAGACTGATATGGCCTAATGAGAGCTCTAGTTGAGTTTATTATCTCAGTAAAAGGAACTGAGGCGGGGCAAACATCCTCGCATGCAAGGCAAGTCGTACAACCATTTATATGTTTCAGGAATGTCTCGTTTGGCTTCAAATAACCCTCTTCAAGCCCCTGTGATAAGGCGATACGTCCGCGAGGAGAATCCGCTTCATTTTTATTTAACGCATAAGTTGGGCAATGCGGTAAGCACAGGCCACACCTCACGCATTGATCAACTAGTTCAAAATTGTTACTTTTAACATTCATGGGTAATATACAACGAGATACTACGAGAATGTTTAACAAAAAACATAAAATGTTTTATAGAAGACATATTTTTTTCTGCACAAACAAAAATGAAGATGGCACAAAGTGCTGCCAAGACAATGATGCTCTAAGTTTCAAAAACTATGCTAAAGCCAAGTGTCAAGAGCTCAAAATCCACGAACCTGGGGAAATACGTGTAAATACAGCAGGCTGTTTAAATCGTTGCTTGGAAGGTCCCGTTGCGGTCGTGTACCCAGAGGGTGTGTGGTATACATACAAGAACCTAGAAGATATAGACGAAATCATTGCAAAACACTTGGTTGATGGGCAGATCGTACAACGACTAAAAATATAACTCCTTGAAATATCTAGATATATTCATATAAGGATACCTTGACTATTATATTATTATTTAGTAATATAATGATTAACTTATTTTATTATTTGTTTTCTTTCTCCTCCCACCATTCTTTTGGTGGCTTTTTGTCGCGGCAGAACTTGTTTCTGCCGCGTTTTTTTTGTCTTAAACTGCATATATTATGGAAGGGCTCTTACTAATATTTTCCCTGGCAGTTTTTGCATGGCTTTGGAATGACAACCTAAAAGCAAAAGAATCTGCTTTACTTGTATGTTCGTCTTTTTGTAAAAAACACAGCGTGCAATTTCTTGACCAAACTGTGCGCTTATCCCGTATTAAATTTGTTAAAAATACCGAAGGGAGATATGGCTTTCGTCGTCTTTACGCTTTTGATTGCAGCGTATCAGGATATGATCGAGGGTTTGGAACAGTAATTATATTTGCAACACAAGCTGAATACATAAGACTTGAACATCCAGATGGGCCTATTTCCTCAGGGAAATTACCGGCTTAGAAAATCTATAAAATAGAAAAAAATTTTTTCGCAGTTGCAGTTGTTTGTGCAGCAAGCTCTACATCGCTTTCGTTTCTATTTCGTGCAATTGTTTTAAGTATATGTGGCAAATAAGCTGGTTCATTACGATTGTTTTCTGGTGTAGGTTCTAAATCATGAGGTATAAGGTATGGCGCATCCGTCTCAATCATAAGGCGATCAGATGGAATTAAGCTAACAAGATCATGCAAATGACGCCCTCGGGTCTCATCACATATCCAACCAGTAATACCGATGTAGAACCCTCTATCTAAATAGTTAAATAATTGAGATTTGTCGCCAGTAAAACAATGTACTACCGCATGATTTATTCTGCCTTTATAAAGGTCTAATATTGATAAAAAATCTTTGTGTGCTTCACGTTGATGGAGTAGCAGTGGCATAGAAGTTTCTTCGGCAATTTGGATCTGTTTTTCAAATACTAGACGTTGTTTATCGCGTGGTGACAAATCATGATAGTAATCTAGTCCGCACTCCCCAACTGCTCTTACTATAGTTTTTTTACATAACGCTAAGAGTCTCTCCTTATCATCATCCTTCCACTCTTTTGCATTATGGGGATGAGTGCCAGCAGCACAATAGCAGTGGCTAGGATATTGCAACGCAAGATTCACAGCATCTTCACTTTCATTGAGGCTTGCGCCAGCAAGAATCATAGTGTTTACGCCAACGTTAACCGCCCTTTGCAAAACTTGATCCTCATCTTTTCTAAAATCTTTATGAGTAAAGTTGAAACAAATATCTACCAATTCCATTGCTTATAAATTAATTGCTGACACAAATATCACATTTTGACTTATTCACGTCATTGAGATTGCGCTGGCACTTAGTGCATAACTCAGAATAAGTTGCTTCCATTTTATGATTTATTGTTACACGATCATCAAACACAAAACATTCTCCATCCCAGTGTGCATTTCCACACTCTTCAAAATACTTAAGTATGCCTCCTTGTAGCTGCAAAACTTCTTCATAGCCTTTCTTAAGCATATAAGCAGATGCCTTTTCGCATCTTATTCCTCCTGTGCAGAACATAACGATTTTTTGTTTCTGTTTAGTGAAAGTATGCAGAGCTTCAGGAAATTCTCTAAAATTTCTAATCTTGAAAGTCACTGCATTTTTAAAAGTTCCTAGGCGTGTCTCGTAAATATTACGTGCATCAAAAAGAATAAGGTTATGTTTTTCATCCAACCATTTTTTAAGTTGCTTTGGAGTAACATAGTTCTGTCTTAGTTGTGATGGTTCAAGGCTTTCCACTCCTAAAGTAATTATTTCATCTCTTACTTTGACAGCTAATTTTGAATAAGGAACTTGTCTTGAAAAGCTATGCTTGAAGTCAAGATTTTTAAAGGGAGTTTTCTCTAAAAAAAAAGTTTCAATACTGTCGATATCTCTCTTTGCTCCTGCTAGATTTAGATTAATCCCTTCATCAGCAATCAAAACCGTGCCTTTTAGATTCAATTTTTCGCAATGGGTAAAGATGTCTGCACGCAAACCATCTGTGTCCTGCACAGCAATAAACTGATAGGCGCTAGAATTTAATATTTCTTGCATTTCCTTTAACAGATCAAAAACTTTCAGTGGATGTAAATAGCCCGACTCTTAAATCATCTGCTGTATAAATTTGCTCTCCATCAACAAACATGCAACCGTCAGCAATTCCCATGACAACTTTTCTTGTTATTAATCTTTTTACGTTTATTTCATAAGTAACAATTTTGGCTGATGGTAAAACCTGCCCAGAAAATCTAACTTCTCCTACACCTAGGGCTCTTCCTTTACCAGGATAACCATGCCAACCTAAAAAGAAACCAACCAACTGCCACATAGCATCTAAACCAAGGCAACCAGGCATAACAGGATCATTTTTAAAATGGCATCCAAAAAACCAAAGCTGAGGGTTAATATCAAGCTCAGCTTTGACCTCCCCCTTTGAAAACTTGCCTCCAGATTCACTGATCAATGAAATTCTATCCACCATCAACATATTGGGGCTTGGCAACTGAGCATTACCCAAACCAAACAATTCCCCTTTGCTGCACTGCAAAAGCTCTTCACGACTATATGAGCTAGCTTTCGCTATGCTCTTTTCTTGTTTATATGAAGATTTAGACTTTGTCATTTTTTTCGGTACTTCAATAATGGTAATGCCGTCATTGCAGCACAACATGCTATGTCAGTGCTTTTTGCCTCTCTCTGTCTAATATCAAACGTAATTCGCCTAAGTTCTGCACAAAAGTAATTGATACTTCGCTAATTATACCTTGGTATTGGCCTAACTGCCTGCCATAAGCTAGAATTTCAACATCTTGTCCTAGCGCATCTCTTAGCTTTCGCAACTCGTTGGGTAAATAAGAATCGACATGGGTGCCATCAAGGCCTAATGCAAGCAAATGAGCACCGCTCTTTTTAAAAGCATAAACTATTTCATCTGTGCTCAAATCATTACCTAAATAGATAGGAATTGAAGAATGCGCACTGATTGCAGCCGCAAGCCGCAAAGCATCAATACGATTATCTTGCCTCAATGGAGCAACAATTACTGCTTTTAGAGTATGCTGAGAATCCAGGTCTGATAAAGCCGTTGTGTGTAAAAATGAATTGATAACCTCTAAAGCAAATTGCTCCTGAGTTCTTCTGATCGCCCCTCGCACGCATTCATCACGCAAATAGTTTAATAGCGGGTTTAGTAAATCTTCTAAAAGAAAAGGTTTGCCAAGCGTTTGGTTTGCACTTAATAAAGTTTGATGCAAAAGGCCGGGATTCATAACCTCAATTGCGTCGACACATTCATCAAAGTACTCCATAACTGCGCCTGTTGTTGGTCGCTGCTGTGTACTCGGCAATTGGGCTGCTGCTACTTCATCAGTATCTGCAAGCGACGATAGTTCTGAGAGGCTTAGGCTCGCAACATCACCGATGCGCCTCCCAGCACGAGTTACTTTCTGAAGAAGTAATAATTTTTCTAAATCACTATCAGTATAAAACCGGCGTCCGTTACTGCTGCGGTTTGGGTTTACGGCCTTGTACCTTCGCTCCCAGACCCGTATTACGTCAGAGCTAAGGCCCGTTCTTCGGGCAACTATTTGTATAGGATGCAAATACCCTTCATTTTTTTCTGCTTCTTTCAATATTTTGTCCTGTTGATGTCCAATACTTTGTATAGTATATGTTTAATTATAGCCCATAATATTACGTCATGTCAATATTATGTCTAAGACAAATTTATAACATTGTCTGCAAAAAAACTAGTTTTTTATTTGCAGTGTGTATATAATTCTTCGCATAAATAAAGTTTCAAGGAGACAGAAAATGAAAAAACTATTTATCAACGCACGATACTACCTAGCTCCGCTATTGATAATATCTAGCATGTTCGGAGTTATAGCTGGAGGTCCATGGGTGTGGACAGGAGTATTTTTCCTAGGTTTAGGTATCGTAATCGATGTAACAACCCCTGTTTTGACTCGTGGTGCAGGCATGGATGACAAAGGAGATTTCTATGGAAATGCGACTCTCCTAAATTGGACAATGTATGCCATGCTAGGTGTTTTTGTATTGCTACAACTAGCAATAGCAGCACGCATCTGGGAATACACGCACGGTATCGCTTACACGGGTGCAACTGCAGAGTTTCTAGGTTTCACATACTACACAGGTATAACAGGAATTCAGCTTGTAGGTGCAGTGATATCAACAGGTATTTTTGCAGGTATTGGAATCATCTATGGTCATGAGCTAGCACACACTAAAGGCTTTAGTTTTGTCATAGCTCGCTGGATGATGGCATTAAGTGGAAAAGCAGATTTCTGCTATGCACACGTATATAACCATCACTTAGAACTTGCTTGCGATGATGATCCAGCAACAGCACCTCGTGGTCGTAGCTTATACAACCATTACGCAAAAGCTGATCTAGGTCAAAGAAAATTCTTGTATGTCATGGAAGAACAAAGGCTAAAACGACTAGGAAAACCTTTCTTTAGCTGGGAAAATCGCTGGATCCGCGGTTATGCAATGGCTTTACCTACAATATTCTTATTCTGGTATGTCGGAGGATTTGTAGGAATTGCATGCATGCTGATGATTTGGATGATATCTAACTTTGAATTAGAAGCTTTGAACTACTTAGAGCATTACGGATTAATACGTGAAAAAGGTCAACCCATTGACTACCGTCACAGCTGGGATAACAGCACAGCCTTTACTAGCTGGTTCTTTATAGAGATAGGTCGTCAAGCAGATCATCACGACCGTGGTGAAACACACTTCTGGGAATTAGATGAAGTGGGTGCACCGAACTGTGGTAATGGATATTTCACATTATATGCAATGGCGTTAATTCCACCAATATTCCATAAGTATATGGAAAAGCAACTCAAAATATGGGATGAAACAGAGGCATCTGAAGGAGAAAGAAAGATTGCCAATGAGATTAACAAAATTGCAGGTTACGCCTAAGGCTTTTTCTGCTCCAAATAAAAGCGCCCCTACAAAGGGGCGCTTTTTTTGCTTGAGATAGACTTACAATAAAAAAATAATATGAAAAAATCTCTAACATTTTTCATTATCTTTATCCTGGCGCAATCATTTTCTCAATATGCTGTAGCGCAAGATAAGTATAGCGAAGGACTGTTATGGAAAGTGAGCAAAGAAGGCGTACAAGTGGGGCATGTATTTGGAACAATTCATATTAATGATGAGCGTGTCACACGAATTCCAAAGGTAGTATCAGACATATTTAATGAATCAAAAGGCTATGCTATTGAAGCATTCCCAAGCAGTCATCTGTGGAATCCTTATCATGGGTGGCAAGATATAAAGAAAAGGATGATGCTAGAAGGTGAGGAAACTCTAGAAGATGTTGCTGGCAAGGAATTAGCTGACACCGTGCAAAGAATTATGACAAATAATGGTGTAAGTGCAGATTATGCGAAAAAAATAAAACCATGGGCAGCAATGTTCAGTATCGCGACAAAATCAACACACACAGGGCCAATAATTGATCATAAGCTATTAGATATAGCAAAAATTCAAGAGAAGGAGCTTTATCAAGTAGAGTCTCCAGAAGAATTACTCGCTGCCTTTTATGCGATGCCAATGGAGTCACAAGTTTCATTATTAAATGACAAGGTAAAAGCCTTTCCTGAAATGTCGCGAATTATGGACAAAATGATACTAGCCTATTTGAAAGAAGACTTATCTGGAATGATGCAAGCAAGCACTGATTTCATAAATAAAGAACCAGCAAAAAAAGCTCACCATGATGCATACATAAGACACGCTATTAACATTCGTAATGTTGTGATGGCGCACTACTCACTCAAACCTTTCAGAGATGCCATACATTGGTTAGATTATTACAAAGGGAAAAGCGCTGGAGCATTCGTATCGATAGGGGCACTACATCTAGAGGGAGAAAAAGGCATCTTAAGTTTGCTAGAAAACAATTACGGATTCGAGCTCGAACGAATCCCAGTTGTATTCAATTAATAGCAGTTAGCTGTTCTAATTAATTAACTATTGAATGCAGCAAATTTATTCTTGCTGACTTTTGTTGCTTACCCACTCTGCCGCTTCTTGAATATCCTTTCCAATCCCTGAAAAAGTGTTGCAACTTAGCAGCATAGTCGTGGCAGCAAGGCAGGCAACAAATAACATAATTTTCATAAGCTCAGCTCCAGTTCAGCGCGCCACCTGTTTGATATTCGGTAACGCGAGTTTCGAAGAAATTTTTCTCTTTTTTAAGATCAAGAATCTCAGACATCCAACTAAATGGGTTACTAGCCGAAGAAAAGTGCTCGGGTAATCCTATTTGAGTAAAACGCCTGTTCGCTATGTAATGTATATATTCTTCAAACATAGGTGCATTTAAACCCAATATCCCCCTAGGCATAGTATCGTAGGCATACTGCACCTCCAGATCTGTTCCAGATAATATCAACTCTGTAATCTCCTTTTTAAACTCCTCTGTCCATAGGTTCGGATTTTCTTTTTTAATCTGGTTAATTACATCAATGCCAAAATTCATGTGCATTGACTCATCGCGCAATATATATTGAAACTGCTCTGCAACTCCCGTCAACTTATTACGCCTTCCCATAGATAGTATTTGTGTAAATCCCACATAAAAGAATATACCTTCGAAAACAACGTAGAACGCGATTAGATCACGCAACAACCTCTGATCTTTTTCAGGTGTACCTGTATGAAAAGTTGGATCAGCTAAACTATTAGTATATGGCAAAGCCCATTCTGCTTTGCGTGCAACTGAGGGAAGCTCTCGATACATGTTAAAAACCTCGCCCTCATCAAGCCCTAAAGATTCGATCGCATACTGGTAAGCGTGCGTATGAATTGCCTCTTCAAATGCTTGTCTAAGTAGATACTGTCTGCACTCTGGGTTTGTTATATGGCGATAAACTGCTAAAACTAAATTATTTGCCACTAATGAATCTGCTGTAGAGAAAAAACCAAGGTTTCTTTTTACAACTGTCCTTTCGTCCTCCGTTAACCCATTGGGATCTTTCCATAAAGCAATATCAGCTGTCATATTGATTTCTTGGGGCATCCAGTGATTATTGCATGCAGACAAATATTTCTGCCATGCCCATTCATACTTAAATGGAACTAACTGGTTTAAATCTGCGCGGCAGTTAATTATTTGCTTATCATCAACTTGGATACGAGCAGCACCCATTTCTATAGTTTCTAAACCAGAAACCCCTCCGGGTACATTAACATTTTCTGGTTGTGGCTGATGTTCCTCAACACCAGAAATATTAACTTCATCAAGAAGCTCTGTTTTTCTAGAAACCATACTCTCTGCTTCTGCAAATTCTGCTAAAGGATCTTCCCATGATGATGACATAATTATTTCCTCACTTATGTTGTGTTACTGACAAGCTTCGCATTCGGGATCTAATATCGAACAAATTTGTGCTTGATCGTCAGCAATACTTGTTTCCACTGCATTTAATTTGTTATCACGGCTATCCATGGTGCTTTTTTCAACATGGGTTGCGCCCATGGAACGCAAATAATAAGTTGTTTTAAGTCCACGCACCCAAGCAAGTTTATAAAGATTGTCCATCTTTGGACCCGATGGATCACTCATGTATAAATTTAAAGATTGCGACTGGTCAATCCATTTTTGACGTCTTGAGGCTGCCTCGACTAACCAGCGGGGGTCTATTTCAAATGCTGTCGCATACAAAGACTTTAGATCATCGGGAACGCGATCTATCATCTGTAAACTTCCGTCATAATATTTTAAATCATTAACCATGACTTCATCCCATAAACCACGCTGTTTTAAATCGTTTACTAAATTAAGATTTATTACGGTAAATTCTCCAGATAAATTGGATTTTACAAATAAGTTTTGGTAAGTGGGCTCTATGCTCTGTGTAACTCCAGTTATATTCGAGATTGTTGCTGTCGGAGCTATAGCCATAGTATTGGAATTACGTATCCCTGTGACTTTCACGCGCTCCCTAAGTGCATCCCAATCAAAATTACTATCTTTGTTGACGGACAAATATCCAGCACGTTCATTTTCAAGGTTTTCTAGTGAATCAATCGGTAAAATTCCTTGCTCCCACAATGATCCTGAAAAAGTTGAATAGCTGCCTCTTTCTTCGGCTAGATTGACAGATGCGCTAATAGCATAGTAGCTAACTGCCTCCATTGATTTATCTGCAAATTCCACGGCTTGCTCGCTTGCATACGGTAAACGCAATTTATACAAAGCATCCTGGAAACCCATAATACCCAGACCAACAGGTCTGTGTCTCATGTTTGAGGTGCGCGCTTTTGAAACACTGTAATAATTATAATCTATGACATTGTCAAGCATCCTCATGGCTGTATTGATCGTCTTTTCTAATTTTTCCATCATTAACCCGGACTCATTGATGTGTGCTGCGAGATTTATTGAACCAAGGTTGCAGACAGCAATTTCGTCATCAGATGTGTTTAGAGTAATTTCTGTACATAGGTTGGATGAGTGAACAACACCTGTGTGATTTTGAGGTGAGCGCACATTACACGCATCTTTAAAGGTAATCCATGGATGTCCTGTTTCATAAAGCATCCCAAGCATTTTTCGCCATAACTCCATGGCATCTACCTGTTTGTAATTTTTTATCTCGTTCTTTTCTGCTTGTGCCTCATACTCAATATAGCGTTTTTCGAACTCTAGCCCGTATAAATCATGCAGATCCGGTGTATCGTCTGGAGAAAATAAAGTCCATTTTTCCCCATCGCTAACTCTCTTCATAAATAAATCAGGAACCCAATTGGCCGTGTTCATATCATGGGTTCTTCTGCGGTCATCACCTGTGTTCTTACGTAACTCCAAAAATTCTTCAATATCTAAATGCCAGGTCTCTAAGTAGGCGCACATTGCTCCCTTACGCTTGCCTCCTTGATTAACAGCTACCGCAGTGTCATTAGCAACTTTGAGAAATGGAACAACACCTTGCGATTTCCCGTTTGTCCCTTTAATGTGGGAACCCATTGACCGCACTCTGCTCCAATCATTACCCAAACCGCCTGCAAATTTGGAGAGCATTGCATCATCCTTTATTGCATCAAAAATCCCGTGTAAATCATCTGGAACAGTTGTTAGATAGCATGATGATAACTGGGGTCGTGTTGTTGCCGAGTTAAATAAAGTCGGAGTTGAACTCATAAAATCAAAAGAAGATAGTAAATTATAAAATTCGATCGCGCGTTTTTCACGATCGACTTCACGGGCCGCAAGGCCCATGGCTACTCGCATAAAAAAGGCCTGCGGAAGCTCGAAGCGGGTGCTTTCCGAATGTATGAAATAACGGTCATACAAGGTCTGCAGGCCAAGGTAGGTAAACTGTAAGTCTCGCTCTGGTTTAATGGACTTTGCCAATGCGTCTATGTCATACCCCATAGCAAGCTTGCCATCAAGCAACTCCAGGTCGCTTGCGCGTTTAATATAATCTACAAAGTAACCTTTGTATAAATCTGTCATCTCTTCAGATGTAGCATTTATCGGTTTTTTGTAGACAAAACTCAACGCTTCATGTCTTAAGCTGTCCATCAAAAGGCGGGCTGTAACATAGGTATAATTCGGTTCTTTTTCTACTAGTGTTTTTGCGCTCATTATTAGCGCTGTTGCGACATCTGCTTCTGGCATCCCATCATATACATTTCGCAAAGTTTCATTAATAACAGCATCACTCGATACATTATTTGCTTCTAATCCCTCGCACGCGTCTTTTATGATTTTTTCAACACGCTCACAATCTAAAGGGATAGCGTCTCCAGCTGCTGTTTTTATATTTATGTTTGTTGGTTTTTGTTTCTTTGTATCGCATTTTTCTGCAGGTTTTTCTGCGGATAAAGCGCGCGCCTTTGCTTGCTCTTCTCTATATAACACATATGATCGCGCAACTTTATGCTCCCCTGAACGCATAAGTGCCAGCTCTACCTGATCTTGGATATCTTCTATATGAAACGTACCACCGTTAGGTAAATTGCGGGTTAGCCTTTCAACAGCCTGCTCGCTTAGCTTCTCAACGATGCCATGAATTCTTGTGGATGCCGCTGCAGTGTTTCCTTCAACAGCTAAAAAAGCTTTTGTAAGCGCTACTTCGATTTTGCTTTTATCAAAAGCAGTAATGCTTCCATTTCTTCGTATCACCCTATGCTGACCGGGTGCGGTCAGCTCGACTTCCGCGCTCTGGTCTTTAGATACACGCTCGGGCGTTTCGTTAAGTACAGATGTGGGTTGTGTGTCTATTTTTCACTCCCTTTTATTATTTTAAGTTATTAGACTCTTAGCTTTACATCACAGCGTATACTATAAAATGTGGTTTGAAGCTGAGTCAAGTACAATATGATGTGTATAAGTGCCCAGAACCACCATATAAGCTGTGGGTAATATGGTGATATCTATAGAAAGGCAAAAATCACTTGGAATATCAAAGGTATTGGCAAACTTGGTGAAAGATCAATAAAATGATAAAAATATATTAATGTGTAACATATATTGAATTTATGGCTAATTTTTCACAGCTTTATAACAATCATCATCTGATGATACTCAAGCTAATGATATAAAATGAATCAAATGGAAGAGAATATAAACATAGATGCTGGAAATTGCGCCTCAAGTGAGCCTTTTGCTCTAAGGGTGCTTGGTGATAGCATGGAGCCAGAGTTTGAAGATGGCTGTGTTGTAATTATTGACCCTTCAGGAATTCCAAAAAATGGCTCTTACGTTATTGCACAACATGAGGGAAGCTACATTTTTAGACAGCTCGCTATAGTCGGGGCAGAAAAATACTCCTTAGTGCCATTAAACACTGGGTATGAGAATGTAACACTTGATAATTTAGGCCTAATCTCTGGGGTTGTTATACAAAAAAGTGATGCTCGGCGTCGGGATAAGAATAAACACTACATATAAAATTTTTTAGATAACTAGATTATGACTGTACAAAACACAATAGAAAATAAAATTAAAAAATCAATTATTACCGACTTTTTGATAGTTGAAAATGAAAGCCATATGCATAATGTTCCTAAAAATTCAGAATCGCATTTTAAAGTCACAATTGTCTGCAAAGATTTCGAGGGTATGCAACTTCTAGAGAGGCATAAGCTTTTAAATAATATTTTAAAAGAGGAGCTTGAAGGAAAAATACATGCGTTATCATTACATGCAATGACACCAAACGAATGGAAAGAAAAAAACTTTATTTCGCCTGATAGCCCACCTTGCAAAGGTGGTTCCAAAAGTTAATACCGACTGACAATAAACTTCCCATCTGAGTCACGATTAATTGCTCCTGAGTGAACGCTGAATTTTTTATTTCCGCGGTCTGAAAAATAAATTTCCAATGTTTCTGTGATAACTGGAAATGCTAAATGATCCCAAGGTATTTCTGCTTCTGAACAAAACCATATCTCTTCTGTTTCCTCACCTGGCTTAGCTTCATCTCCCTTCAACTGTCCCTTAAACATTACATAAACTTGGCTAATATGAGGCAAGCTATATACTGCAAACAATGAAAGTTTTTCCACTGCGGCGCAGGCTTCCTCCCAAGATTCTCTGAGTGCAGCTTGTTCAATTGTTTCATTATTCTCCATGAACCCTGCGGGCAATGTCCATTTTCCAAGCTGAGGATCAATAGCTCGCTTACATAAAAGAATCTTTTCTTTTGATTCAATAATACATCCGGCTACAATTTTTGGGTTCTGATAAAAAACAAAATCACAATCACTGCAAACAAACCTGGGTTTGTTGTCTCCCTTGGGGATAAGAAATTCAATATTAGCTGATCCGCATTTAATGCAATATTGCAAAACAGGCTCCTTATTTTCCTAAAACAATAGCTCTCGTATCTACTGTAATCCATTCACTCCAAGAACCAGCATATAATTTACTACCTTCTATCCCAGCATGCTCCATTGCAATAATATTATGGCAGGCTGTAACTCCTGATCCGCACATATGTACAATTTGTTTTGTATCGCTCAGCATAGAAGAAAAATACTTTTTTAAATCATCAGCTCTTCTAAAGCAGCCCTTCTCGCCTAAGTTATCTTTGAATGGCATGTTCATTGCCCCTGGAATATGCCCCGCTTTCAGGTCTAAAGGCTCTTCGTCTCCTCGGTAACGCTCCTGCATACGCGCATCAACTAAAAGTATCTCCTCAGATTCTAGTGCGTCTGAGACTTGTTGGCTAGTAAGCCAAAGAGAATCGTCAGGTGTCGCCAGATATTCCGACGACATAGGCGCAAAACTCGCAGCAGTGACCTCAAGCTTATCACTCAACCATTTATGATAACCGCCATCCAGTAAAGCTACAGCTTTATGTCCTACCCACTTTAAAAGCCACCATAAACGGGCGGCCATTGCGCCTCCCATATCATCATAAACTACCACTTGAGTGTCAGGTAAAACACCTTGGTTGCCAAGCCAACTTAAAAACTGATCGACATTAGGCAATGGGTGTCTGCCAGATGATGCAGTAACTCTCGATGAAAGGTCATGTTCAAGATGTGCATATAATGCTCCAGGAATGTGTGCTGCATCAAACGCATCTCTTCCTGCAGTAATTTCGTTAAGATCAAATCTGCAATCAAAAAGCACAATAGGCTTTTGTTGTTGGAGGTCAGCTAACTCACTCGTGCTTATTAGTGTTGTAAACATTGCTTATGCACCCTCCGATAATGAGCATGCGCAATGCACATTGCTCGTTCTTTGGTATTTCAAGGCCGATTCTTGAAACCCTCCCCCACGTTTCTTTTCAAAAAGACCATAAATTGAATAAATATATGTTATATCGAGCACACGTTTTACTTTATCAAATTGCATCACCCATTCTTTAGTGTTGTTCCAGCCGTCGTATTGGTAACGCATGTTTATTTGTTTATCATCCTGAGTAACAATTGTCATTTTCATTGGGTGCCGTTTTTTTGGCTTGTAAAACAAAGGGTGTTCGTCTGTAAAAACAAGTTTATATTGATGGTCTTCCTCAGACACACAAATGTAGCTTATATTTTGAGAATATGCATTTGAAAAAAGAAATAACCAAAGTAATAAAAATTTTATTAAGTATCTCATTTATCTTTATAGCTATTTGTGTAACGCACGTACAAATAAAATAAGAGAAACAATAATACTTCTAATGAAATAATTTGAGCTTGCGTGAAGCTTGCGATGTTTGCAATCAATGCGCCTATGATTATTGTTATTCCCAGTGCAATTCGATTTCTTTGCCAGCCGCGCATGATGGCATACCTCTTAACTATCTTTTTTAGAGCGAATGCCGTGCTCTACCGCCATCACAGCTGCCTCTACTCGTGAATGTATGTCAAGCTTTCTAAGAATTGCTTTTACATGCAACTTCACAGTTCCATCAGATATACCAAGGTTACGTGCAATCACTTTATTGCTTTGGCCTTCTGCAAGTAGTTCGAGTATTTCAAATTCTCTGGGAGTCAAACTTTCTATAGGATTTGTGTCTGTCTGCGCATCCTCTTCCCCTTGCACAGCTTTAGCAAGTATCTGGGCTAAATTTGGAGCAACTACGGTATCACCGGCAACAATATCCCTCAATGCAGCAACTAACTCATCGGGCTCCATGTCTTTAAGTAGATAGCCACGAGCACCGCCTTTTAGTGCTTTTATAATATCTTTTTCTTCATCGCTAGTAGTAAGCATTACTACTGGTTTTTTGAATTTATATTCTTGTAGTTTCTCTAAGATCTCAAGCCCGCCCATCTCTGGCATTCTTAAATCTAGCAACAACACGTCTGGATTTAATTCTTGCGCTGCTTTAATTCCATCCTGACTATTGCCGATTGAAGCAACTATTTCAATCCCATGGCGCTCCAAAAGTCCCTGTAACCCCTCTCTAAAGAGAGTGTGATCATCAATAATGACAACTTTCAAACTGGCTCCCCTCCCGGTTTCTCTGGATAGTAAAATTCAACTGCGACGCGCGCGCCCTCTCCCGGCTCACTCTCTATGCGCAGCTCTCCTTTAATTTGCTTAGCCCTATCTGTCAAAATATTTAACCCAACATGCTCGCCAGTAGTATTTTCTGCTTTATGTCCTATAAAACATGATTTAGCAATACCTATCCCATCATCCTCAATTAATATCAAATGCTTTCCTGTTTTATCTCCTTTCATCATGACACGAACAGCTGATGCTTGTGAGTGTTTTTTTGCATTAGTCAGTGCTTCTTGGATAATCCGTAAAATATGAAGCTCATATTCAGCAGGCAGTTTTTCTGAAAACCACTCTTCTTTTTGTAAGAAAATCTGCATCGCTTCACATTCTCGGTTAAAGCGATTGACAACAGTTTCCACAGATTCAACGAAACTTGGCTTCCCTGTGCTGGATCTGAAATATCCAATTAACTCGCGTATTTCTTTATTGGCTTGATCAATACTATTTTCGATTTTTTCTAGTTCCGCCCATGCCCTTTCATCATTACCTTGATGTACTGATTCGTCTAATACTCGAATTTGCAGTTTGATGCTAGCTAATGTCTGTGCCAGCGAATCATGAAGCTCATTTGCGAGATGAGCACGCTCTTCCATTATGGTTATCTGATAAGCCTGCTCAGTATGTTCAGTGAATTTCTGGAGCTGCTGCTCGGTATCGCGAGAAAGAGACTCCAACATCTCTCCAACAACATTAAAATCTTGCGCAAGATCGTGAATTTTTTGCGGTGAATCTATCCGTATACGTGATGACAGGTTGCCTCCTCTTATCTCATAAACCCATTTTTTCAACTTCTCAAGCGGTGTTATGTAATTTCTCCATACGCTTCCTGCCACAATGCCTATTAATATCAAACTGAGTAGCGCCATCCCACGTTCAGCCCCTCTTACACTTGGTAATGCGATCATCAATAGAAATAATGAAAAGAGAGCAAGTAAAAAAATAATTCTTTTATTCATTTTGAGGTGCGATGTACGATGGGTCATTTGGGTTTAAAAATATAAAGTGGAACTCGCCTGGCTCTAACTCGACATAATCAAGGGTCATATCTTTTAATAATGGCAAGCTGTTTTCGGAAACCACTAGATTAACTCCATTGGATGTAATTTTCATATCAGCATCTGTAAAATTATCATCAAAACCCATTGCATACTCAAAACTCTCGTCCTGGTTTTTAGAAACTGCAATACGCAAAGACATTTCCTGCATATCAGCAGTCTCAGCTGACTCTTGGATTTTTTGTGCTGCATTTTGAGTAAGTGTGATAATAGGCATATATTAATTCTTACATGTTTTTACAAATTCTAAAAATGAATTTATCCAATGAAACCTTGAAGTGTCTCTTAAATGGCAATAGCTCGCTAAAAGATTCTTATAGATAAGTCCGTCATTATTACCATCTATCCCTTGTCCACGTTTTACTTTGTACGCATAACGCCACTTTGTTGCATCCATATTTAACATTGAGTAATGAAATTCATGTGCAGAAAATGAAAATCCTGAGGGATGCTGAGGCCACAACATTTTATCAGTTGTTTCAAGTTCTACATATCCTCGCCCCTGAGGCCTATCGCACATAATCGTTTCGGCATCTACGACACCAACCATCTCGCAGGTGTCACCATTCCAAGTAATACTTTTTGTTAGATACATCAAGCCTCCACACTCTGCATAAGTTGGCATACCGTTATTAATTGCATCTTTGATTGATTGCCTGAGCCCAACGTTCGCCTGCAATTTGTGCATTTGCATTTCAGGAAAACCACCGCCAATAAATAATGCATCAATGTCAGGCAAAGAAGAATCCCGAAGAGCATCAATCGCAACGAGTTCAGCCCCATGGTGAGAGAATGATTCAATGTCATCAGGATAGTAAAAACCAAAAGACTCGTCGAATATGTAGCCTATTTTAAGACCTTGGTATTCTTTTTTTTGTTTGGGTTTTGTTTTGATTGTCTTGTTAGATTTTGCAGAAAGCTCTACAAAAATATCTAGACTTACGTTATTTTGAATAATATTTTTTATTCCTTCTATTTTCTTTTCGGCATAACTGTCTTCATTTGCCGGCTTCAAACCCAGGTGTCTTTCTTTTAAATGCATTTCGGAACACCTAGGCACACACCCAAGTATAGAAAAATCTGTATAGCGCTCTACTACTCCCCTTAGCTTGGATTCATGCCGCGTCCCTCCGACTTTGTTTAAAATTACTCCAAGAAAATTTATTTTTGTATCAAAACTTTTATACCCCAATAATAATGGGGCTATCCCTCTTGTGGATCCCTCGCAATCTAGAACTAGAACAATAGGTATATCTAGTAGGCGCGCTAAAGCAGCATTACTATTTGCACCTTCTATATCTACACCATCGTATAAACCCTTGTTACCTTCAATTAAATTAAGATCTGCTCTATGTGTGTCAAAAATTTGTATAATCTCGTCGTCTTCTTGCGTATTAAAATCAAGATTAAAGCATGGTCGGCCAGCTGCTTTAGACAACCATTTAGGGTCGATATAATCAGGACCTTTTTTAAATGGCTGTATTTGCAACCCCTGTTCAGATAAAGCAGCGATTAACCCAGTAACAACACAAGTCTTACCTGATGATTTGTGAGCAGCTGATATAAGAGCTTTTGTCATAACAACGGGGGCATCAATGCCCTATTCAAATTTAAGAATGATTTAAATCTCAGGGAGAATAGTGGGGGTCAACTACAGAATCTTCTAAGCTTTCAGGAAGAAAATCCAATACAGCAACACCAATAACAGCAACTAATAATGCAATTGCTATCCCTCCCAAACCTAACAATATTTCATACAAGCTTGGTATATAACCATGGATGACCCCATCAAAATAACTACTACTAACATCCATTCCTGGAAATAAAACTAATGGGTATGCCTGACCACCAATAACAATTACATATAATTGTACAAAGGCTCCCAATAAAACAAGCAATGAGCCAAAAATTGTAGCTCTATATGAACGTGAAAATCTTGGTAAAAAGAAAAGAAATAAGGGCGCTATCGTGCCTAAAAGTATCTGCCCTAACCAAAATAAGACTGTATAAACCCCTCCTTCTAAGAGAATAAAGTTTTGGAAACCGTGGTGTTCAGTTGCATATAAATTAGTTAAATTCTGGACAAAAACAAAATAAAAAACTGCTGCAACAAAAACACCCAGTAAATTTTTAAGCTTAAAGAGAATAAACTCTCCAAGTGGCCTATTTGTTGCTTTGTAAGCTGCCGCAATAAATAATATAAAAAAAGCTGTGCCAAATGAAAAAGACATAATTATAAATAAAGGGGCCATTACCGCTGCATCATAACCCTGGCGTGCGACAAGAAAGCCAAATATCGAACCTGTTCCTGTCGTCAGAATAAGCCTCCAAATAAAAGCGACATACGCAGCCGGCTTTGTGTACTGGTTCATTCTGCGCTCAAACATCATCCAAAGGTATATAGCTACAATTACAAGAAAACCTGTATAAAGAAAAATGTTCCAGGCAAAAATGGACTTAAAATTATAATAAGTCATAGCTTCAATTAATCTGTCAGGTCGCCCAAGATCTAGCACTAAGACCATAAGCCCGCCAACTAAAAGTGCAACTGCAAGCAAACCAGACAACCTTGCAAGTGGTTTGTAGGCTGTTTTGCCGAAAACAGAGGACACTGAAGCTACATTCAATGCCCCTGATGCAGCAACTATTAGAAAAATAGCAAATACATGAGGTATGCCCCAGACAATACTATTTGTCATACCCGTCACCCAATGCCCTTCATGCTCCATATATGAGGCTGCTCCCAGACCTGCTAATAAAACAAGCGCCAAGCCTGCAACAAAAATCCAAAATGCTTTTGAGTCTGAATCTATTGATTGATAACGCATAGCTTTCATTTTCTATATACCCTGATAACGCACACCAGTGTTTAAATTTAAATCCGACCTTATCTGTGTTGCACCAAATTTCTTTAATCGTAAAGATATTGCACTTTTCGGATCTTTAAGATCCCCAAAAATAATTGCCTGATGCCCATCCGACTTACAGGCTTCTGCACAAGCGGTTGTTTCGATTCCCGCGTCAATTTTATGAACACACATTGTGCAACTTTCAACACAACCTTTTCCTCTAGGTGCATGTGGTAACTGTTCGGTTAGATTTTCATGAACAAATGATCGGGCCTTGTAAGGGCACGCCATCATGCAATAACGGCAACCGATGCAGGTGTGTGGGTCTACTAATACAATGCCATCAGCGCGGCGAAAGGATGCCCCTGTTGGGCAAACATCCACACACGGGGGAGATTCGCAATGCTGACACATCATGGGTAATGAAACTGTGTAGCCTGTAGTTTTATCCTTGGCAGTTAATTTACGTATCCATTGGGTATCTTGCTCTGGTCTTCCAAAACTTTCGATGCCATGTTCGTCGTGACATGCTTTTACACATGCATCACATCCTTCCACACATTGATTTGTGTCAACCAACATACCCCAGCGTTTTTCGTCAGTTACAGGCTTGCTTCTTGGGCTGTCTCCACTATCTGCCCGAGCATCTCCTCCATATAGAAAAACACCAGGAGCAATGGAAATACCTCCCAAAACAACAGTATCTTTTAAAAACTGCCGTCTACTAGGATCTGTTATGTCAGCTTTATCTTTCATAAACTATTCAGTTACTCGTGTTTGCAGACTCTTTGCTAGTATACGCTTCCGCAGGGCGATCAGCATGGCAACTAAAGCAGTCAATTTCTACACTTGTATATAAGTGGCATGCTTCGCAAAAATGCTCCGCGCTATCGGCGCGAGGATATTCTCCATTTTTGTTTTTTTGTATATGGCAATTAATACAATTTTTCAGGCTATGCTTGGTTGTGCGTATACCATCATGAACAGTTGCATCTCGATGGTGGAGAATAAATTCGTAATGTATCTCGCGCATAATATCGGTAGGTTCGACACATTGCTCACCTTTTGCTGGAGGAAGTATAGGGCCTATTTCTTCCCCGGCCAGAACATCGAAAGTCAATGCACACCCCATTAACAATAAGCAAATACAGGCATTAAACTCTTTGAAAATATTTCTCAACAAAATATTTGCTCCTCTCAACAAAATATTTGCTCCTTCTTATTAAGCTGCGTGCTCTACTGAATCCTGGTTATCGTCTTCACTCTTGCTGCCAGTTAAAATAATTGCATTACTAACCAGTTGATGCACACTCATCACTTGATCCATATTAAACTCATAATATGGGAAAACTTTGGTGAACTGGCTTTTGCAAATAGCGCAAATAGCTGCCATATGTGTAACACCATAATTCTCGACTACATGCTTTAACGCTTGCATGCGAGGCATTGCTCCTTTGACTCTAACTTCAATTAGATCATCAGTCAGCAATCCGCCGCCGCCGCCGCAGCAAAAAGTGCCCTCTTTTATTGATTCTTTTTCCATGTCATGAAAATGATTGCAAGCAGCCTGGATTATTTCTCTGGGCAGGGTAAATTGACCTCCTGGCTTATCTCCCATTCTTGATGCGCGCGCCACATTACATGAATCATGGTAAGTCATGACAAAATCGTCATTTTTTGATTTATCAAACTTAATCTTTCCGCTCTTAATTAGATCATGTGTAACTTCACAAATATGCTGAGGTACTGGGTAAGCTGGATCTAAGAAATCAAACGGGCCCGCTAAAGTATTCAAAAAACTATAAGCAACTCGCCATGCATGCCCACACTCTCCAAAAACAATCCTTTTTGCCCCAAGCTCGAGCGCTGCCTCTCTTATGCGTAGAGCCATTTTGCGCATATTTTCATAACTGCCAATGAACATGCCGAAATTAGCAGCTTCGCTTGCATGCGAGCTTATTGTCCAACTGATTCCAGCCTCATGAAAAACCTTTGCATAACCAATCAGACCATCAACATGGGGCTCAGCAAAAAAATCTGCGGAAGGGGTGATTAACAATACATCAGCTCCCTTCTTATCAAGAGGAAATTTCACCTGCACCCCGGTCTCTTCTTCGACTTCTTCTTCTAAACCCTCTAAAGTATCTAGTAAAGCAGGTTCTGGTAATCCGAGATTATTTCCGATGGTGTGCACTTTACCGATGATTTCATTGCAATATTTCTGCCCTTTGCCAACAGTGTCCATCACCTCTCTGGCGGCCATAGATATTTCAGCAGTATCTATGCCGTACGGGCAGTAAACAGCACATCTTCTGCACTGCGAACACTGATGAAAATAGCTGTACCAGTCATCAAGCACCTCTTTTGTCATGTCGGTTGCGCCGACAAGTTTTGGGAAATATTTACCAGCAAAAGTATAATAACGACGATAAACTTTTCTGAATAAATCTTGCCTAGCAACAGGCATATTTTTCGGATCTGTTGTTCCTAAGTAATAATGACATTTATCTGTACACGCTCCGCATTTTACGCATGAGTCGAGAAAAACCTGAAGAGAACGATATTTTTTTGTTAGATCGCCAATTTTCTTGACAGCAACGTCCTCCCAGTCGTCAACCAGATCACCTGGGAACCCAAGCTTCTCCTGAAATTCAGGCTTAGCAACATATGGCTGACTATGTGCCATAACATCTTTTTGTAATTTTGGAATTACTGGGTATTCGAGTAATTCTGGAATTTTGAAATCTATATCAGCCAAGATAACCCCACTTACTTATTATTCTCCAACTTGGCAGCCCAAGTTGTAATATGTCTTTTTTCACGCGGATTATCAACTTGATTTCTAGTTGGACTAAAAAATACTCCGGGTGCATGTAGCAATTTACTAAAAGGAAAAATAATCATAAGCGTGGCTACAAGAAATAAATGTATCAAAAGTATTGGGTCAGATGGTATTGGCTGTATATTAAAATACATAAGACCAATAAAGAACGATTTCATAGTCACAATATCTGCGTGTGTAACAAATGTCATCAACATTCCTGTAGACGCTATGCAAATTAGCAAAACCAGCATTAAATGATCAGAAGGTGAAGAAATATATCGGACGCGGTCAACTATAAGGCGGCGCAGCCACAAACCAAGCAAACCTAAAATTAATGCAAAAGAAGCATACTTTCCAAATGGTTGTATAAAATTAACCCAACCCCAAACAGGGTCCGTAAAATAACGTAGGTGTCTCAATAAAACTAAAAACAAACCAAAATGAAATAGCCAACCAAACAACCAAGTCGGCTTGTTTGATTTGAATAAGCTTTCAAATATCGTTAACTCTTTTAGCATACGAAAAGCTACGCCAGATTTAGTAGTAGGTGCGGGTGTCGTTGGTATTTTTAGCGGGGCTGGTACGCTTGCATACTGACGTATCTTATAAACCAAGCCAATTAATAGCACCCCTGTTGCAAAATAAAAAATTGCAGCAAACAAAAGTGTCAAATAAGACATTTTAGCTCAAATAAAATTAAACTAATCTCAGTCTATTATTAAACACATCCAGTTGGCTTAGGGAGTCCGGCATATTTGCAAGCCTGCTTTGCTGGGCCATATGGAAATAGCTCGTACAAATATTTACTATTGCCTTTATCTTTACCTAATTTCTTACCAACAGCTTTAGTTAATACACGGACAGCTGGGGCTATCTGATATTCTTCATAGTATTCACGCAAAAAATTGATCACTTCCCAATGGTTGTCAGATAAATCGCAGCCATCAATTTTTGCCATCTCACTACAAAGCTCATCAGTCCAATCATTTAAGTTGGCCAAGTAACCTTCTTCATCCGTTTCATAGTTTGTCCCATTTATTTCTAATCCCATTTTTACTCTCCTTTGTGTTTCATAAAAAGCTGATCACAACTACAACCAAGCCTTGACTGCATCATGACCAACTACTAAGTCTACAAAACCAGCATAATCTATACTATCAACTCCATCAATCATGTCATCACTTTTTAAACCTCTTGCTTCAGCATCTGGGTTCAAAAAACAAAATTTATAGTCCCCTAATGCTCCTGTGACAACTTGTGAGAATTTAGAACCTTTTGTGGCAGCTATTACTCCGTCTTCTATGAAAAGAATTGTGCTCCCTTTTGCGGCTAACCGCAAACACGTTGTCAGAGCGTTACGTTCAAAAGGCGATTTATTAACTGTATGTAGAATTGCCATTACAAGTTACTCTAGAAACTTAATATTACATCTTGTTGGTCGATAATCTGACCAAGCTCTTTCTGGTCCACCACATGTATTGAGCTTTTTTCTGCATAATCATCGTCCTCGTCCTCATATTTTAAATCTTGCAGATCAGATAGCTCTAACCCTCTCTCTTCTAAAGACTCTTTTTCTATGTAAATCTTTTTTATATCATAATCGCCAAGAGCAGAATATGTGGGTGAAAAATTCTTTACTCCTATACCATCAGTTTTTTGCCCCTTCTTTAATTGGTAAACCCCATCATCGACAAAAGCCAGGCTAACATCTTGATCAAATGCTGCCGCTATCAAAACAACTTCTAGAGCCTCGAGCGCATAAATAGTGCCATAAGGCGCCTTTGTATTTACATACATAAACTTCTTTACTGTTCCTTCTTGTGGTTGTTCGTTATCTTCTGACATCTCTGCTTTATCTCTTTAATCTCCAAAACTAACTAAACGATCCGATTGAATACCAGCTTCGATCAACTGGCCAAGCCCTGATATACGGAACCCTGGGGCAATGTTGTCTGCATCTTTTCCTGCTCGTTTAGCTTCACCTTCATCTAACATGCCACGCCTTTGTGCTGCTGCCACGCATAAAACTAAATCGAGGTCATATTCTTTGGCTAAAGCAGACCACATTTCTACAATGTTCCTATCATCCTGTGGGGGAACAGACAACCGTGTTCCGTTGTTAACACCATCATGATAGAAAAAAACACGAAAGATTTCGTGTCCCTTTTCTAGAGCTGTTTTCGTAAATTGATACGCGGAATCTGAAGCCTGGTGTTGGTAGGGTCCTTCGTTAACCACTATTCCTAACTTCATACACGTAACCCTCTTGCATTCTATAAGTTAGAAGCGGATATGTGTTGAAGCATTTAAGCTGCTACGAGCACCTTTCCAGTCATCGATATGATACTTTGTAAAAGGGAGTTCTGTTAATTCAAAAAAGCGTGGCCACCCTATACGTTCTACCCAATCATTAAGGCGTTCCCAATCTTTAGCATCATCGCGATAAGTTCTTAGAATCTTTTTAACAATAGCTGTTGCTTCAGGCCATCTTGGTGGATTATTAGGAATGCCTGCTGCAACTAATTTTTGGAAGGTAGGCTTTCCTCTGGCGTTAGAATGGTTCCCGCCGACCCAAATTGAAAACTTTGTATGTTCGGCATCATTAATTTGCATTGGTGGGCAAGGGGGATAACACGCACCACAACATATGCATTTCTTCTCATCAACTTCTAATGATGGCTTGCCATTCACCTGCGCTGGTCTTATTGCAGCAACTGGGCACCTAGCTACAACTGAAGGGCGCTCACAAACATTGGAAACCAGGTCATGATTAATTTTTGGTGGTTTTGTATACATAACATTAATTGCGATATCTCCCTGCCCTCCGCAATTAATTTGGCAGCAAGATGTTGTTATATGCACTCGGTTAGGCATATTCCAATTCTTAAACTCATCTATTAGCTCATCCATCATAGCTTTTACGACTCCTGCAGCATCCGTACCGGGAATATCGCAATGCAACCAACCTTGTGTATGAGCAATATATGCTACTGAGTTTTTTGTACCACCTACTACGAAACCTTCTTTCTCTACCGCCTCTATTAACGGTGCAACTTTCTCTTCAGCATCAACCATATATTCCAAGTTGCTTCTGATTGTAAAACGTACATGTCCATCTGCGTATTTATCGCCAATGTCACATAGTTTGCGTAGTGTAAATACATCTAAAATACGCTGTGTACCAACACGAACTGTCCAAATAGCTTCACCATTGTTTGATACATGTTTCAAAACACCTGGTTGCGGATCTTCGTGGTAATCCCAATTGCCATAATTTCTTCGCATTACAGGGTGCATATACTGCATACCATCTGGGCATCCCGATTCTATTGGTGATCTATGATGCATTGCTTCTGCCATTTGACTTTTCCCTTTAATTATTAATTTTTATGCTGTTGCTGCTTTTTGACCTAGCTTGTTTTGGCGCTGCTTCTCAAACCACTTCCGTGCTTCATCATCCCATCCATCTGTTCTTACATAAGAACTTGTTCGTGGGTCATTAACCATATTTGGATCAACATCAACACCAATCCCTTCTAGAAAATTCACTAAGCCAATTCGTTCCACCATTTCTCCACAACGCTCATGTTCGAGACCATTTTCTGCCCAAAAATCGATAATTTCTTCGGCAAGCTCTGTAATTCTTTCATAATCTTCTTCAGTATCCAGCTTCATGAAAGGCACTATAACTGTGCCCATTAAATCTCCTATTTTAAGCGTGCGTTTTCCGCCTAGCAGAACGGTCACACCTTTGTCATCCCCAGGAGACAGTGCTTTTGGCATAACATTTAAGCAATGCATGCAGCGAACACAATTACGGTTATCTATCTCTAAAGTATCATCATCTTTTAGTGATAATGCCTGAGTCGGGCAACGAGTAATAACATTATCTATAATATATTGCCTTCCTTTCTCCTTAACATAGCTTTGAATTTCTTCTTGATTTACCTTCATATCATCGCGCCATGTTCCAATGATCGAAAAATCTGAACGTTCAATTGAGTTCATGCAGTCATTTGCACAGCCAGAAACTTTAAACTTAAACTTATATGGTAAAGCAGGGCGATGCACATCATCTACAAAGTTATTCAATAATGTCCTGTGTATTTTCATTTCTTGGCAGTTTGACTGTTCACAACGACCAGCCCCAACACAAGATTGGCCAGTACGTACACACGGGCCTGCTCCGCCTAAATCAAAACCAAAGTCATTGATTTCATCAAAAAAGTGTTGTGTATTTTCAGTGCTAGCACCAATGAACATGATGTTACCTGTCTGCCCATGAAATGTTATTAAACCTGAACCCCATTTTTCCCAACTATCGGCTAAGTTGCGAAGTACGTCTGTTGAATAAAAATTTCCTGCTGGGGGTTGAACTCGAAGGGTGTGAAATTCTCTTGATTCTTGAAACTGTGCGCCTACTTCTGAAAAACGTGGAATGATTCCGCTACCATAACCAAAGACACTAACTGTACCGCCTTTCCAATAACCTTTTCTTGTTTCATACGAGTGTTCTAATTGACCTAAAAGGCTATTTGCTACTCCTTGGATTCGATCGTCTGGGTGTTTATCACGCAATCTTTTGATTCCCGTGATAAAACTTGGCCAAGGGCCTGTTTCTAGATCATCAAGCATTGGTGTTTCAAAATGCTCCCTTTCTCCTTCCATCGACAAAGGCGTAGCTTTTTCTGGCGTACCTGATGCTTTCTTTGCGGTTTCTTCTTGTTCTTTAGACACGTGCTCTAACTCCTTCGTTCATTGAAGATTGGGTAAGTCTAGGCATAGCGATTACATTAATACACCCTACTGATGGGGGGATTAAGCACATTTGTTATATCTCAATAGAGATATGCTTCCCTATCAAGTATTTTACATATAAAACAATAGTTTAGAATAAATAAATATCATATAGTTACCGCTGTGAAATTTATAGTGTACTAATTTGACCAATATTCCTACAAACAGTCCTTTTGTAAACTTCGCTGATGAGCCATATTCTAGCTGGCGAGATCAGAAACTATCCAGCTACCCTCAGCATGTAGAAGATCTTCTGGTAAAAATCTCTGACCCCACAAGGCTTTCAAGCGACGAGTTCAGCGCATTAATAAATATCAATCGCAAAACAAACGCTGTTATTTATCAACTCCCTCTGAAAGAAGCTGCAGACAAAGACAATATAAAGCATATAGGGAAGCAACTTGGCTTGCTTAATTTAGATAAAAATTTATGCGCAGGAGAAGATTCAATCAGCGTGTTAACTGTAAAAAATGATGAGAAAGCAAGTAAATATATACCCTACAGTAATAAAAAACTATGTTGGCATACAGACGGTTACTACAACAAAACTGAAAATCACATAAAAGCTTTTCTTTTGCATTGTGTAAACCCAGCCATTAATGGTGGTGAAAATTTTTTACTTGATCATGAATTAATATATATCCATTTACGGGATTTAAACCTAAAGTTTATCAAAGCGCTGATGCACCCAAAAGCTATGACAATCCCAGCAAATATCGAGAACGGTAGCGAAATACGCCCAGAACAAACGGGCCCTGTTTTTTTTATAGACACAAAAACAGGCAACTTGCAGATGAGATTCACAGCAAGACAAAAAAATATACATTGGCGTGATGACTCTGCAACAAAAGAAGCAGTATCCTGTCTTATGGAGTATCTTGAAAGCAATTCAAAGTACATTTTTTCTTATAAGCTTAAAGCTGGCGAAGGACTAATAGCTAACAACATTTTACATGGAAGGTCCGAATTTTCTGATGATAAAAATCAACGCCGCGTATTCTTTAGAGCAAGATACTGCAACGGAATAGGTCAAAAAAATTCTAAAAAATAACTCAACGGAAATAAAAAAGTCAATCTACACTAATATTAAAAATTATGTTTTGGCAAGATAAAGAGGGTGATTCTGAAAACTTTGTTGTTCCTGACGATATCGTTGATGTATTATTTTCTATCGACTGCAGAAGCTTACCTTGCGACCATGCTTACGCGCTATCTACCGCAGTATTACAAGTTTTACCATGGTTAGCAGATGAGTCTCTAGCAGGAATACATTTAATTCACGGCGCTGAGTCCGGAGCTGGGTGGGTGCGCCCAGAAGATGTGATTGTTTTGTCACGTCGTAACAAGCTCACACTACGTTTACCTAAGGAGAGAATAAAAGACGCAGAAAAGCTAGTTGGCAAAACACTTGATATTTCTGGAAATAATTTAATCATTGGCAAAACCAGCATAAGAAAGCTAAGCAAATTAAAAACCATTTTTTCGCGCTACATAGTGTATTCGGCTTGTGAAAATGAAGCAGATTTTTTAAAATTTATATCTGAGGAGCTTCAAAAGAAAGCAATAGAAGTAAATAAGATCATGCCAGGGAAAATGCATGAACTAAAAACACCAAATGAGGTTTTACGGTGTAGGAGCATAATGATTAGTGATTTAACTGCGATGCAGTCAGTACAAATACAAACCGAGGGGATCGGAAAGGGTAGAAAATTAGGATGTGGTATTTTTTTACCGCATAAAGGTATTGATACGATAGCCCCGATGGAAAAAGACTAAAGGAGATGAAAATATGGCCATAGAATTTGAAGGCAAGAGTATAGAGACAAGTCCGAACGGTTTTCTTATAAATTCAGAAGATTGGACAGAGGCTTTAGCCACACATCTTGCAAGCTCAGAAGGTTTAGAGCTGACAGAAAAACATTGGGACGTAATTAATTTTTTGCGTGTTGAGCATGGTGATTCTGGAAATCAGCCAAATACCAGAAATATAGTAAAAGCAATGGCAAAGAAATGGGGTGAAAAAATAGATGCTAAAGTCCTGTACGATTTATTCCCGGGCGGTCCTGACAAACAAGCCGGTAGAGTAGCTGGATTGCCTGAAAGCAGGCGTAAAGGTGGGTATTAGGCTGAATAAGCGGGTATTCCTATATACCTAAAAAGTAATAACTACAAGAGGTGTATACTAGGATATATTGCGACGTAGGATAATCTACGGGAGATACAAACCGTGAGTGAAAAGCAAAAAAAGATGAGTGAAAAGCAAAAAAAGATAAAAGAAATACTTGAAATGCAGCACAAGTTTTTGGAGTTGGATAAAGCCGGCCAAGGGCTTAAAGTTGACGGTGTTTCTTTGGCAGACTACTTTGCCCCTACTGAAGATTCCCCTTTACATAACTTCACTGATGATTATCGAGATCTTGCAAACGAAATAGTAGATATGGCGCATAAAGAAAGAGGTTCAAAGCGGTAATCTCATAATAAATTTACTTCCCCGAGCATAGGGAGCTTAATTTGCAGGTCCATGGGGTCAAAACCAAAAACTAATCCCGCTATATTAATCTCTACACCCTCAGCCTTACCGACTAAAATTCCAAATACACCAAAAAAAGATATCTGATATCCCGTCCCGCTTGGTGTCGCGGCAAAAAATTCATCTCCAATAAAATCTTTACCAATAGCAGTATTGGGAAGTTCAACATTAAGATTCACAATATTACGTGCAACCCAGGCAACGAATGTATTGCTATTGGGTCCTGGCCACATAAAGTATGTTTGCTGGTAAGGATAATATGGAACCAAATCTTTTAATTCTTTGATTAGCTGAACTGCTTCGGGCCCTCGCTTATCATAAATAATATTTGGTAAATTATTAAACCAGTAGCGATCAGGAATATCATCGTGAATAGAAAGCACGGGTTTATCAAAAAAAGCATAGTAGCCTAAGACTTGATAAACACTATAATGCGGCGCATCTTGTTCTTTTACAGCAATCCACGTGTGTGTTGCAAAATAACTCTTCCAGCTATATGCCCTTGCTGCATAAATTTGAAATACAGCTTCACTATAGTCTTGTGGATCTGGGGCAATGCCTGCTGAATTTCTTTTTGCAGTTTTCCAATTGTCATCGCTTACAGACTCGATTACTTTTTCGAAGATAAGCAAACCGAGCAGAACAAGTAGAAAAATAGCGACTTTACGCATTGATATTGGATGGTAAAAAATTTACTTAAAAATTATCCATGTCGTTGCAATATATTTTACACCCTGGGTTAAAGTTTTACCGCGGTGCTCATGTGTCCAAAAAGGTGGAAATAAAAGAAGCTTTCCAACTTGCGGTTTGACACTTACTTTCTGAAAAAGAAATTCTGTTTCTCCGCCAGGGCCATCAACATTGTTTAAGTACCAAATTGCAACTAGCTGCCGATGGCTAAATTCATGACTACCACCATCTATATGCCAGTGATAATACTGCTCTTTTTCTGTACGCTGCAATGCATAACCCATATCCTTAAACGGTCCCTGAAAAAAAGTAAATGTTTTCCTGAATTCGTAAATTGCATCACTTAATGATTGAAAAAGTACATTATCTATATCTTTCCAGGCCGGCTTGCCGCTTACAACCAAGTCTGTTGAGCTTTTGATTTGTGTTTCTTTTGTCGCTGTTTGCCCTATTCTTCCTTGATACTGTCCTTCTTTGTCCGCCTCAAAGCGAGAAATAATTTCATTACACAGGTTGTGAGGCAAAGCATTGTCTTTCGTGAAAATAAAACTATTAGCTTTAACTTCTCTTATTGTATCGAGCTGAATTTTGCTGTCTTTTTGATCCTGCATTGTCATGAACTTTTTTTATAGATTCAATTATACTTTCATTTACATCAACCAAAAGCAAACATTTATGCTGCGCATACCGAGAAATTGGAATCAAAAAAATAGAAAACGCACGGTGAGTCAAACCGCAAGCGCAATTGCCTCAAATATCTGGAAATTAAGCAGCAAATGTCTCCTTAACCTTGAAAATGAAGGATTTGACACACACACGATCGCACAAAGACTTGACGTAATTCAAGAGATTGCAGCCTTCCTAATACATATTGTTGATAGGCATGCCTATAAAGAGTTTGACGAGCAAAAACGCCTTATTTTAATCAATGATATATCACAATCTTGCGCCAACCTTATGCACAGCAGTCGTCTGGAAATTGACGGAGAAAGTGACCATAGAAAAATGTTTATAGAAAAATTAAATATCCGATTGGATGAATATGCCAACGATAGTTATGAAAGTGAAGGTCCTGGCTTTGCAATGAAACGCAGCCTGGGTAACAACATTATGGCTATTATGGGAGAAACAGACAATAAATGGATACCAACTTATATTATTGATCAAGAGGCACCAAAACTCATGGTCTCATTTAGGCGCGTGTTAAATAGTTTTGTGAAGCAATAATCAGTCTTTGAGGTTTATTTTTTTATCCACTTCTCTACATTGTTAAGCGTTTTCTCTCGCCCATCTGCATAACCAGCTGTGTAAGCCTCGGTCACGCGTTGTTCTTCTCTTTCAGGATGCCCAAGATAGCCTCCCTGCCAACCAAGCAAATAATCTGGATCAGCATTTTGCTCCTCTATCTTAGTACAAGTTGTATGGTAAAAATCATCCACTTAACTAACCTCCTTTTTTTAATGACGCAGAGTCTATATAGATTGTATAAAAAATGAAAGTATTACCACGTTTCAAAATGAGCTAAAGCTTTGCCTGTATCAAGAGATTCTCTTACCGCATCCGCAGCTTTTTGCATATCATCATATTTCTTGACAAATTTTAACGCCATAGCGCCCATGTAAATCAAAGAATCACGGGCCGCACCTTTTTCTCCTTTCAAGGCAGAAAATCCAACATCTGCTGCGTGCAGTGATAAGGCTTCAACATCTACTTCAGCAGCAATTTTGTCATTTTGCTCTTTTGCTGGGGCAAGTTCTGGTAGAGGTATAGCTCTTACATTTTGCTCAATGCCAATATCAACTGGATCAAACTGGATTTCCGATTCTTGTTCCTTGTTGTAATACTGATAAGCAATGTTGGTTTGCTTTAAAGATGGAGCGATTCCACCCTCAACTCCACGCACAATAATTGCGCTGTCAAAATTTGCTACACGAGCAAGGTGAGCATAAATAGGAGGGTATGCTTTGTGAACATAGCCTGTTATTAGATGTGTTTTTTTCTTCCCACGAATTGGCCCGCATAAAACTTCAACGGTTGTTATTACTGGTCTTTTAACTAGTCTTGTTCTCATTTCAACAAGATCATGCAGTGGCTGGCAAAACTCTTTCTGATCAACATAACCCCATCCGCAATCAGGATCAGCAATCTTTTGTGCTGCCTCAACTGGGTCGCAATCAACTTTTTTCCCAGCAGCATGCAAGATAGTGTGGTGAGTAGCACCAAATTTTGGACCTACTTTCTGTAAACCATGTGTCACTGTTGGCTGTCCACACGCCGCAAGCACTGATGGTAAAAAGGGGGTAATAGGTACATTACGAACAAAACCATCATAAGCCTCGGCAATGTCTAAAACTTCCGGGGCATCGCTGACTGTAATCTTAGATGCATCGATAATAGCTTTTAGTGAACCTGTATTTTCATCCAGAGTTTCACGCTTCATTCTGAGGGCAATCAAATAAATAGCTACCTGTATTGGATCAGCCGCACCGCTGAGGATGTAAGACATTGCTTGATAACTATCATCAAGAGAAATGTCTTTACTCATTTCAGGGCCTGTGGCAACTTTCTGAATTATGCGACGAAACAGTAGATGCGCGTCATCATCAGTTATCTTTGGCAATTTGTTCGTCCCTTTCTTCATTTAATTTTAAATATCATTATGTTAATAGTTACACAGTATAAAAATATCAAAAAGGGGTGAATACCTCTATTTAGGTGGTTACGATATCATGGTAATCTTATACCTTAATTGATAAGAACAATTTATGAAAAAAAATGATCTCTCATTTGAAAGCGGGATAGCTGCTTTTGAGTCTAAGCATTTCGCGCGTGCCCTACAATATTTAAGTCCGCTTGCCGAAGAAGGCGATACAGAAGCCCAGCACCGTTGTGCGATAATGTATCAAAATGGCCTTGGCATAAATACTAACCCTCTTTTAGCCTTTAAATGGATGAAGCTTGCCGCTGAAGACGGGCATGCACTTGCCCAACATGGGCTTGGGTTCATGTATATGGAAGGAGATTGTGTTGAGAAAAATGGGGCGCTGGCAGTTAAGTGGTTTACTAAAGCTGCCGAGCAAGGCCTAGTAGGATCAATGACCACGCTCGCGATGATTTATGAAGAAGGCGAATTAGTAAAGAAAGATATAAAACGCGCTAAAGAATTCTACAAAAAAGCAGGTTTTGAGGAACAGTCTTAAAGATTAAGTTATAAAGTTAAAGATTTACTGCTAATACTGCATACCCATTTCTATGTAACCGCAAGGGCAAACATCAGCGCAGATGTGACAACCCACGCATTTATCATAATCAGTATCTACATAACGCCCCATAGCATGATCGTCTTTTTTCACTTTGAAAATTGCATCTTCGGGGCAGTAAATCACACATTCGTCGCACTCAAAACACAGTCCACAACTCATGCAGCGATTAGCCTCCTCTATTGCTTTTTCTTCACTCAGTCCTGTAAATCTTTCTTCAAAACTATTTAATACTTCCTTTGCATCAGGCCCAGTTTCCATTCTTCTAATCATGGGTTCTTTTTCAAAATGGGCAAGAAATAATTTTTCACTAGATGCGATTTCAGCATGTGAACGATCTTCGTAATTGTGAACAGCAAAATCTGCAGAATCAGTGCCATATGTTTCTTGTCCATCATATTCCTTTGGCTCCAGTTCCTTTGTGCGCAACTCGTCCAATAAACGAAAATGGTGTGTATCAATCTTGGGGCGTGTACGTAATGCTTTCTCTTGTAAGTAGTTATGAATTCCTTCAGCTGCTATCGATGCATGACCAATGGCCGTTGTTAACAAATGTGGCTTAATCGCATCGCCACCGACAAAATGTCCTGGCTTGTCTTTTACTTGGTAGACGTTGTCAGCATCCATCAAACCATATCCATTATCAAACTCCTCTATACCTGTGTAATCACCCTGTTGCCCTGTTGCACTAACGATTAGTGTGCATTCAATATCATATTCTTCACCATCTTTAGTCTGCATTTCGCCTTTGTCATCCCATTCGACTGGAACTACTCGCAACGCTTTTGCTCGACCTTCGTCATCTTTAATCACTTCTAGAGGGAGTAAACCATCATGGATTTCGACACCCTCACGTATGACGGCATCAAGCTCATGTTTGGTTGCTGGGGCATCATCAATAGGGCGTCTATATATCACATAAACATCACCGCTTTGGCGTTTAGCAACTGTTGCCACATCGTGGACAGTGTGGCCTAGAATCACGTTGTCTGGCTTATCTTTTAATGTAATGTTCTTTACATTACCAATACGTCGTGCCACCGCTAGTACATCCATGGCAGTATCACCAGCACCAATCACTAACACTCTGCCATCGAGATATTTTAATCTTCCTTCGTTGTATGCACGAAGATACGACATACCATCCACGCAGTTTGGCGCATCTCCACCTGGAATTGACAAAACACGGCCCGCTACGGCGCCTATACCCCAAAATACTGCATCAAAATCACGTTCTAGTTCTTCTACTGAAACATCTGTTCCAACTCGAGTGTTAAGTTTAACCTCAACCCCCATATCAATAATTCTATTTATTTCACCGTCAAGCACTTCGCGTGGCGTGCGATAACCTGGTATACCAAACACCATCATGCCACCAAGCTTGTCATAGGAATCAAAAATTGTACAAGCATGTCCTTTTTGTCTAAGAAAAAAAGCTGCTGTTAGGCCTGCGCATCCACCACCGATAATGGCAACTTTTTTACCTGTGTCTGGCCCTGCTTTAGGAAAGTCTGCATTATTTTGCAAAGCCCAATCACCAACATATTGTTCAACTGCATTTATTCCGACTGTTTCTTCAACTTCATTTCGGTTGCAGCCGTCTTCACAAGGTGCGGGGCATACGCGTCCCATCACCGAAGGAAATGGGTTAGATGAAATCATGCGTTGAAAAGCATACTCTTGCCAAGAAGTGTCACCTGTAGGTTTATCAAGACCGCGAACGATAGATAACCAACCACGAATATCGTGCCCTGATGGGCAGCTTGCTTGGCAAGGCGGGGTTCGATGCACATAGACAGGGCATATATCTGCTACACCACTTTGAACGACATCTTTATTATACTTACCTGGCCCTAATCCTGTCCCATCGCCTTCACCATCTTCGTAGCGCCTAAAGGTAAGATCTCCCTCTTGTTTTTTTTCGCTTTTTGTACTCACTAAATTCGCCCTATATTAGTAAATAATGACCGACAATATAACTCTGTAGACAACTCTTGTAGCTATCGCTTTTTAGATATGCTGGCTATACCAAAATAGGTAATAAATTCATTCGATAATATCGGTTACAGCGCCACCTGATGCTGGCCCTACTTGGGCAGCATACTTTGCGAGCACTCCAGCAGCATACCGCTGTTTTGGTACTTTCCAGCCTTTTAGCCTCTGTTTTATTATAGATGTTTTCACATGCAATGTTATTTGTCTTTTCTGAGCATCAATAGTGATGCGATCACCATTTTTTACAATAGCAAGCGGTCCGCCTTCTGCAGCCTCTGGGGTGATATGGCCAATAACAAAACCATGGCTGCCACCTGAAAAACGACCATCTGTAATTAATGCAACATCGCGCCCCAAACCTTTACCCATAATTGCGCTTGTGGGTGCAAGCATCTCACGCATCCCGGGGCCACCCCTGGGTCCTTCGTACCTTATAACAACTACATGCCCTTTTTTAATGGTCCCTTTTAATATCGCCTCCAAAGCTTTTTCTTCTGAGGAAAATACTTTTGCTTTGCCCTCAAATAGCAACCCTTCCTTTCCTGTAATTTTAGCTACAGCCCCTTCTGGCGCAAGATTGCCATACAAGATAACAAGATGACTGTCTTTTTTAATTGGGTCATCAAGAGGTCTAATAATTTTTTGTTTTACTGGGTATGGTTTAACGCCCTTAAGATTAGCAGCAATTGTCTTTCCGGTAACTGTTATACACTCCCCATAGAGCAGGCCTGCATCCAATAGCATTTTCATTAATGGTTGAATACCTCCAACTTGGATTAAATCAGTCATCATATATGCCCCGCTTGGTCTAAGATCTGCCAAAACGGGAACCTTTTTTCCAACCTTAGTAAAATCTTCTAGTTCAAGCTTTGCGCCAATTGCTTTAGCCATTGCAAGCAGATGTAAAACAGCATTTGTTGATCCACCCAGTGCTATAACAACTGTTATGGCATTAAGAAAAGCTTTGCGTGTCATTATGTCTTTTGGCGTGATGTTCTTTTTGAGAAGATTTATAACCGCGTCCCCCGCTTTTTTGCAATCTTGCTGCTTTGCACGTGAAATAGCAGCTTGCGCAGAACTACCTGGCAAACTCATGCCTAGAGCTTCAATCGCTGAAGCCATAGTATTAGCTGTATACATGCCTCCACACGAACCAGCACCTGGTATTGCGCATGACTCAATTTGGGTTAATTCTTTAGTGCTAATATCTTTTTTAGCATGTGAACCCACAGCTTCAAAGACAGAGACAATGTCAATATTAGAGTTTTTATATTTGCCAGGCATGATAGTCCCGCCATAAACAAATACTGATGGTCTATTAAGGCGCGCTAAAGCAATTAAGCATCCCGGCATATTTTTGTCACAACCTCCAATAGCAATGACACCATCAAAACCTTCGCAGCCAACTACTGTTTCTATAGAATCAGCAATGACTTCTCTAGACACAAGCGAATATTTCATACCCTCTGTGCCCATTGAAATACCATCAGAAATGCTAATGGTATTAAAGATAACTGCTTTACCACCTGCCTGGTCTGCCCCGTTTGCAGCAGCTTCAGCTAGCTTGTTTATATGTTTATTGCATGGGGTCACCATGCTCCATGTAGAAGCGATTCCTATTTGAGATTTTTTAAAATCTTTATCTTTGAAACCTACAGCGCGCAGCATTGACCTGCTCGGTGCACGTTCTGCCCCATCTACAATTACACTTGAGTGCTGGCGTTGTTTTTTCTTCATTCTGTTTTATTTGGTTTACAATCAAAAATACGAGAATCAATTTTAGTTAAATACCTTTCGTGCTCCAAAGAATCATAGTCAGGTTTCTCAGTATATGTCCACATGCGCATAGTGTCATGCATTACTAGGTTTTTTCTATCTATCTTAATAGTAAACTTTTTTCTTTCGTTAGCCTTATTCATGTATAGAGTAGCATGAAGTTCATTTTGATTAATATAATCTAAAGAATAATCAAACGAATGTCCTGTATTTATCGTATTTACCAGTTTATAACCTGGAATAACAGTAACAATATGCTCCGCGTTTGTTTTTCGATCTATGCAAGAATATTTGTAGGGTTTTTCTGCCTGCCCCATGGAAGAAAAATTAAAAAATAAGACAATAAAAAGTGCAGCACGCATTCTGTGCTTATTAATTCTGAAAAATAACTAGATGTTCTAAGTCAATATCAATACCAATTGGTTCGCCAATTTTATGATCATGATGGCTTGGGGCATAACAAAGTAATGGCACCCCATGGCATTTTAATTTATACAAAAATTCTGCGCCTCTAAAGTGTTTTTCTTCTACTATAGCTGAGAGCTTGCTGAAATCATTGTGTATAACATCGTCTGGGCGTATTAATAATTCGACTTCTTTCTGCGATCCTGCTTTTATACTTTTTGGTAATTTAAATATTCCTACAGGTGTTTTTATGTTACCGCCTTCAGAAATACCTTTTACAAAAACACCCAGCCCAACAAAATCGGCAACAAATCGTGTTTCAGGTTTATGATAGATATTGTAGGCATTTGCCCATTGCTCAATATGTCCATTATTCATAACACCGATATCATCAGCAACCATAAAAGCTTCATTCTGGTCATGGGTTACAAGTATTGAAGTCACATTCAGCTCTTTCAAAATACTTCTTACATCTAAAGCTAAAGATTCTCTTAACTCCGCATCAACACTAGAAAAAGGTTCATCAAGCAATAATATTTCTGGCTCCGGCGCCATGGCTCGCGCAAGTGCTACACGTTGTTGCTCACCCCCAGATAGTTCGTATGGGTAGGCATGCTGCACATCTCTCAAACCAATTAAATCTAACATTTGGTCTGCACGAGAATCTTTTTGTTCTTGAGTTAAATCTTCGATGCCAAAACATATATTTGAACGTACAGACATATTTGGAAACAAAGCATAGTCCTGAAAAACCATACCCACATGTCTTTTCTCTGGCGAAAGAGTATAGCCAGGGTAAGTAACTTTCGTCCCATGTATTGAGATAAAACCATTATTAACATGCTCAAATCCAGCGATAACTTTTAATAAACTCGTTTTACCACAACCACTTGGCCCTACTAATGCGCCGATATGCCCCTCATCCAACTCTAAATTAATATTATTGAGGATAATTTCTTCTTTATATCTTAATAGTAGATCTTTAATTTCAAGTCTTTTGCTCATTTTGACCAAACCTTTTTGAAATATTTTGACTCAATATAATCACTGGAATAATTCCCGCAACTACAATCATTATAGCTGCAGTTGAGGAATCCGCTAACCTCTCATCTGATGCCAATTCATAAGCGCGTACCGCAAGAGTATTAAAATTAAATGGTCTCAATATCAATGTAGCGGGCAACTCCTTCATCACTTCCACAAAAACAACTAATAGTGCCGTTAAAAGACTAGAACGCATGAGTGGAGTATGAATTTTCATTAGTACAGAGGCCGAAGATCTTCCCAATGAGCGAGCTGCGTTATCTATATTCATACTTATCTTTTCAATACTCGCATCTATAGTATGAATTGACACAGCCAAAAAACGTGTGCAATAAGAAAAAATAAGAATAAAAATGCTGCCTGACAGCAGTAATCCAATATTACTATCAAAACTAGTTACGATTACTTTATTGAGGTAATTATCAAACCACGCAAAAGGTATCAATATTCCGATTGCAATAACGGTTCCAGGTAAAACATAACCAATGCTTACAATGCGAAGCATAATGTCTGACAACAAGCTTTGGGAGAGTCTTTTGCCATAAATCATAATTAAAGCTAGCACAAGAGTGATCACAGATGTAATAGCTGCCAACAGGAGTGTATTCGCTGTTATTACAAAAAAGTCCTTGTTGACCATAGAGCCTGCGGTAAGAAATGACCAATACAGGAGTTGACCAGCAGGCAAAATGAAACCGAAAAAGACGGTAAAAAAACAAAGACAAAAAACTAACAAAGATGTTTTTTTGCCAAGGCTTTCTCTTAATAATCCCCTTCTACCTCTTGCTTTATCAGTATATCGCGCTTTTTTTCTAGACCAACGCTCTAATAGAAAAAACACGAAGACAGCGACCATAAGCATTGCAGCAAGATGTGCAGCTGCATTGCTATCTCCAAAACCAAACCATGTCCTAAATATGCCCGTTGTAAAAGTTGAAACACCAAAATACTGCACAGTCCCATAATCTGCTAAGGTTTCCATCACTGCTAAAGCAATACCCCCTATGATTGCAGGGCGCCCCATGGTTATGCCTACTCTAAAAAAATTCTTAAATGCATTTGCCCCTAATGAACGGCTTGCTTCTATAAGAGATGGGGACTGCTCCAAAAATGCAGCTCGAGATAAGAGATAAACATAAGGATAAAGAACCAGCGATAAAAAAATTATTGCACCATATACATTATGGATTGAGGGAAACCAGTAATCACCAACTCCCCACTCAAACCATTGGCGCAAATTACTTTGAATTGGTCCTGAATAATCCATAAGACCACTGTATGTGTAAGCAATAATGTAAGCTGGCATAGCTAACGGCAATAATAGAGCCCATGCAAATATTCTTCGCCCAGGAAAATTATACATAGTGCAAAACCATGCCGATGGCACACCTAGTAAAAATGTGCCGATACTTACACCAATAACAAGAATAATGGAGTTAGAAACATAATTACCAAGGACAGTATTTGTTAAGTGCTGCCATATGTCTGTTTGAGGATAAAATAAATGAACAAATATTGTGATAACTGGAATCGCAAATAGCATTGCGATAAAAATGCTAACTAAGCTCCACTTTTGGGTTTGCCCTATTGCCAACCTACTCTGTCCATCAGCATTAACGCTGCTGAATTTAATCTACCGAGCTCACTTAAATCAAGACTGTCAACAGCAAAAGGGCCCCAGTTTGCGAGCTCATCCGTCAAATCTCCTACTCCTGATCTAACGGGATACTCATGATTTACTTTTGCATACCAGCTTTGAGCGGCCTCGCTCACTAAGTATTCTAAAAGCTTGAGCGCATTGTCTGGGTGCGGAGCAAAACGCGTAATCCCAGCACCACTAATATTTACATGGGCGCCGCTTGTCTCTTGGTTGGGAAAGACTAAAAAAACTTGATCGGCGGCCATCGCTTGATCACTATCTTTTGATGTAAGCATTTTTGCTAAGTAGTAATGATTAGCAACCGCGAGATTACAAAGACCTGCTGCAACAGCTTTTATTTGATCACGATCTCCGCCATGCGGAGCCCTTGCAAAATTACTTACAAAATCTTTAGCCCATTTTTCAGTTTGCTTTACACCTAAACGTGCAATCATTGATGCCACAAGTGATTGGTTATAAATATTGCTTGAAGAACGAATGCAAATTTGTCCTTTCCATTCAGGGCGTGCCATCTGCATATAAGACATTGTCAGACGACCATTGACTTGTATATTTGAAAATTTCTTATTTTCTTTTATTCTTTTGGAGAGAATAATGACACGAGAGCGAAGAGAGAGACCATACCAGTGTCCATTTGGATCTCTATATTTTGGTTCTACATAACGATTTAGAGTTTCGCTAGAAATTTTTCGCAAAACGCCTTTTTCTGTAGCCCGATAGAGGCGCCCAGCATCAACGGTAATAAATAAATCTGCAGGTGAGTTTTCACCTTCAGTTTCTAATCGCTTGAGCAGAGCATCAGCTTTCCCCGTGACCAAGTTAATCTTTATATTAGTCTCATCAGAGAACTTGTCTAGCAGTGGCTTTATCAACGCTTCTTTTCTTGCAGAATAAACGTTTATTTCACTTGCAGCCGCCTGCGATGAAACGCAAAACATAAGCAAAGTTATAAAAAAATAATCCTTTATATACATTAGATTCGATATACTGAGAATGATTACTATTATCAGTATATAGAACAAATAAATCTCTCACAACTAAGCCTTTATCAGCTTTAAGTGAGACATAGCTGAAATGGTTGAATATAATGCTTTTCTAAAATTTCTCAGGTCATTTCACATAATCTTTTGGAGTATGCGGTATGAGTATGTCTGATCGTGATGGTCAAATCTGGTTTGATGGGGAACTAGTTCCCTGGCGTGATGCTAATGTCCATATCTTAACGCACACACTGCACTACGGAATGGGTGTTTTTGAAGGCGTGCGTGCGTATGAAACAGAATCAGGTACCGCTATCTTCAGACTACAAGACCATACTGACCGATTATTTGAATCTGCAAAAATTGTAGGTTTAAAAATTCCTTATGACAAAAAAACCTTGAATCAGGCACAACGATCTGTTGTAAAAAACAATGAACTAAAGTCTGCCTATATACGTCCAATATGTTTTTATGGGTCTGAAGGTATGGGTTTGCGTGCGGATAATTTAAAAGTGCATTGTGCAATAGCAGCCTGGGAATGGGGAACATACCTGGGAAAAGAGAATATTGAAAAAGGGATAAAAATTAAAACATCTTCTTACACTAGACATTTTGTAAAAGAAGATATGTGTAAAGCCAAAATTAATGGAAACTATGTTCTTTCTATGCTCGCCTTAGAGGAGGCATTGAAAGCTGGTTATGATGAAGCTTTATTGCTTGATATTGACGGCTATGTAGCAGAGGGTAGTGGTGAGAATATATTTGTAATAAAAGATAATGCAATCTACACACCTACGCTAACTGCAGCCCTGAATGGCGTGACAAGAAGAACTGTTTTTGAGCTCGCTGACTCAATTGGTTTAAAAGTACTAGAAAAACAAATCGATATTAAAGAAGTTGAAGATGCTGATGAAGCATTCTTTACAGGGACAGCTGCTGAAGTAACACCAATTCGTAAACTTGATGATAAAAAAGTGGGAGACGGTAAAAGAGGCCCCGTCACAAAAAAATTACAAGAACTATATTTCAATGTTGTGCACGGGAAGAATATGCAGTATATGAAGTGGTTAAATTTTATCGAGTAAATATTATGGCAACAGGTCCTGATAAAAAAAGTATGATTTTAATTACATCTAATGATTTGCCATTACACTGCCCGACAATGCAAACAGAGGCATGGAGCTATCATCCAAAAATTTTCTTGCCAATAGAAGATGCGGAAGAAAAAGAAATATCATGCCCATACTGTGGGGCATACTATAAGCTAGACAATTAAAAAAATTTAAGAAAAAACTTTTGACGCTAGCAAACATAAAATTTACAGATACTTCAAGCATGTTATGTAAAATCATGGCATGTGCTGCAATCTTCAGCATCTGGCTACCTACTGCAGTACCCAATGTCTTCTTGTTCTTTTTTCTAATATTCTGGTTATTTTCAGGTAATTATAAAATTACTTATGATCTAGCAAAAAACAATCAAATAGCAATAATTTCAATTTGTCTTTTCCTGTTATTTTGTGCTGGCCTAATGTATACCACAGCATCTTGGGACGACAGCAGTGACATCCTAAAAAAGTATGCCAAGTTAGCTTATATCCCTCTGCTGATGTATGCATTCCATGAAAAGAAGTGGAAAAACTACGGTTATATCTCACTAATGGCTGGAATTACCTTAATGTTGCTTATGTCATATTTGCATATGTTAGGCATCCTAGAACCCGAAGATATCTATGTAGGCTCCTATGCTGGACAGACAGACTTTGTTGTCTTTAGAAGCAGAATTGCTCACAGCATGCTTGTCGCCTTTGGTGTTTATATGTATGTCAAACACGCTATTGAAATTCCAAAATATCGCACACTCTTAATATCCCTCGCAGTTCTTGGGGTCTGTAATATCCTCTTTATGGTAACAGCAAGAACAGGTATTGCAGTCCTTTTTGTTCTCATCCTGCATTTGTGCTTCACATGTTTAGATTGGAAAAAAATGATACTTGTTTGCGTTGCGACCTTTTTACTCATAGGCTCTTCTGTGTTTGTAGATTTTTTTGGGTTTTCCCGTCTGAACGAAACAATAAGTGAGGTTAAAAAATATCAACAAGGCAACTATAGAACTTCTATGGGCGTTCGTCTCTTTTTTATTGAAGGAGGATGGGCAATCTTAAAAGATAATCCTGTATTTGGTAAAGGTACAGGTAGTTTTAAAACTGAAATAAAAAAATATATAAAGGAAAAATCAATTATTCATGAGGGAAGTTATGTAACTAATAACCCGCACAATGGTTATGTTAGTGTTGCATCGCAGATTGGTTTTCTAGGCTTAGCAATTTTACTCTGGCTTGGCGTGCAACAGTGGTTAACGAGCAATTGTCTGGAACCTATTTACAGGGATGCTGCAAAAGCTGCGCTTATAACTTCAGCAGTTGGTAACCTATTTAATTCTGTTTTGATGAACCACACACAAGGAATATTTTTTATTCTATTAACAGCTCTTTTATTTTCTTCTATACAAAACCAAAAAGATGTTTAGCTCAATAATTATAACTACTTACAACCGCCCAGAAGCTTTAAACATGGTGTTGAGAGCTTTGAACAAGCAAAAAAATAAAAAATTTGAAGTAATAGTTGCTGACGATGGCTCAGACAAAGACACGCAGTTAATGATAAGTGCTCTTGAAAATAAGCTTGATTTCAGAATTAGACATGTATGGCATGAAGACAATGGTTTTCGTGCTGCAGAAATTCGCAATAAAGCAGTTCTAAAAAGTACGGGTGATTATTTAATATTTTTAGATGGTGATTGTATTCCTCTTCCAGATTTTATAGTGAGTCACGCCAGGTTAAGCGAAAAAGGTTGGTTTATTAGAGGAAACCGTATATTGCTATCAAAAAAATTTACAAATGACGCACTGAGTACAAACATAAAAATATATAAATGGCCAAAACACTATTGGATAAAACAAAGATTGCTAAATAATATTAAACGCATAATACCTTTAGTTAGCATGCCAAATAGCAAACTCAGAAAAATAAGAAAAAAACAGTGGGTAGGAGTTAAAACTTGCAACCTTGGTGTATGGAAAAAAGATTTTGTTGCAATAAATGGCTTTGATGAAAATTATCAAGGTTGGGGTCGTGAAGATTCAGACTTAGCTGTGCGCCTGATAAATAATAATATAAATCGTAAAGAGGGAACTTTTGCAACAGGGGTTCTTCACCTTTGGCATAAAGCGAATAGTAGAGAAAATTTTGAAAAAAATGACTTACAATTAGAAAAAACAATTAAAAATGAATCAACATGGGCAGAGACAGGATATTCTCGCCACATACAGCAAAACAATATAAACTGAAGGTATGATTAAAATTCCAGATTATTCAAAAGTGAAGCTACATATCGTTGGTGATGTAATGCTTGATAGGTATTGGCTTGGTAAAACAACTCGCATATCACCAGAAGCCCCTGTGCCGATCGTAAGCGTTGATGAATCCAACGAATTGCCTGGTGGTGCTGGAAATGTAGCAAACAATATTGCGCAATTAGGCTGTAAAGTAACTTTAATGGCGCCTACAGGTGATGATGATATTGCAGAAAAACTAGAAAAGGAATTAAAGAAATCCAATGTAGAATGTAAATTCCAAGCTGTTAGCAAAAATACCACGACCACAAAATTACGCGTGCTTAGCCAAAACCAACAGCTGATTCGTATCGACTTTGAGGACGGGCTCAAGGATTTCAATGCTTCAAAATTAAGCCAGATGTATGAAAAAACAATTCATGAAGCAGACGCAATTGTATTTTCCGACTACAACAAAGGCGCTTTAAAGAATATCGAAGAACTTATTGAAAAAGCTAATGCTTTAGATAAGCCAATATTTGTTGATCCAAAAGGTAAAGAATTTAAACGTTATAAAAATGCGACCGTATTAACACCAAACCTCTCTGAATTTGAAGCAGTTGCTGGCATTTCTCAAAGTGAAGAAGAGTTAACCCAAAAAGCACATATGTTTGTTAAAAATCTAAAATTAGAGGCCTTGTTACTTACGCGGAGTGAAAAAGGGATGTCATTATTTAAAAAAGATGGTGAAACTATCCATGTGCCCTCCGAAACTCGTGAAGTCTTCGATGTAACAGGTGCAGGTGATACCGTTGTATCTGTCTTGTCTGCTAGTTACGCTGCTGGTTCTTCTCTATCAGATGCGATGTATTTATCAAATATAGCGGCCAGTATCGTAATTGGGAAACTTGGGGCCGCAACAGTATCTTTGTCTGAGTTAGAAAAAGCTACGTGTTTATAGAATATTCTTTAAAAAGTGATTATTACTAGAAATACACTCCAAAAACATGTCCTTGATGCCAAAGAACAAGGACAGAAAATTGTCATGACGAATGGCTGTTTTGATTTATTACACGCAGGGCACGTCAAATACTTACAAGAAGCTGCTGAGTTTGGGGATATTTTACTTGTTGCTGTCAACGATGATAGTTCTGTAAAAAAAATTAAAGGAGAAAATAGACCGATCAACACGATAGATAAAAGAATGTCAGTAATTGATGCGTTAGGTTGTGTCGATTGGGTGTTTTCATTCAGCGAAGCAAGCCCCGAAAAAATTATCTGCGAACTCTGCCCTGATGTTTTAGTAAAAGGTAAGGATTACGATATAGATGAAATAGCAGGGGCTGACTGTGTTAAAAAGTCTGGAGGTGAAGTTATAAGATTATCTTTACTAAAAGACTGTTCCACAAGCCAAATTATTAACACAATAATTAAGTCAAACAACTAGCTACATGGGAAATTTTCATAATAATGTTCTTGTTGTAAGTCAGGCGTGGATAGGCGACATTATTATGTCTCAAAGTCTATTAATACAATTAAAAAAAACACAAAAGGAGATGAATCTAGACGTTTTAGCTCCTGAGTGGGCAATGCCACTGCTGAAAAGAATGCCAGAAGTGAGAGATGTGATAAGCCTCCCTGTAAAACATGGAGAGCTGGCACTAAAAAAAAGACTAGCAGTAGCAAAAAGATTAAAAGGGAAATATGACCATGCTATTGTCTTACCTAGATCTTTTAAGTCTGCATTAGTTCCTTACTTTGCAAATATAGAAAAACGCACTGGATATTTAGGAGAACTCCGCTACGTATTATTAAACGATATTCGGCCGCACGATAAAAAGCTAGTTCCAAAAACTGTTTTACAATTTAAAAACCTAGGACTTGCAAGCCAAGACGCATCTGCAGATTTAATAATTGACAAACCATACTTAAGAATTTCAAATAAAAAAGTACAAGATTCTCTCCTCAAATTTGGGCTAGATACAAAAAAAAGTATAGTGGCTTTGATGCCAGGAGCAGAATTTGGCCCTTCAAAAAGATGGCCACCATTAAAATTCGCGCACTTAGCAACCAAACTAAATCAAACGGGAATAAGCATATGGCTTTTTGGGTCTGCCAATGATGTTGCGATTGGAAAAGAAATTTGCAAAGAAAGTGATGCCCCTATTATTAACTTATGCGGCAAAACGACTCTTGATGAAGCAATTGATTTGATTTCATGCGTTGATTTAGCAATTACAAATGATACAGGCCTCATGCATGTGGCGGCCGCAACAGGGAGATCCCTTATTAGTATTTACGGTGCTACGAGCCCAACTTTATATCCTCCAATAACAAAAAACGCGGAGATTATGTACAGCGGTATTGAGTGCAGCCCATGCATGCAAAAATCATGTCGGTACGGGCATTATAAATGTTTAACAGAAATTAATACTGATGAAGTGTTTGAAAAAATTATGAAGAGGCTCCCTGCGTTAAACTAAACACGCCTCTTTTGTTTGCTCCACTTATTAAACTTAATTCCTCCATTTGACCAAAATACAAAAACCCACCACCAAAAAAAAGAATATCCCTCACCTAAGAAATGTTTTACGAATGCTTTTTTTTCATCCTTGTCTACGTTGATGCTTGCTAGGCATCTCAAATCAAACGCTTTCTTTATATAAGAGATATTTATATATGCTTTAGAAAAATGGTCTGTATCAATTAAATAAATAGAAAATTTTTCTTTTGAATCATTGGGGTGTGAGTATTTAACTAGAAAGTTCTCCAGCTGCGGATCACCGTGCCTCATATTTAGTGAATGTATCTTTTTTATTACCTTAATGATTGTACTTTCTATTTCTTTAAGAGATGTAGCGCTATCCTTTTTAGCTTGCTGATAGTGACTAAAAAGTGTTGCGTCAGCATCAATAGCCTCATACAAAAAGAACTTTTCACTAAAAAAAACATTTTTCTTATAAGACCAAAATGCCACTGCTTTAGCTGTTGGTATCCCAGCCGACTCAAGAGCTAGTGAACCAAAATAGGCAACTCGGCTATAATCTTTAAGAATGCTAGTTAAAAACAAATCTACTTTTCTTGAGAATTTATAGGCAGGATGAATATAAAACCTTTTTAAAATAAATTCTTTATTGCTACCTGGGATATGCGTGCTTATTGTCTGACTACGCTTTCTGCCTTTTCCTTTACCCCGTATCTCTTTATGCATAGATTGATCAAGAAATCCTAGGTCTTCTATGTATGACTTAACTTGCGAAAGGTAACTTAGATCCTCCCTGATCACATAAGCCCCACGTGAATAGTTGTTTCTAAAATTATTATTCAAAAATTTACGGAATTTTATAGGAAAAAATCTTGGCCGCTTACTTCTGATAAGAGCACATCTAGCTCTTCAGGATTTTGGATTAGCCCCTCTATCACCCAATTCGCATGGTTATAAAGACACGTTACCTCTTTGCATTCTTCAGTTGCATCAAAAGAATCAATTAAACGTAAAGCATTTTTTTGCAGCTCCTGCACACCTTGTTCTGTTTCAAAAGAATGCTTGCCACCTAATAGGGCTTGAGGGACATGTCGATAAACAGGGCAATTGTATACTCCCAGTGGGCTCAGCACGTGCCTGAAAAACTGCATATGGCAATTATGTGGCTGCTCAGTGTACTGTTGATAACTGCCATTTTCAAAAACTTTTAAATTTGTACTCTCAACAACCTTAAAATCCGCATCTTCTAATTCTTTTGATTTTTCAATCCTAGATCGTATTTTTTGCATCACGTTCTCTATAGTTGGCTCATCTTGTGAAAGCGCAACAATCTCTTGGTTATTTACCTCCCCACGTGTCAAGAAGGGTTTAAAAGAAATATAATCAAATCCAGAATCTTTTGCACGTGCAGCCGCTTCCTCCATTTCATCTAGATTCTCTATAATTTGAAAATTATTTGTTTCACAGTCATCCCAAACGATGATGAAGCTGTAACCAATTTGAACTTCTGGGTTCTTCTGTTTGATAGGTTTTATATGGCTGCAGATCCAATCTAGAGTAACTTTTTTGCTACCAGGTTTATGCATTGCGCGAAAAGTCTCATTACTGCCTGAATCTAAAGATAACCTAATCCAATCATTCTTATCTAAAACATCAACAATATCTTCAACTTTACTCAACATGCTGCCATTTGTGACAATCCCTACTTGGATATCTTTGGCTTTCAAAGTTCTTACAACTTCACCAAAACCCGGGTATGCTGTCGGCTCTCCTCCGCCTATGAGAATTACAGAACGTAAACCTTTAGCAATTAGTGAATTTATACTATTCAGCAATTTCTCATGGTCATATTGGATGCCAGTATTGAGAATATCCATATCTACACAATGATCACATTTGTAATTACAGGCAGTTGTCAAATCTACATGGATAGAAATTGGAGCGTAGTCAGGTGCAGACTTAAGAGCTTCTTCTATAGTCACTCCTTTCTCATAGCTCGTGCGCCACATGCGCTGCCATGTAATGTAATCTTTCAACACTTTTATAGCAGAAGGTTGTAAGAGTTTTGACATAAAATCATGTCTTTGTGCGAGTTCTTGCTGAGTATCCTTGCCGTTACTATTTTGCTTCTTAGTGTGTACAGGAGTTTTGACACATGGCATTTTTAAATTAATCTCAGAAGATCCTGTAAAGTCTATCAGTGGAGACACCTCAATTAAAACTTCTCCCTTATCAGAATGAACTTTTTCCATAGTTACTCCGAGAATGCTCTGACAACTTTATGAAGATTAACCATATTATTTTTTATTGCTTCTCTGTCAGTTTTCTTATTCATTTTTACAGCTTCTACAAATGATTTTACAGACTCATTAAGAGGGTCATTCATAGTCACAGAATTTGTTTTGTTCGATAATGATAGCAAGTATTCAGGCATCTTAATATGCCTTTCTGCGCTTTTGCCGTTGATAGCATACCCTGCTGGGCGCGGAGGATCCTTGCATTGCTTAAGGAAAAACTTAACTATAGTCTCTCCTGTATCGTGGCTATATATAGATTCCAAGTTAAGTGTCGCAAGTTTATTTTTTTCATTCACTGCATAACTTATGTTAATAGAGCTCAGTTCACCCGGCCCAAGTAAAGCAAACAGCATGCTAAAAAAATGCGGTCCGGAATCGATTAACATTTCCTGTCCATTGGAAACTGGGCTCATCCACATTTCAAAATTTTCTATTTTATTTTTCTTCCCTGTTGCATTGTAAAGCTCATTATATGCGGGAATAGTAAAAGGCCATTGGGTATTGAGCCATAAAATTCTTTTGTTGTGATCAAAAGCATCAATTAAATTTTCTGTTTTTATTTGCACTTCTTCAGCACCAAGAGTATGTGCTGGCCACCATAATGGTTTTTCACAAAAAACATGGTAGTGTTTCTCTGACAAAAATTCTAAAAAACGCCAGTGAGTGCTAATCGGTGAAGCGATAACAATTACATCAATATCGTGTTTTTGAGTAAGCTCCTCGACTGAAGTATATCCAGGGCATTTTATTTTATACTTCTCGCGTAACTTTAAACTTGTCTCTTCAACTGACTCTGACGATGTGCCTAAAATTCCAACAATATGATGCCCAGCTGCAACAAAATCGCGTGCGATATATTCACCTGTCCCTTGCTTTGCTCTTCTAGCCCCTAAAACAGCTACGCGTAAAAATTCTTTTTGACCTTTTTTTATCATATGTACATAAATTGAAGCCAATGAAGTTGTAATAGTTGGTATGCTTATTAGTTATAATTAACAATCAGCCAACAAAGAATTATGGATAATACACTGCATTTACAATTGCCTGAAGACATAAAAATAAAAAATTTCTTAGGCCATGGTAGACGTTCCACAGTCTATGCCGCAGATATGCTAGGAACGACTGTAGTAGTAAAAATATATAAGGAAACTTATGTGCAAAAATATGCTGATAAATATAATGCAGATATTGCTGAATTTGAGTATTCCAGAAATAAATCTTTTTTTTCACAAGACGAACTTAAAAAATATACTGCTCAACCTATCAAAATTTTAAAAAAAGATGAAGGATATAGTCATTCTTTTGTCCAAGAATACATACATGGGACAGATTTAAAAACATTTGCTCGTAAAAACGGCTACGTGCCAGATTCAGTTCTTGAGGCTGGAGAAAAAATACTATATCTTGCAAAAAAAATTAATATGCATGACCTAGATATAAGTCCCGGGAATATAAAAATAAGGCAAGTTGAAAAACTATGGTTACCAGTTATATATGATTTCAATCTTATGCCTCAACACTTATTTCCACCAAACCCAATCATGGCGCTTGCATTTTTTACTGGTTTAAGAAATAAGTCTCATAGAGATAACAAAAGTGTTCGCAGTTGGAGTTTTTTAGCAAAAGAAGCAAAAAACTTGCAAAGGCAAAAATAAAAAATTTTTAATTCAATAAAAGCTTGCAAATGCATAGAGATATTCCTATAAAATTCACAGCACTAGTTGCTGTCTTAGCAACAGCAATTCCGTATGTGCATCTCTTCCTAACATCTGGAAAACAAACTGGTTTTATTTATGGCGAATCCGGATATATAGAAGTAATGACAGTGGTATTTTTAATGTTTGCAATAGTCTTGGCCTTACTGGTCCGTTCGAGATTGAACCTTGATACTAAGCAGTGGTTTAAATCCTGGATAAATATATTCATTATTGGTTGTGTATATTTCGCTGGGGAAGAGGTGAGCTGGGGCCAGCATCTTTTTAGTGACCGGCTTTTATGGGAAACGCCAAAAGAATGGATGGATATAAATGACCAAATGGAGACTAACTTACATAACATCTCCCCGCTGTTTGACCAACTACCTCGCACAATGCTAACGCTAGCCTCACTAATTGGAGGTATCATCATTCCCATCTACATAAAAGTTAAGAATATCACTTTACCAATTAAGGGGCCCTGGTACTGGTTTTTACCAACACTAACCTGCCTCCCTGTTTGTGTATTAGCTAATTTAGTTAGCATACATGAAAAAAGTTATAAATTTTTTGATGCAGAAATTCCGGAAATTATAGATATAAGAACAGGTGAGGTTAAGGAATATTTGTTATCTTTATTTTTATTAATATATATAACTTCCATTTACAAGCGACATAAAGCTATATAACTACACTGTGTTGTTATTGCCAGCAAATACATCTATTTTTGCCAAAACATCATTTACAGATATTAAATCCATCACATTTTTTTTTCTGATCTTATATCCCCAAACAACTTCGCTTGATTTTTTATTTAAAAACTTTTGGCACGCCGCATCATATTTATCAACACACCATTTTTCACTTAAATAAGGCCGCGCTCTTGCTACATTAGTAGCAGCATAAAGCCCAATAACAGGAATTCCAGCGCACGTTCCCATATGTGCTGGACCGCTGTCAGGACTAACAAGTATCGTAGATCGTTTAAGAAGAGCTAAAAGCTCTTTTAATGACGTTTTGCCAACTAAATCAGTAATTGGATATTTTAGGCAAGCTTTTATCTGGGACACAAAATCAAATTCGAATGCAGTATTCGCCCCTACAACAAGAACTCTATAACCATATTGCTCAATAATATAGTCAGAAACTGCAGCATAATTTGCTGGGCTCCAGTTTCTATTTAAATGCTTGGAGCAGGGGCTAATCACTAAAGTGTTTTGATCCCCCGGCAATATGCTCTCAGCATATTTTTGAGCTTCGATATTATTTGGGATATCCCAGGCGCATGTGTAATCAGAAAAACCCAGGTAGCCAAGAAAACTTAGAAAGCTATCTAAAACATGCTCTGCCTTCACTGGTATCCTATGCGTAACGAATAACCCGTGGAAATCTCTTGATCTAGTGCGATCGAAACCTAACTTAATAGGAGATTTTACAAATAAGCTTGCTATATTCGCACGCAACGAAACTTGCATTAAAAGTAATAAATCGAACTTTCTCTCACGAAGATGCTTTTTCAAATTAAAAAATGAACGCCATCCTTTTGTTTTATCAAAAATGATAAACTCGACATTTGGAATATCACCAACTAATTTAGCTTCAGGTTTGCCAATGATCCAGGTTATCTTTGTCTCAGGGCTATGTGTGCGGATAGTATGTATAACTGGTAGCATATGAGTAACATCACCAATTGCTGATAAGCGTAAAAGGCAAATTGATTTAGGCGGTGTTTTAAAATCGAGTAGCATAATGAAAATTAAACATATTAAAACAAAAACGCAACATATTATTTATGATCCAAGTATAAGCGGAGAAATGATAGAAGACTGGTTCCGCCCAACCTATTTGAATGAGCATGGTTTATTACTGAGTGTTAGCAGCGGAAGAGGAACAGTATGGTTTTTTAGGCATGGAAAACATGAATTTGCTTTGAAGCATTACCAACGCGGGGGAGAGATGGCTTCTATACTAAAAGATCGATACTTGTGGAGGGGTGCAGAAAAAACACGTTCCATGAAAGAATGGAAACTACTGTCTGCTATTTACCAAAAAGGCTTGCCCGTTCCGCAGCCCTTTGCCTTGCGTATAAAGAAATATCCTTTTTTTTATAGCACAGACATTATTACAGTAAGAATAAAAAATACCAAAAACTTAGAAACTTTTCTTGCAGCGGATAGCCTAAGTGTAGAATTATGGAAAGAATTAGGGGGCGTAATAAAAAAATTTCATGCCGAAAAAATTTTCCATGCAGACTTAAATACAAATAATATACTTATCGATTCTGACCAAAATTTTTATCTTGTTGATTTTGATAAATCAGAAATAAAAAAAGGAGAAAATTGGAAAACAAAAAATTTAAAGAGATTGCAACGATCCCTAGAAAAATCTAAGAATATGACCTCTCAAGATAAAAAAAAGAACTTTGAAGCTCTACTAGAGGGCTACAAAAATTACTAGATTAAAAGAAATTATTTTCTTGCAATTTTTTCATATAACGCATTGCTGCATCTGAATGAAGCGATATGTGATTGCGCGCACGGTCTCCAATTTCCTTGCATAAAATTTTATCAGATAACAAACTTTTTACCGCAGCCTGCAGCTCGTTTCTATTTTTGACCTGAATGATTGCTCTTTCTTTTTCTAAATCATTTGTTTCTTGGGAAAAATTCTCCATTGAAGGGCCAACAATGACTGTTTTACCTACACGCCCTGCCTCAAGAAGATTATGGCCCCCCGCTTTGATAAAAGAGCCACCAAAAATCACAAACAATGCATGCCCTATCAAATTATCTAGATCACCCAGGGTATCAACTATGTGTATTTGGTTCTTTTTATAATCTTCATTTTTACTGTGCAAACTAACTGCGTATCCTTTTTTTTGTAATGACTTTTGCATCTTTTTTCCTTCATCTGGATATCTTGGGGCAATAACAAGAAAACTCTCTTCGCAGACACAAGAAGCAACAATATTTTCTTCGCCACTATGCAGCGAAGATGCCAATACATATTCTTTATCAACCAATCTTTTTTCATATTTTTTGTCTTTTTCTGCGCAGCTCGAGTATTTTATGTTATCAATTGTAAAAATTTTCTTTTCTGGCATACCCAGCTCTTGAAAAAGAGCAGCGTCACGCTGCGTACGTGCAAGAAGTATATTCATCTGACTCAGAGAATCTTTATAGATGTCATGTAAAAATCTTGGAGCTCGCATAGTTTTGCTAGTCAACCTTGCATTAATTATAGAAATTGGGATATTCAGTTCTTTGCACATATTATAAAAATTAGGCCATATTTCAGTTTCTAAAACTATAAGGGAAGAAGGATTCACCCGTTCTAGCCACCTTCTTACACACCCTTTGTAATCTAAAGGAAAATAAATATGTATTATCGACTCTGCAAAATAATTTTTTGCAAAATATCTTCCTGTAGGTGTATGAGTTGTAATAACTATTGGGATTTTTTGACTTTGCAAAGCTTCAATGAGCGGCAATGCTGCACTAACTTCGCCCACAGATGCGCAGTGTATGCACACTGGTTTTGCGTCAAACTTGGGGACATAAATTCCAAAACGTTGCAAAACATAATTAAAACCACCATCTTTTAAGGCTCTATAAAGTGTATATGCAAGTACAAGGGGGCTCGCCACCCTTAGTATTGCGTTGTATTTTAGTAGTGGCTTAATTTTACGCATTGAAATAACTAATAGTTCAATCTAACCATGCATTTATTAATTCAACGTCATCCTGAGATAGAGCCCCTATTGACTGCTTTAAAAGCAGTGTGGCTATAATATAATCATAACGGGCACGAGAAAAATCACGTTTAGCTGCGTATGTGTCTTTCAAAGAAAGAAGAACATCGACAGATGACCTTGTTCCAACATCAAAGCCTGCTTGGGTAGACTGCGCTGCAACTTCTGTTGACTCTAAAGCCCGCTTCAAGGCATTAACTCGACTGACCCCGGAAGAAACATTCAAATAAGAATCCCTCGTTTTTTGAATAACTTCGCGGCGCTTTTGTTCTAATTGCTTTTTAACTTTCTCCCGCGCATATATCGCTTCTCTTGTTTTATAAAATGTGCTCCCTCCAGAAAATAAAGGAATATTAAATTCAACACCTATCATATTGTTATCTGTTTCAATTGCGCCTGAAACGCCACCGCCTTTGTCTGTGTTTGAGGTCGAACCCACAACATCTAGCGTAGGGTAATGATCAGCACGTTGGTGTTCTACTTCATCTTCAGCAACCTCAAGTTCTTTCGTTTTTGCTAATAAATCTAAATTGTGCTGGATAGCTTTATCAACCCAAGACTGACTATCAAGCGGCTCTGGTAACGATAAACTCATATTATTTGATAGGGGGCTAAGCTTGTCATGCTGATGCCCGGTAATTAGCGATAATTTTTCAAAAATAATATCGCTCTGGTTTTTTGCATCAATTTCCCGAGCTACTGAAAGGTCATATGAGGCTTCCGCTTCTTTTATATCGGTAATTGCAGTCAACCCAACGGAAAATCGTCGCTTCGCTTCATCTAATTGTCTTGATATCGCAGCTTTTTCAGATATTGCAAATTGTAAATTGTCTAGAGCCTCTAAAGCATCAAAATAAGCTACTGCTGTTCTTATTATTAAATCTTGCCTCATTGAATCTCTTTTAGCGAGAGCTTGTGCAATGGTTGATTTTGATTGCTGCAGTAAAACATAGTAATCGCGATTGTATAAGGATTGCGTCAAATTGATGCTGTATTTTTCTGTGAAATATGTGTCACTTGAATTTGCAACTCCAAATGTCGTTCCATCAATTGTTTCATGCGTTCTTTTGCGACTGGCTGTGAAATTTACCTGAGGAAGTAGTGCTGCGCGTGCAATTGGATAAGCTTGTAACGCAATTTTATACTCAGCTTCTGATTGATGCAGAACAGGATCATTCTGTAATGCTAAATAGAACACTTCAAAGAAATTTTCTGCGTAAACTATAGGAGAAAACAATATCAGAAAAAAACTATAAAGAAAAAAACTATGTGTATATCTTTTCATTTTTAAATTAATATGTAGGCATGTCGGGGTCAACACTTTTAGCCCAAGCATCTAATCCGCCAAATAAGTTTATTACATTTGTAAAATTTTGATCCTCTAAATATCGGCAAACTGCTCTGCTGCGAATACCATGATGACAGACAACAATAACACTTCTTTCAGGTTGCAGTTCTTTAACAAAAGTTGGCAACTCACGCATAGGCACTAAAAGCGAATTATCTAAGCTCGCCTTTTCATACTCCCACGGCTCTCTAACATCTAAAATTAATGGCTTTTCGGTGGCCGCGTCAAGATAGTTTTTTAAATCCGAAGGAGAAAAATCAAGCATAAACTATAACGAAAACTCTATATTTCTTTTAAAATTAACTAACGGTGGCAAAGATGTTTCGAACAGATTGGTCCTTTTAAACACATCGTCATCAACACGTTTGACTTTCATTGCAACCATTAATGGGCCATCTCCTACTATTACAAACATTCGACCACCAATATTCAACATAAGTTCAAAATCATGCACATACTCTGGCAATGAAGCTGTCAAGGCAATTACGTCGTAATTATTATCCACGTCAGAAATAGCTGGGCCTTCTGTTACACTTTGAGTTACATCGAACTTTTTTAATCTAATATTATTTAAACCAAAAAAGCTTAACTTTGATGATGCCTCCTCAATGAAATCATCGTATAAGTCAATACTTTCAACATTAGAAACAGTGTGAGCTAAGCATGCGGTAATAAAACCTGAACCAGTGCCAATCTCTAAAGCTTTATCACTAGCCTTCAGTTCAAGCGCCTGCAACAGATGGCCTTCTATTTTTGGGTTCATCATAAATTGGTTATTTCCTATCGGAATCTCATAGTCCGCGAAAGCTAGATCTGAGTATTTTTCTGGGACAAATACTTCTCTTGGGACTTCAGCTAATGTGCTTAAAGTCACAGGATCAAATACACCCCATGGTCGTATCTGTTGCTCAATCATATTAAATCTTGCTGTATTAGTATCCATTTTCAAAGTACTGCTAAAATTATTTATGAGTTTAACATGCAGTGTACTTGCAAACACCGCCTAAGTCCTATAACTTAATGGACATTAATACGAAAAAGCTAGGGGTGCTCATTTTTTAATGGGCTGAGAAAAACTCTTTGAACCTGATCCGGATAATAGCGGCGGAGGGAAGCAGATGAATACTGTGAAAGATCTTTTTGAGGGTGTAACTAAACTTTCTAAAGAAGTAACAAAGCCTTTTGAAAATTCAAAAAAAATCTATGTAGAGGGTTCAAACCCAAGCATTAAGGTAGGCATGCGTGAGGTTTCGCAATCCACAACATCAACGTCGTCTGGTGAAGTTATTAACCCCCCTATCACGGTGTACGACACATCTGGGCCATACACAGACCCCAATACATCTATAGACTTGCTGAGGGGGCTGCCTAAACTGAGAGAAAAATGGATACTTGCTAGAAGTGATAGCAAATACTTGAATGAGCCCACATCAGATTTTGGCAAAGCAAGACAAAAGGATGCAACCCTTACAAATATAAGTTTTAAATCTCAATATAAACCTTTAAAAGCTAAAAGCGGAAAGACTGTCACTCAAATGCATTACGCTAAGAAAGGACAAATAACAGAAGAAATGGAATTTGTTGCTATTAGAGAAAACATGCGTATCCAAGAATTTAGAAATAATCCTGACTACAAAGACTTGCTAAAACAACACAAAGGGCTGTCATATGGGGCTGCAATACAAAAAGAAATAACACCAGAATTTGTTAGAGAAGAGGTAGCAAAAGGGCGTGCCATTATTCCTTGCAATATTAATCATACTGAATTAGAGCCTATGATTATTGGGCGTAATTTTCTTGTTAAAATTAATACAAATATAGGGAATTCTGCTGTCACTTCTTCAATAAATGAAGAGGTAGAAAAAATGGTGTGGTCAACACGTTGGGGTGGCGACACAATAATGGACCTTTCTACTGGAAAAAATATCCACGAAACAAGAGAGTGGATTATCCGTAATTCACCGGTACCTGTCGGAACTGTGCCTATTTATCAAGCTTTAGAAAAAGTAGACGGTAAAGCTGAAGAATTGACATGGGATATTTTCAGTGACACTTTAGTGGAGCAGGCAGAGCAAGGTGTAGATTATTTTACAATTCATGCGGGCGTAAAACTAGAATACATTCCTGCTACAGCATCAAGAGTCACGGGTATAGTTTCAAGAGGTGGATCAATAATGGCAAAGTGGTGTCTTGCACACCATAAGGAAAGTTTCTTATACACACATTTTGAAGATATATGCGAAATCATGAAAAGCTACGACGTGTCATTTTCATTAGGAGATGGATTACGCCCAGGCTCAATAGCTGATGCAAATGATAAAGCACAGTTTGCAGAATTAGATACTCTTGGAGAACTCACAAAAATTGCATGGGAAAACGATGTACAAACAATGATAGAAGGGCCAGGACACATTCCTATGCAATTAATTAAAGAAAATGTTGATAAAGAACTTTCTTCTTGTTTTGAAGCCCCTTTTTATACTTTAGGTCCGCTAACAACAGACATCGCTCCTGGGTATGATCACATAACATCTGCAATTGGTGCAGCAATGATAGGGTGGTATGGCACTGCAATGCTTTGTTACGTAACCCCCAAAGAACACTTAGGCTTACCAAACAAAGAAGATGTGAGAGATGGCATAATTACTTACAAAATAGCAGCACATGCAGCAGATCTTGCAAAAGGCCATTTTGGCGCACAAATAAGAGATAATGCACTCTCAAAAGCTCGGTTTGAATTTCGTTGGAAAGATCAGTTTAACCTCAGTCTTGATCCTGAAAAATCAAAGGAATTCCATGACGAGACTTTGCCAAAAGAGTCAGCCAAAGAGGCGCACTTTTGTTCTATGTGTGGCCCCAAATTCTGCTCAATGAAAATAACACAAGAAGTTAGAGAATATGCAAAAGAAAAGAAAATAAATGATATTAAAAATGCGATTCAGACTGGGATGAAAGAAAAATCGAAAGAGTTTCTTGAAAAAGGAACAAAAATATATAACAAAATGTAGGAAACTTCTGTGCAAGAAAAAATTTGGGCGGAGATTCAAGAAATTTTATCAAGCCATCAAATCCCATATCAATGGCCACGCGCCGTACTCGATCAAGAAAAGAAAATATCTTTTAAAGAAAAAGAGATTCAAAAAAGACGAGATTTGCGAAACTTGCCTTTCATAACTATTGATGGGGAAGACGCAAAGGATTTTGATGATGCTGTATATTGTGCTAAAGAAAATTCTGGGTGGAGTTTGTTTGTTGCAATTGCTGACGTCTCTCACTATGTCACTAAAAACTCTGCTATAGACGAAGAAGCGCTCAAAAGAGGCACATCAATATACTTACCGGGTCGTGTTATCCCTATGCTTCCTGAGAAAATTTCTAACAATCTATGTTCTTTGCTACCTAATAAAGATCGTTTAGCAATGATTTGCGAGATGAGTATTGACGAAAATGGAAAAATGGCAGGCTATTCTTTTTATCCTGGGGTTATAAGATCGCAAGCACGCTTAACTTACACCCAGGCCAACGAAATAATTACAGGCAATAAAATTGCTAAAAAAAAATACAGCGCTTTTGTAGAAGATATTCAAAATTTACACCGGCTATATGCCAAGCTCAAAGGGCTAAAAGATAAAAGAGGAGCGATAGAATTTAATAGTAAAGAAATTAAATTTGTATTTAATCAAAAAGAGGAAATTACGGACATTCAATCCACAGAAAGAAATGATGCGCACTGCATAATAGAAGAATGTATGATTTTGGCAAACATCTCTGCCGCATCTTTTATAAGGAATAATAAAATTCCTGGCCTTTATCGCATTCATGACCTACCAACACAAGAAAAACTAGATGAATTAAAAAATTTTTTAGAAGACTTTGGCTTATCGTTACGCACTGCCAAAAAACCAACTAGTAAAAATTATGCTAAGTTGCTAAAAAAAATAAAAAATGAAGATAAACAAAGTCTTATTCAAATAATTATGCTCCGCTCTTTACCTCAAGCTGAATATAATTCTAAAAATATTGGTCACTTTGGCTTAAGCCTTGAAAATTATACGCATTTTACTTCACCAATCAGAAGATACCCAGACCTTATAACTCATAGGATTATAAAGAATGCTCTCGGAAAAAATCGTACTCGCAAACATCTATATTTATTAGACGATATTTCGTTTTTAGGGACCCACTGTTCCGACACTGAAAGGAAAGCTGAGGAAGCTGCGCGCGATATACAAGATTTTTTTAAGTGCTTATATATGCAAGATAAAATTGGGAAAACTTTTAAAGGAGTAATAAGCACTGTGACATCATTCGGGATCTTTGTTGAAATTGAAAATATTTTTGTGAGTGGCCTGGTTCATATCAAACAACTTAAAAAGGACTACTATCATTTTGAGCCTGACAATCATAGATTATATGGAGAACATACCGGGCATATTTACCAAATCGGAGAAAAAGTAAAAATAAAATTGGCAGCAGTTAATATTAATGAAGGAAAAATAGATTTCCATATTGCGAAATGAAATAAAAAATGTCAAACAGCGAATTTATTTTTGGTATTCATACAATACAATCGGTTCTGAAAGAACAACCTGGCGACATAAAAGAAGTGTGGACATCAGCTCCAGCAGATAACAAAAGAATTTCAAATCTTTTGAAAATGGCAAAAGCTCACAAAATACCGATAAAAAATATATCTAGAGAAAAGATTGATAAGAAAGTTGGAAAATCAAACCATCAAAATATATTGGCCTTGGCTAAAAAAATAACAGTTCTTAATGAGGACAAACTTAGCGAGCTAGTTGAAAACAAAAACGAAAAACTGCTTTTGCTTGTAATAGATGGTGTTACAGATGCGCATAATTTTGGTGCTTGCATAAGAACAGCAGAGGGTGCTGGAGTAAACGCTATTATTACTCAAAAACGAGGCTCTGCAGAAATAACACCTGCGGTCAGGAGAATTGCTTCTGGGGCTGCAGAAAGAATGACTTTTTTCCAAGTTACAAATCTTGCAAGGACCTTAGAGTTACTAAAAAAATGCGGGATATGGTTATATGGTACTTCAGAGGCAGGCGAACTATCTCTTTATGAAGTTGATTTTTCATTTCCACTGGCCATTGTCGTAGGCTCTGAAAACGCTGGGTTAAAAAATTTATTAATAAAGAAGTGTGACCATATGGTCAGATGCCCCATGTTAGGCAAAACAGAAAGCCTCAATGTGTCTGTTGCCACAGGGATAGTGCTCTTTGAGGCTACAAGACAATTCAAAGACAATTGAAAGAATTTCTTTTCTTATGTAGAATCGCGTCCTTGTTGAAAAACAACTCCTTGCTCTTAAATTAAGGGCCAACTGACCAAAAGGAAAATTATAAATGCAACATTATGAAGTAGTATTTCTCGTCCACCCAGATCAAAGTGATCAGGTTCAGGCTATGATAGAGCGGTACCGATCTATGGTTGAATCTGATAATGGAAAAATACACCGGTTAGAAGATTGGGGACGAAGGCAACTCGCATACCCTATTCACAAAATGCATAAAGCTCATTACGTATTAATGAATATTGAATGTTCAAAAAAATCATTAGATGAAATTACTAGCGCTTTTCGCTTCAATGATGCAGTGATACGTAACATAATATTAAAAAAGAATACTTCTGTTACTACACCGTCACCTCAAATGAAACTAAAAGAGCGAGACAACGTAAAAGAGCGAGACAACGGGGGTGAGTTTACTGCTCGTAAAGGGGCAGCGGGAGAAGCAAATACAGAGGAAAAACAAACATAGAAAAAAAAGATCATGGCAAGAGATAAAAAAACACAGAACAGAAAAAGAAGATCCTCTTTTCCAAAAAGAAAGAGATACTGTAGATTTACAGAAGAAGGTATCACAGAGATTGATTACAAAGATGTTGACCTACTCAAAGATTTTATCACTGAAACAGGCAAAATTATTCCAAGCAGAGTAACAGGCACAAAAGCAAAATATCAAAGACAGCTTTCAACTGCGATCAAAAGAGCACGCTACATCGCGCTAATCCCATACTGTGACAACCACTGAGTTATTTGCAAATTACAAGCTCTGCCTTTCACGAGCCCGTTAAAAATGGGTAATTTATTTAAAAAAATTGGTGAATTTGTTTTATCAAACCCTATAAACGCAGCGGGCAGTGTTATTCTTTGTATAGCGCTCCCAGAGTTTTTACCATTCTTTTGGCCATTATATATTCTTAGCAATGCAATTATCGCTCTAGTAGTCCTAAGGCATGGCATAAAAATAGGAGTAGAAGTTTTATTTATAAGTAATATTGTTTTAGCAATCTATGGTTTTATGCAAACTCAAAGCATCATTTATGGTGCTTTATACAGCCTCCCTATGATTGCTGTTTTTATTTACGCTACCGCTTTGCATAAAACAATATCTCTGCCTTTAGGCTTGATCTATGGGTCGGTCTTCGGCGCGGCTTGCTTACTGATTGCACATATAGTTGTGCCCAACATCGATGGCCAATGGTTGAGTTTTTTAAACGAGCACATCCAGCCACTGTTTCTACAGCTTGGGTTTGATAGTGCGCGACTTGAAAAAGTGCTGCCTATAGCGGCAGAGATTATGACTGGAAGTTATATTGCTGCGATATTAATCTGGACAACAATCACACTATTGGTCGCAAGATGGTGGCAAGCTTTGCTATACAAACCCAAAGGCTTTAAACAGGAATTTTATGAGTTAAGATTGGGGTATGTTTCATCAATCATTTACTTGTTGATCCTGTCTGCTTCTTTGCTGGCCAAAGAACCCTTATTAAAAGAATTATCTCTGATATTCGGAGTAATGTTTATTTTTCAAGGTCTTTCTTTAGCACATAATGTTCTAAGCAGGTCTATAATTGCGACAATGTGGTTGGGATTAATGTACTTTTTTCTGCTAATCAGCACTGCAATTGTCGTTATCCTCTTAGTTGTCACAGCTTTAATTGATAATTTCATTGATATACGCAGTCGACTTAAAACAACTTAATGGTAAAATAAAAAAGGGATGTAATTATGGAAGTAATATTGTTAGACAAAATTGAAAACCTAGGTGAGCTTGGAGATAAAGTACAAGTAAAGTCGGGTTATGCGCGCAACTATCTAATTCCATTTGGAAAAGCTAAATATGCAACCAAAGAAAACTTAGCTGAATTTGAGCAGAAAAGGGCTCAGCTTGAAAAAGAAGCAAAAGAGACGCTATTAGCAGCGCAAGCTAGAAAAGAAAAATTACAAGACGCGACCATTAAAATAACAACACAAGTAGGTGAGGAAGGAAAGCTATTTGGTTCTATCGGAACAGCCGATATAGCTCATGCCATGACTGAAAATAACATGCCGATAGAAAAAAGAGAAATACGTCTAAATGATGGAGCCTTGAAGATAGCGGGTGAATATGAAATACATATACATCTGCATGCAGATGTAGATGCGACTATCAATTTAGTCATTGAAGGAGAAGAGCAAACCTAGAGAAACTAATTTTTACGTAACCCCGCCAGCAAGCTGTTGTTATGTCGCGCAAAAAAGTTATCCACAACTTCTTCCTATTTACCCTAAAGGAGAGTAAGCGTATAAAGGCATCTAATAGATAAAATTTTAAAAAAATGCCAAAAACAGAAGATTTACGTGTACCACCCCATTCCATTGAAGCAGAGCAGGCTGTAATAGGTGGCCTGTTATTAGAAGAAAAAGCTTGGGATGAGGTTGCAGACAAACTAAATGAAGAAGATTTCTATGCAAAAGAGCATCGAGTAATATTTCATGCAATAGTCAACCTAGCTCAAGAAAATAAACCTATTGATGTAATCACATTAACAGAGAAGCTAAAAGAACTCCCAAATTTAAAAGATTCTGATCTGCTTGGTTATCTGGCAACCCTTGCTAAAGATACACCAACGGCCGCACATATAGCTACGTACGCTGAAATTGTTCGGGAACAATCCATTCTTCGGCAACTAATAACCGTAGGCACAGAAATTACCGAGAGTACCCTCAAAAATGAGGGGAAAGACAGCAAAACTTTGCTTGATATCGCTGAACAGAAAATTTTTCACATTGCAGAACAAGACCCGCGCATGAGATTAGGCTTCTCATCAATAAAAGGCTTGCTCACAGATGTTATGAAAAGAATAGAAACATTGAGTGAAAGCGATGACCCTGTAACAGGCGTGCCAACTGGTTTTAAAGAGTTCGATGAAAAAACATCTGGTTTACAAAGGGGGGATTTGATAATAGTTGCGGGCAGACCTTCAATGGGTAAAACGAGTTTCGCTATGAACATAGCAGAATATGCGGCGTTTCAACGTAAATCAAAAGTTGCTGTATTTAGCATGGAAATGCCTGGTAATCAGCTTGCCATGAGAATGTTAAGTTCTATGGGGCGAATAAATCAACAAAATGTGCGCACAGGCAAACTATCAGATGAAGATTGGCCACGACTCACAAGTGCTCTTTCTTTACTATCTGAATCAAAGCTTTTCATTGATGATGATGCGTACCTTACCCCCAGCGATATCCGTGCTCGTGTCAGAAGATTAAAGAGAACAGAGCACGAATTAGATTTAATAATCGTTGATTATATTCAATTAATGCAAAGCACTGGTATTGCAGAAAACCGTGCTACGGAGCTATCTAATATTTCAAGACAGCTAAAAGCCCTAGCCAAGGAATTAGATGTCCCTGTGATTGTTTTATCCCAACTAAATCGAAGCCTAGAGCAAAGAACAGACAAAAGACCAATAATGTCTGACTTAAGAGATTCTGGTGCAATAGAACAAGATGCAGATTTAATTGCTTTTATCTATAGAGATGAAGTCTATAACGATGATAGTCCAAATAAAGGTACTGCTGAAATCATAGTAGCTAAACAAAGAAATGGGCCCATTTTCAAAACTATGCTCTCTTTTCATGGAGAGCATGTAAGGTTCGATAATTATACACCTGATATTTATACACCTGAAGATGTATCAATCTAAAACCTAATCACTCGCTATTAAATATCTATTTAAATCACCTTGCACGAACTCGAGCTTTCGAACTCTCATAAACGGAATAGATAAGGAATGTTGTAACTCACTCAGTGCATTTTTTGCATCTTTAAAACTTTTATAGCTTCCTTTCAAAATAGTAAACCACTCTTGATTATTATGCATGTATCGTGTCACTACTACATCTTGATCTAAGCCTATTTCGCTTAATCTACGTCTTAAAAATTCTTTTTCTGGACTACTAATTAACTTGATAGTGTAGCTATCAGGTGTTTGTGCTTTTACCCATGCTTCACCTTGTATATTTAATGATAAAAATTGATCGCTGCTAATTTTTTTTGCTTCTTTTTTTATATTTGTTTTTAATTTTTTGTGAGACTGTGAAAACATTTGTTTTTTAAGATTAATCATCTCGTGCAACTCTTTAAATTGATAAACCCACAGAGCATTATGCCAAGGTTGTTTGTTCAATTTTAGCAACGCACTTTTTGCCAGCTTTTGTGTTTTAAAGCGTCCATATATTATTGTGTATTCTAGGTAATTAGCTTGTGCTGCTGTAAAAATCGCGTGATGTTTTTTTTGCTCGTCTAAATTCTCTAATTGTTCTAATGCGTGCACCCCATCTTTTGTTCTTGCAAGCTGTATTGTGTACTCATAAGGCTTTTGGTTGAGTACCCAACCCTCTCCATGAAATGATGAAACGTTCGCTCCTTCACTCTTGTAGTACTCATCGACCTCGTCTAACCATTTTTTTGCTTTTACCAAATCTCTCTTTACTCCATCACCAAATAAATAAAGACTGCTTAAGCTAAGTTTTGCCATCAGATGGCCTTGCTGTGCTGCTTGCCTAAACCATTCAACGGCCTTGTCTGCACTTTTGGCAACATCTGTTCCGGTGTAATATGCTACACCTAGTGCATATTGAGCATCTTTATCCCCCTCTTGAGCCAACTGCTTCAGGTGCTTTCTATCTCTTGGTAGTTTGACAGCTCCTTGCATGCGAATGGCGTCGTCTTTGCTTGTAACGATTGAATTGCTCTGTAGGATTTCATTTTTGCCCAAGGCAGCCTCTGCTATTGTTTTCTCTTCTAGGGAAAAAAAATATAAAGAAAACAAAACTAAAACAAGGGATAGAAAAAAAAGAAGTTCAAATTTTTTAGTTTTCAAAAATGGATGTGACATTTTTAGCTAATTAAAACCCTTTTGTTTGATTAAAGACATAACAGATGGGTAATCAATTTTACCATTAGCCATTACAGGAAGGTTTGGTGTATGAATTATTTCCTTTGGGATATAAAGTTGACTGAATCCAGATTTTCCGAAAAACTCTCTAAAATCTGCTTCTGCAATATTTTGCGATTCAGTAACTAATACTAACTTTTCACCTCTGCTCTCATCATTAATAGAGCAAACAGCATGCTTGTATTCAGGGGAATACTTTTCAACAAGCAACTCAACCTGTGTTAGTGAAATCATCTCTCCAGCAATTTTTGCAAATCTTTTTTCTCTTCCCAATATAAATAAAAAGCCATTTTTATTTATATCTACAATATCACCTGTATTATGCCAGCCATCCGTTGGTGCTTTCAGCCTACCAAGATGCTCTAAGGTTAAGTATCCTTTCATTATATTGTCTCCTTTTACTTTCAGCCTCCCTCCTTTTTTTATCCCGCTTACACTTTCAATGTTATATTCAACTCCTGGTAAAAACTTACCAACAGAATTTTTCAAACAATCGTTTGGTGTATTAACTGCTATTGCTGGAGAAGCTTCAGTTACACCATACCCTTCAAAAATATATAAATTAAATTTTTTCTTCCAAAGATCATGCGTCTGTTTTTTAAGTTTTTCTGCGCCTGCAATAACTATTCGCAAGCTACGCATATGATTTTCTTCAGCGTTTTTCGCATACTGAGATAAGAATGTGTCTGTACCAAAAAAAATAGTTGATTGTGTTTGATTAATTAATTCAGGTATCACTTTATATGCTAAGGGGGTATGGTAAAAAAAACATTTTATCCCGGAGAACACAGGCAACAACATTCCTACCCCCAAACCAAAAGAATGAAATAGTGGTAAACAAACAAAGAATTTATCTTCTTTTGCAAACCGTATAACATATTTAACCTGTGCACAGTTTGTAAGTAAGTTAGAGTGGCTCAGCACCACTCCTTTCGGTGCTCCTTCAGAACCAGACGTAAAAAGGATTACAGCTGTATCACAACTTTTAGAGCTTTGTATATGTTTTGTTGGATTGAGAAAGCAGAAGATTGAAGCGAGTTTATTAAGCGGGGTTATCTCTTTTTTTAAATCCTCTAAATAAATAACTTCCACCTGTGGATCTAGCATTCCTACTAGTTCGTTTAAATTAGCATGCTCGATGAATTTTTTTGAAGTAATCATTGTAGTTACTTCGCTTATTTTGCAAGCTAAGTTTACATTTTTTGGCCCCGAGCTATAGTTGATCATAACTGGTACTTTGCTCAAATATTGGATTGCAAAAAAAGTTACAAGAGTAGTAACCGTATTAGGTAACATGATTGCGATATTCTTCTCTTCCATCCTCCTGCTGAAGATGCTGCCTAGAACATAAATATGTAAAAAAAGCTTGAAATAGCTTAATTTCTGGCCGTTTCCGTCCTCTACAGTTGCGACAAAAGGGTTTGTCTGGATAGCTGCATGAAGCAAAGACCTAAACAGATGCCCCTTTTCTGATATTTTTTTTATGTTATGAGAAGGCAGCATGTAAATATATCCCTAGCAATATAGTCAATATACCAGCAGTTAAAAAAATAATTTCAGCATTACCATGCAAAAAATATATAGATCCTGCAAGCAAGTTAGCAAATACCATAAATAAGGCATTAAAAATATTATTTGACGCTATAAGTTGTGCCCTTTTTGCTTCTTCAGGCGCAAGTTGAAGGCATGTATAAAGTGGAACTATATAAAAACCAGCAAGCGAACCAATAACAAATAAAGATAGTGCGATAAAAAAATATTGGTAAATAATAAAACCAGAAAAATATAAAGAAATACAAAAAACACCGATTGATACTAATAGCATAGGGGCATATCTTGTATCTGGTTGATTATTTAAAATAAAACGGCATAAAAAAGCACCTAGAAAAATACCAGAAGTGATAGAAATAAAAAAGTAAATAACCAAATTCTCGTCAGCGAATAAAACTTCTTTTGTGAAAACTGGAAGATGTGTCAACAAAATAACACCTAGGAACCAGAACCAACTAATTGCAATAACAATTAAAAATATTCTTTTACTTGATAAACTCTTAAGAAGCACTTTATAAGTATCAAGAAAAATATTGCATCCAATTTTTACCTGTGGTGAACATTGCTTTGTTTCTTTAACCATGCAACTCAATACCCAGCCTATAAAAGCAAGAGAAACTAATAAAACTGAAATTAAGTTAAACTCATTATTGGCAACTAATATAGTGCCCGTTACTGTGCCTAGCAGTATTGCCGCAAAAGTACTAGTCTCAATAATTGCGTTGCCGGTAAGTAATTCTTTTTTTTGCAGGATTTCTGGAAGAAAAGAATATTTTGATGGTCCAAATAGCGCTGACTGCGCTCCCATTAAAAACAAAGCTGCGAAAAGAATACCAACCTCATGTTTTGCAAAACCAACCGCTGCTACTAACATAACTACAACTTCAAGTAACTTTGTGTTCTTTATTACTAGTGTTTTCTTATATTTATCAGCGAATAGGCCGCCAGATGCAGAAAACAAAAAAAATGGAAGCATAAAAACTAAAGAAGCAAAGGCAACCATTTCACCCGCGCTGTAGTTGTACGTTTCAGAAAGTGTATACGTAAAAAAAACGACTAATATGCTTCTAAATAAATTATCGTTAAATGCTCCCAAAAACTGAAGAAAGAAAAAGGGAGAAAATCGCCTATTAGTAAATAACCGTAAAATCAAATGTCAAAGCTTCTTTAAAGTTTAGTTGGGTTGGGGCTATCTCCATAGACTTCATCAGGATCAAATGTTTTTTCTTCTTCAACAAATTCTAATTTTACACCTTGCTTGCTGCCTACCGGGATAACTCTGTAAAAACAAGAACGATATCCAACATGGCAACTTGCCCCGCTCTCTGCAACTTTCACGCGCAGCCACACAGTATCCTGATCATCATCAATCCTGATTTCTGTAACAAATTGCAGTAAGCCACTTGTTTCACCTTTGTGCCATAAACACTGCCTGCTTCTGCTCCAGTAATAAGCTTCACCAGTAGTAATTGTCTTTTCTAATGCTTCAGCATTTTGATAACCATGCATTAAGAGTTCACCAGTCTCATAATCTGTTGTCACCACTGGAATAAGGCCGTTCTGGTCAAATTTTGGAGCCAAGACTGTACCCTCCTCTACCTGAGCTACACTCTTCCTCTTTGAAAAAAAATCTTTTTGATCTGTCATAAGCTACTCTGCAAATGTATATAAAGTATATTGTACTACTTATTTATCTGACTCTTCTCCATGTTGTTTTCCCCTCTGAGTCCTCTAACACAACACCTTTTGCTTTAAGGTCTGCTCTAATCATATCTGAAACCTCGAAATTCTTGGTCATTCTGGCATGATTGCGCTTTTCAATTAACTCTTCAACATCGCTGTCTGAAATATTTTCTTCGTCTTTAGATGCCCATTTAAACCACTCGCTCGGAGCATGTTCTAGCAAGCCCATAAAATTACCTGCCGCACGCAGCTTACCTACATTCTCCTGTCTCTTTTCGTTATCTGTGTTAATTGTATTCGCAACTTTTTGCAAATATTGAATAGCTTTGGGTGTGTTTAAATCATTTCCCAAAGCCTGAAGAAATTCGGAAGGGACCTCGGTGTCCTGCGGTGCTCCTTCGTCTGCAGCCAGTGAGCGGTATAATTTATCTAATGTTATTTGAGTTTGTTGCAACAAATCCTCCGTCCAATTAATAGGCTTACGATAATGAGTTGTTAAAAGAGCAAGTCTAACTACCTCTCCTGGATACTGCTTAAGTATATCTCGGACCGTGTGAAAATTACCTAGAGACTTAGACATCTTTTCATCATTCACTGTGATATAGCCATTATGCATCCAATAACGAACATAATCGTGACTTTGGTTCACGCATGTGCTTTGTGCGATCTCGTTCTCATGGTGCGGGAATACTAGATCCATGCCGCCCCCATGAATATCAATTACCTTGCCCAAGTGTTTGAATATCATAGCTGAACACTCTATATGCCACCCCGGACGCCCCCTTCCCCATGGGCTATCCCAACCTGGTTGATTCTCACTTGAAGGTTTCCATAAAATAAAATCAGAAGGGTTATGTTTATATTTAGCTACTTCTACTCTAGCTCCAGCCATCATTTCTTCGAGGCTTCTTTTTGAAAGTTTTCCATACTCTGGCATCGAAGTTACATCAAACAGAACGTGTTGATCAGAAATATATGCATTCTCATTCTCTAGCAGTCTGCTGATCATGTCTATCATGGGTTCTATATTTTCTGTAGCTTTGGGCTCAATAGAAGGAGGTAAAACATTGAGTTGTTTCATATCATCTTGAAACGTTTTTATATAGCGATTGCTCAGAGCTTCAACCGGCTCATTATTTTCTTTTGATGCATTAATTATTTTGTCATCAATATCTGTTATGTTGCGTGCATACAAAACTTTCGGGAAATAATGCTGTAAAAGCCTATACAGGACATCAAATACAACGATTGGGCGAGCATTGCCAATATGCGCAAAATCATAAACCGTAGGCCCACACACATACATAGTGACACATAAGCTATCAAGGGGTTTAAAGTCTTCTTTTTTGGCGCTTAATGTATTATAAAACTTAAGTTTATTAGTCATATAAATGTATTATTATAAAGAGATGTGTAGAATTCTATACTTAAATCTGATTGAAATATGTCCTCTATATTAATTCTAAACGCGGTCGCAGTAAATGAAGGCAAAACCTTCGAAACAGATATATATATAAACGAAGGTAAAATACAGCAATTAGGAAGCAACCTGTCTGGCATGCAGGCTGAAAACGTTGTGGACGCAGCAGGTAAACACGTATTTCCTGGCATGATCGACGATCAGGTACACTTCAGAGAACCTGGCCTCACTTATAAAGCTGATATTGCTTCAGAATCAATAGCCGCAATTGCCGGTGGCACAACATCATTTATGGATATGCCTAATAATGAGCCACCAATTATTACCAATGAGCAACTGAAAGATAAATATAAGCTCGCATCAGGAAAAGCGCATGCGAACTACGCGTTTTATTTAGGGGCAACTAACAACAATATTGAGGAAATAAAAAATGTCGATGTAAACCTCGCATGCGGGGTTAAAGTATTCATGGGGTCATCAACTGGGAATATGCTTGTGGATGATCCGCAAGCTCTCAATCAAATCTTCAAAGAATCACCTATTCTGATTGCTACTCATTGCGAAGATAGCCCCACTATTGATAAAAATTTGGAAGAGATTAAAAAAGAATACGGGGATAGCATACCAATAGAATTGCACCCAAAGATACGAAGCCGAGAAGCATGTGAAAAGTCATCAAGATTAGCTGTTGGTCTTGCAAAAAAATATAATAGCCGTTTACACGTGCTGCATTTAACCACCCATAATGAATTAGACTTATTTGATCATGGGGATCTTGAGCAGAAACGCATAACAGCAGAAGTATGCGTGCATCATTTATATTTTTCAGACTCTGACTATGCAGAGAAGCAGGGGTTAATCAAATGTAACCCGGCGATAAAAACTCTAAAAGATAGAGAAGCATTGATAAAAGCAGTGAAAAGTGGACAAATTGATATTATTGCAACTGATCATGCGCCACACACTCTAGAAGAAAAACAAGGAAAATACGAAAACATAGGCGCAGGGCTCCCGATAATACAACATTCTTTCCAAGCCTTGCTTGAGTTGTGGAAAAAAGACATTCTCCCGCTAGAGACAGTTATCGAAAAAACAAGTCATGCGCCAGCTATATGCTTCAATATTAAAGAACGGGGCTTTTTGCGTGAAGGTTATTGGGCAGATATTGTAATAGTAGACACCGCATGTTCTGAAAAAATAGAACGGCATAATGTTTTACATAAATGCGGCTGGTCTGCTTTCGAAAACTTTACATTTAATACAAAGATCCACACAACAATTGTCTCAGGTAAAATTGCTTTCCATAATGGGGAAATTCAAAAAAATATTTTTGGAGTGCCGCTAGAATTTTCCCGATAAAATAAGATTCAATGCTCCCTATGATGACATTTTAAGCGTTTCTAGTGCGCCTTGGCTAAAATCAACCTCAACTACTAAATCACTCTTAAGGCGCGATTGGCATGCAAGCGCGTATCCTTGTTTGAGCATTTCACCATCAAGAACATATGAAAAATCTTGCAAAGCTTTTACTTTGCCCTCTTTTAGAATGTAACGACAAGAACCGCAGCTTCCAACTTTGCAATCACAGGGCCATTTAATCCCCGCGTTATGTGCCGCCTGCAATAAATTAATGCCGCCAGGAACGTCAAAAGTTTCACCTGTTGATTCAATCGTACATTTATAATCCTTATTTTTACCTAATCCAAACATACATATTCTCCTTGCATATTCTCCTTGATAGTAAGTTTACAAATTATAAAGATTTTTTCAATATTAGGCTAAAGCAATTAAGGGGTAGATTTGCCATATTTTTCAGCAATGTACTGGGAAAGGATTGCTTGAAACTCTTGTGCTATTGAGTCACCTTTTAACGTGAGAGCTTTTTCGCCGTCAATGTAAACGGGTGCTATTGGTTTCTCTCCTGTGCCTGGCAAACTGATACCGATATCCGCATGTTTACTTTCGCCTGGCCCATTTACAACACAGCCCATGACAGCAATATTCATTTCTTCCACTCCTGGATACTGCTTGCGCCAGTTTGGCATATTGGTTGCTATATGGTTCTTGATATCAAAAGCTAATTGCTGAAAATAATCGCTAGTGGTTCTCCCACACCCTGGGCAAGCCGTCACAGCAGGGCTATAAGACCGAAGCCCCATGCTCTGTAAAATTTCTTTCGCGACTTCAACTTCTTTGGTTCTTTTGCTACCCGGTTCGGGTGTTAAGGAAATACGAATAGTATCCCCAATTCCATGATGAAGAAGAATTGACAAACTAGCTACTGAAGCAACAATCCCTTGCACACCCATTCCTGCCTCGGTAAGCCCTATATGTAAAGGGTAATCACACATGCCTGCTAAAGTCTGGTAAACAGCAATGAGCTCCCTTACTCGACTTAATTTACATGAAAGAATAATCATATTATGTGGTAAACCTAGTTCTTCAGCACGAGCAGCGCTGTCAAGCGCCGAACTAATGAGTGCACGATGTGTCACCGCTTCAAGAGTTTCAGGAACTTTTAGTTTCAAGTTTTCATCTAACATTTTTTGCAGTAGCTCTTGGTCTAAACTGCCCCAATTAACCCCAATACGTACGGGTTTCTCTTCTTTGCATGCAATCTCAATAAAAGACCCAAAATTACTATCATGATTCTGTCCTTTTCCTATATTGCCTGGGTTAATACGAAATTTATCTAAGGCTTGTGCGCACTCGGGAATCTTCCTCAAAAGCGTATGCCCATTGAAATGGAAGTCGCCTACCAAGGGGGTCGAGATATTGCTCTGGGCTAGTTTGTCTTTGATCTGGGGGACAGCTCTTGCCGAAGCTTCATTATTCACAGTAATTCGCACTAACTCAGAACCAGCTTCAGTTAACTCCATAATTTGGGTACAAGTAGAATCAATTGAAGCTGTGTCAGTATTAGTCATAGACTGGACTACAATAGGGGCACCAGCTCCTACGGTTACATTCCCTATTTGCACGCCTACTGACTTGCGTTTGGGATATTGTGTTTGCTCCTTTTTCATAAAAGTTTCCGCTCTCTCATTATATTATCTCATGAAGAAAAGCCTTGAAAAGCATGTTGGTTAATCAATAATTGGCACATGTATATTCAAAAGCAACTCAAAATTAAGACAAAGGGGCGAGGAACTTATGACCTTACCCCTGAAATTACTGAAATAATTCAACAAAGCAAGCTCGAAACTGGGCTTTGCCATGTATTTATCCATCATACTAGCGCATCATTAATAATCTGTGAAAATGCCGCACCTGAGGTTCTTCAAGATTTAGAGTATTTTATGCAGAAATATGCCCCAGATGGTGACCCAAATTATCAGCATGATGATGAAGGCCCCGACGATATGTCTGCTCACATCCGCAGTGTGCTGACACAAACAGAAACAACACTACCAATAAAAAATGGTAATTGCATTCTTGGCACATGGCAGGGGGTATTTTTATGGGAACATAGGACATCTGCGCACACAAGACAAATTACAATCACACTGCAGGGCGAATAAATGAGAGGAGTGTTTATAACTGGAACAGACACAGGTGTAGGAAAAACTTGGTTTGCCGAAAAACTTATTCATACATTATCTGCAAATATAGATAATATAAATATACAACCAAGAAAACCTGTTGAGTCAGGGTGTATAAATAATGATGATATTTTGTTACCCGCAGATGCAATTAAGCTGCAAACAGCGTGCAAGGAAGAGATCGACTTAGATGTTATTTGCAACTTCAAGTTTGCAGAGCCACTCGCGCCACCCGAAGCAGCAAAATTACATAATGTAAATTTAACTATTCAATCTTTGTACGATGCATGCAAGGCCGGAATTTGTGATGATGATTTTCTTATAGTTGAGGGTGCTGGTGGCTTTTTTTCACCGATTGCAAATGATGGGTTAAATGCTGATTTAGCTAAAAAACTAAAACTTCCAGTCATACTAATTGCAGATGATAGATTAGGAGCAATCAATCAGGTGCTTCTATCCTGCAAAGCTATAGAGCAATACAATTTAAAAGTAGCAGGAATAGTCTTAAATTCAAAAGATGGCGCCTCTACAAAAGTTTTGAATAATGATTACTATATACAGCAATATATTGACGCCAACATTTTACCTGTAAGCAAAGATGCTATTTGTGACAAAAATATACTAACAACCATAATAAAAACACTAATCAAAAAAGATGCCTGAACTTCCTGAAGTTGAAACAACTCTGCGCGGCATTAAGCCACATGCTGTCGGTAAAGTAATACAGGGAATTAAAATAAGAGAATATAGTCTGCGGTACCGTATACCTTCTCATTTAAAAAGGACTCTAAAAGATACAAAAATAGAAGGCATTGCAAGGCGAGCGAAATATCTTATTTTCAAAACAAGCTCGGGTTCATTTATTTTACATCTGGGCATGTCCGGGAGTCTGCGCATTGCGAATTCAGAAATGAAACCATCTAAGCATGACCATGTCGATATTAAATTAGATAATAAAAAAATTATAAGATTTCGTGATCCGCGTCGTTTTGGGTTGTTACTTTGGGTTGGCGATAACCCGTTAGAACACAGATTGTTAAGAAATTTAGGCCCGGAACCGCTTACGAAGGCGTTCAATGGATTATATCTGCATAAAAAATCACGAAATAGAAAAATTTCTGTAAAAAATTTTTTAATGAACAGCCATATAGTTGCCGGTATAGGCAACATATATGCATCAGAAGCATTATTCAAAGCAGGAATCCGCCCTGGATTACAATCTAAAAGATGTTCGCTTAGGCAATATGAAAGTCTTTCACTTGGTATAAAAAAAATTCTAAAAAGCGCAATAACCAGCGGGGGAACAAGCTTAAGAGATTTTACAAATGAGTCTGGCAATCCTGGTTACTTTAAAAATAAGCTTCACGTCTACCAAAGACATGGGATGCCTTGTTATGTGTGTGGTGAAACAATAAAGAAAAAAATACTTGGGCAGCGGTCTAGTTTTTACTGCCCAAGTTGTCAATCAAGATAGTTATCATTTTTTTAATAACGCAACTCTTTTTGCCTTATACCCATAAGCTTCAAGTTGCCCAAGAACACCTTCCTTTCCATGCAAGTGTAGCGCGCCCACAGCAACAAACGCTCCTTTTTCTCTTAACAAGGGCAGCATCTTAAAAGCCATTACAACATTCCTGATATATAAAGCATGTTTCAAGTAAACCCTGTCCAGCTGCCTATAAAGAGATTCCTCTGAAATAAATTTTGTGCTAAGTGTTAACATTTCACCTAAATTCTCTCCAAGGTAAGCTAAATGCATGCTCTCTATATCTTTGTAAGTTCTCTTATTCCTTAAACGATCTCTAAGCAAAGCAATTTGAGCTTCTATTGGAAAATCATAATGAGCTGCATAAAGGTTTTTTAAACCTTCTACTTCATAAATGTCCTGTTGTGCATTTGCTGCATTTTCAAACAACAAGTGATCCATGATTGGGTTTCTTTTATTCCATCTTGGACTTGATGCTAAAGCGTATATAGCCACCCATGGCTTTAAATATTGCACGACATCTTTTTTGATCCCCAGTTTAAGTAAAGCAGACTCTACTTCCTCATAACTTGTATCGCCAATGTGCTCAGACAATTGGGTATTACTAATTGGCAACATTTCATATGAAATATCTTCACTTGTGTGTGCAGCAGGTTGGTAAATATCGTTAACAAACGATGGACCGTATGCAGGAATTACTTCCATGGCAAAATTTCGTGAATTAGCGAGTATCTCAAGAGCCTGTAAAGATAAATCAATCACGCGTTTGTCGTCTGAGTGGATTGTTCCGAAAACATGGCCAACAATTTCGCCGTCTTTTGTGATTGACCATAGTAATCCTTCAGTGAAAGGATTTTTGGCATTTTGGTTTGGTGTAATTGCGAACGCTGCAATGCTTATCATAAGAATTGCAGTTATGGGAATATACAATATTTTTTTCATAGTGTTCTCCATCTATGCCAAATTATTAAAAATTATTTCTCTTTATCAACCTCCCTCTCTTCTTTTGCTTTTATTAAGATGCATAATTCGTACCAATCTTGCTTAAAAAATGAAAAAAATATTTTTTTATAGAAAACATTGTAAAAACAGATGCTTGCAAAATATACGGGCTTGCATTCTTCTTTGTGCTACGAGCACTTGCAAGCATCATTTTACATTTCGTGAATTCAGTCAAAACATTGCACCACATTTGATCAGTACCGAAAAATTAATATATTTCTGGTTATCTGCCTAAACAGCGCTTCACAAAAAGACAAACGCTAGCAAATGTCCAGATACCTATAGCCAATAAAACCCATTCCATGTTGATGTACTCCTGTATTAGTATTTAATTTAATACTAATATATCATCTTTTGGCTTTATTTCAAGGGTTTTTAGTGCTTTTTTTGACTTCTTTTGTTTTTAGCGTTTTTTGTTTAGGGCGTTCTGCACTATTTGAGGGACAAATGCTGAGGTATCACCAGCTAAAGCGGCTATTTCCTTTACTAAAGTCGAGGATAAAAAAGAAAACTCCTCAGCTGGTGTTAAGAAAATAGACTCTAATTTTGGTTCAAGTTTTCTATTCATGCTTGCCAATTGAAATTCATATTCAAAATCAGAAACAGCTCGCAAACCTCTCAGTATGGCGCAAGCATCATGCTCCATTGCTAAACTGACTAATAAACCATTAAATCCGACCACTTTTACACTAGGAAGATTCTGAACAGAAACACGCACAAACTCCACCCTTTCTTCTAAGGTAAATAATGGTTTTTTGTCTAAGCTATCAGCAACACCAACAATAATCTCATCAAATAAAACAGTTGCGCGCTTAATAAGATCTATATGCCCGTTTGTCACCGGATCAAAAGTCCCTGGATATAGCGCTTTTGTTTTCATGGTGTGAGTATGAAGTGTGAAATCTGCATTAACAAGTTTCTATATCATATTTTTTACTGATAACAAATGATAGCTAACTTTCGATGTTTGTTTGCTTTTTAGTATTGCCCACCCGGCTGGTACTTCTGGATACCAATCTGCTGGAGCCTCCGCATAGATTATACTTCCCTCCTTTAATGCCCTGCTCCTGCTTAGCTTATTAAATGCTGAAAGCAACATTTCTTTTTTAAAAGGAGGGTCAAGAAAAAAAATATCAACAGGCTCTCTTACTGACTCGATGTAGGTCCATGCATGAGTTTGTATTACCTCTGTTTCTTTTGCTCCGAGCTTCGATAGCTGTTTTCTAAGATTAGTTACCACTTGGAAATCTTTATCAACAAAAGTAACGAATTCTGCTCCTCGTGATGCGGCTTCTATGCCAAGCGCACCACTGCCCGCATATAAATCAACGCAAATTGCCCCCTGAATAGAATCAGACAACCAATTGAAGAGTGTTTCTCGTATACGATTAGGTGTTGGTCTCAAGTTATCTGCATCAATAACATCAATATACTGCCCTTTCCATAAGCCAGCAATAATCCTAACTTTGTTAGGCAAAATTTTATTTTTATTTTTTTGATTCTTCACCGCCAACCACCACAGTAATTAATGAGCTTAACTTGATATTATTTTTAATAGCCTGCAGAACCTGGCGCATTTTTATGCTTTTAAACTTTTCCTGAAACGTATCTAAGTAATCTAATGGCAATCCATAATAACCAATCATCGAGACATAATTTAGCATGCTGGCATTACTGCTAATACGTAGTGGGAAACCTTTTGTAATACTTTCAATAGAATGCTGCAACTCATTCGTGCTGGGCCCGCCTGACACATAACTGCTGACTGTTTTTTCAATAACATCAATAGCTGTATCTATATTTTTACCTTCTGTCTGTAGTCCGATAATATAAGGTCCCTTATGTTGCAGCGGAAACAAATAACTATAAGCACTATAAGCGAGTCCACGCTTCAACCTCACTTCGTTCAGGATCCGAGAACTAAAACCGCTGCCACCCAAAATATGGTTTGCCAAATATGTAGGAAAGTAGTCTTTTCCTCCACGCTCCAAACCAAGATGCCCCATTAATATATGTGCTTGCTTAGAAGGAAAAGAAACGCGAATCGTTCTTCTTGAAAAATTAGGTTTTGGCGCAGCCAGCGCTGCAGGTTTTTTTCCTATACGCATCGATTGATCAAGTAATTTTGCAATATTCATTGCCTCCTCTTCAGAGACAGCTCCTACCATCACTAAAGTACTATTACTTGCAACCAGATGTTTTTGATAGAAATCCACAATCTCTTCTCGCGTAATGCGGGACACAGAATTTTCCTCGCCTTTTGTTGTATTCCCATAAGGATGACCTCCATATAATTCCTTATAAAATGTTTTTTGTGCAATAAAGCCAGGGTCTTGCAAATCTTCTCGGATGCTTATAATAATTCGATTACGCAAAAGTTCGATATCGGCAGCAGAAAAATCAGGTTTTGTTAAAATTTTTATAAAAACATCCAGAGCTTGTTCAATATAGTGTTTTTTGGTGAGCGTTCTTAGTGATAAATTAGACTGATCAAGACTACTTGCAGCAGAAAATCGTGCGCCTACCTCATCAAATTTTTCAGCTATCTGGATTGCATTTAGCCCTGCTGCCCCTTCATCTAACAAGCTATGTGTTATATATGAGAGTCCCTCAGAACTTGCATCCCTTGACGAGCCTGCATCAAAGAGTAATCTCATGTCTAGGATGGGCAATTCTTGTGCTTGCAAAAAAAAGACATGTATCCCCTTTTCTGTTACCCAATACTTTATTTGGTTTTGCGCATTACTTTGCAATGGATAGGTAAAAAATACAAAAGTGAAAAAAATTAATACGCTATATTTTTTTGTAGTAAGAGACATTGGAACTTTAAATATCTAGAACCACTGTTGTTAAGTTCTCTGGCACCAAATACTTCTGAGCTACTTTACGAATTTGTTCAGCAGTAATTCTCTCAAGATTACCAATATACTGATCCATCATTTGCCATCCAATTTCATTTGTTTCCAGCATGCCAATTAAAGTTGCTTGGTGTTTTATAGAATCTCTTTGGTAAATCTCAGAAGCAACTAATTGCGCCTTTACGAGACTTAACTCCTTTTCAGATACTAAATCTTTTTGCACTTTCTCTATTTCAATTTGAATGGCTGCTTGCAATTCTTTAGAAGAAAACCCCTCTCGTGGAGTCCCATCGATGACAAAAAGACCTGGGTAATAAGAAAAAATACTACTGCCAGCATCGGTACTTGCAGCAATTCTTTTTCCTCTAATTAAATTCTTATAAAAACGAGAGCTTTTTCCCCCATCAAGAATTTGTGCAAGCATTTCTAAAGCATATAGTTCCCATTTGTGAAAATAAGATAATTTTCGAAAAGACGGAATTTTATAACCAAGCATGAGATATGGCACCTCTGCATTAGCCTCAACGCTTACAAACTTTCCCGATGCCAAAGTATCTTTTGCTCGCATGCGTTTCCCAATCTTTCTTTTTTTAATATGAGCAAAGTTTTTCTCAATTTTTGGTTTCAACTCTGCTGGGCTAACATCACCAACAATCACAAGTATTGCATTATTTGGTGAATACCAACGTCTGTACCAATCTTCTAAATCATTCAACCTCATTGCTTCTATATCTCGCATCCACCCTATGACTGGGTGATGTAACGGATAATCCTTGGAAAAAGCATTCTTAAAAAGGCTTTCGTAAACTTGCGAATTTGGATTATCATCAGTCCTTAGCCTTCTTTCTTCAGCAACTACTTTAATTTCTTGCATAAAACTTTCTTGCTGCATATCTAGATTGATCATCCGGTCTGCCTCAAGCTCCAATGCAAGAGAAATATGCTCCTTAGGTAGTATTGCGTAATATGCAGTAAAGTCATTACTGGTAAAAGCATTATCTCTGCCACCTTTTTCGGCAATCATGTGTGAGAATTGTCCTGCTTGCACTTTTTCTGTTCCATTGAACATCATGTGTTCAAGTGCGTGAGAAATCCCTGTGATCCCGTCATGTTCATCGATTGAGCCTACCTTGTACCACATTTGTGAAATAGCTATGGGGAAGCGGTGATCCTCCTTAATAATGACGCGCATGCCATTAACAAGGGAAAATTCTACGACATTTTCTGCCATACTTTTCCCAGAACAGAACAAAGCAATAAACAATAAAAACAGACGAGTATAATAGAGTCTCTCTGGTTTTCGATGAATGATAGTATTATCCATAAATGAAATACACGCGCTTTATAAAAAGAGTTAGATTTTACTCAAATTAAGCAGAAAAAAGAAATGATCTCATTTTTAAATGTAAGCAAGCATTATTCATCTAGCAAAGCGCTCTCAAATATAAGTATAGAGATACTTCCTGGAGAAATGGCCTTTTTAACAGGCCACTCAGGAGCGGGGAAAAGTACATTACTAAAACTAATTGCAAGCATTGAAAAACCAACGAGGGGGCAGATTCTAGTTAATAAGCGCAATATTTCCAAAATAAAAGAACGCACAATACCCGGCCACAGAAGAAAAATAGGGATGATATTTCAAAATTACCAACTACTTTATGACCGGAATGTGTTTGAAAATGTAGCTCTACCATTAATTATTTCAAACTATGGTAAGCGTGAAATCCCAAAACGTGTGAGAGCTGCCCTGGACAAAGTTGGGTTGCTTGGGAAAGAAAGTTCTAACCCAATAGCATTATCTGGCGGCGAACAACAAAGAGTTAGTATAGCAAGAGCTATTGTCAATAAACCGCCAATAATATTAGCCGACGAACCAACAGGGAACTTAGATCCTGATTTATCCAGCGAGATTATGAAACTTTTTACTGATTTTAACCAAGTAGGGGTTACAGTACTGATTGCAAGCCATGATCTAACGTTGATCAAGAATTTAAATAAAAGAATTATTGAATTAAAAAATGGACAAGTCAGAGAAGAACAAACATTTACTCAAAAGGATACCTAGTAAGTGAAATTCTTTTCATATATAACAGCTTGGGCACAATCTCATCTAAATAGTTGTATTCTGAGCTTTAAAAAAATGCTAAAAAACTCGGTAGGTAGTTTTTTGACATTAGTGATGTTAGCAGCAGCCCTATCTTTACCTAGCGGTTTATATATATTCTTGCAAAATCTGCATGGTGTCACTGGAAACTGGAATGAAAATATACAAATTTCAATCTTTTTGGACGAAGATACCTCAAATCATGAATTAGAGAATCTAGCAAAGGAAATATCAAAAATACAAGCTGTTAGTCACATAAAATCTCTAACTAAAGAACAAGCATTGAAAGAATTTCAGAGGTTTACAGGTTACACAGAAATAATTGAAGACTTAAAAAGTAACCCTTTGCCCCCAACTATAATTATCTATCCTTCTAGCACCAGTAATTCTAGAGAAGAGATCACGTTATTGCAGAATAAGCTGGGCATGCTTCCAAAAGTAAACAGTGTAAGGGTTGATACAGAATGGATTCAGCGCCTATTTGTAATTGTGGAGATTATAGAAAAAACAATACTAATTATTTCTGTATTGCTAGGAGTTTCCGTGATATTAATTATTGGGAATACCGTGCGGCTGGAAATTCAAAACCAAAAAGAAGAAATAATTGTTTGCAAACTAATAGGAGCTAGTGATGCTTTTATCAGGAGACCGTTTTTATATGGTGGGGTCTGGTACGGGGTGTTGAGTGGTGGTTTTGCCTGGTTAATTGTTAGTGCGGCTGTTTGGCTTCTGCGCCCCGCGGTTAATCGACTTGGGGTTCTTTACCAAAATGAGGCGGTATTACAAAATATCTCCCTCACACAAGGCTCGATAATAGTGTTCCTTGCTGCTGTGCTAGGTTTCCTCGGCTCACGAATTGCAGTAGCGCAGCACCTAAAAGCAATCAGACCTAGCTAGAGACCTTGAATTCACTGCAATCCACCCCAATATATAAATAGACTAAGTATAAATGTAGTAAGGATTTGTAAGATATTGATATGTAAGATATACTTTAATAAATTTTAGCACTCTTTCAAATGAGTGCTAAGTAATTTAAAATATAAAGTTATGAAATTTAGACCCAACAATATGGCGCTAGCTCTTCCAGTAGGAAGTTTAGATGCATACGTCAATGCAGCCTACTCATTTCCCGTCCTCACGTCGGAAGAAGAAAAAGATTTAGCAATACGGCTACGAGATCATAACGATATAGACGCCGCAAGAAAGCTCATCATGCACAATCTGCGTTTTGTAGTACAAGTAGCAAGAGGGTATACCGGCTATGGGCTACCATTGAATGATTTAATCCAAGAAGGAAATATTGGATTAATGAAAGCTGTAAAACGGTTTGATCCGGAAATGAATGTAAGATTAGTATCATTTGCCGTACACTGGATACGTGCTGAGATGCACGAATTTATATTACGTAATTGGCGTATTGTTAAAGTTGCGACAACAAAAGCACAGCGTAAACTATTTTTTAATTTACGAAGCGCTAAAAAAAGACTTGCCTGGCTAAACAATAAAGAAGTAGAAGCAGTTGCAAAAGATCTTGGTGTCACTAAAAAAGAAGTCTTAGAAATGGAGAGTCGTTTAAGCGGCCAGGATGTTACATTTGATATTGAAAAAAATGATGATGAAGATTCAAAGTATTTAGCACCAGCAGCTTTTTTGTATGATGAAAACTCAAATGTTTCAGATACGATAGAGGAAGAAGATTGGAAAAGAGATCGTTCTGAACAATTAACAGCTGCACTACAAAATTTGGACGAACGTAGTAGCGACATACTACAACAACGCTGGCTTCATGATAAAAAAATCACATTACATGAATTAGCAAAAAAATATGGTGTATCAGCTGAACGTATAAGACAAATCGAAGAAAATGCTATGAAAAAACTTCGAGAAGAAATAGCCTAAGTACAGACTAGCCCAACTCTTTTATAAATTTCACAAAAATATTCTGAACTCAGAAAAGAATTTGCCCAGATGTAATCATGTCTGCGTACTTGTCAACTAACAGAAACGCAAAAAGCAACATTAAATACACTATAGAGTAGGTAAAAGTAGGCATAGCCAGTTTATTGCTCTTTTCCCAGTACATCCGTAATACATAATATAGAAAAATAATATTGAGAATAACCACGCCAGTTAAGTATATCAGCCCAGACATCTCTATTGCGTATGGTAAAAAAGTAGTGCCTGTAAGCAATAAAGTATAAAAAACTATATGTAAGCGGGTATAAGCATCGCCATGCGTTACAGGTAACATAGGTATATTAACTTTTTCATATTCTTCTTTTCTTTCAAGCGCAAGCGCCCAAAAGTGTGGTGGTGTCCATGCAAAAATAATTAAAAATAATAAGATTGCATCAATATCAATATGGCCAGTAACAGCAGTCCACCCAAGTAACGGGGGTGTTGCCCCTGCCGCACCTCCTATTACAATATTTAAAGGGGTTGCCCTTTTTAAATACAACGTATAAATCACCGCATATCCATACAATGAAAACAATGTTAGTAATGCTGTCAGCGCATTTACCCAAATTAGAAGGATCCCCATGCCTAAAGCACCAAGGAAACCAGCAAACATAATTACATTTTTGGTAGATAAAGCTCCTGTCACTAAAGGACGATCTAAAGTTCTAGACATTTTTGCGTCTGCGTGCTGATCTGCCAACTGATTAATTGCTGCCGCCGCGCCTGCCATCAAACCTATGCCAACTGAAGCAACGACTATCAGCATCACTGTTGTATTTGATGGTGCCAATAACATCCCTACAATTGCGGTAAAAACCATCAGTGCGACAACACGTGGTTTTGTAACCTCAAAATAATCACGCCAATGAGTAGAAAAAGTCTTGGTTTCAGATACGCTCATGAGTGCTCTTAAATCTTTTTTATTTATATGTATTGCGAATATTAACGTACATGTAAAACAGTGTCAGCAGGCTTAGTAATAATAATGCTCCTACGGCATTGTGGGCTACAGCAACCCAGAGTGGCAATGAAAATATGACATTCGAGATTCCAAGCCCAATTTGTAATAAAAGGAAAAATAATATCATGGTAAACACTAGAAAGAACATTCTGGATTTACATCTCAGATAACCTAAAACTATTAGCCCCAATAATAACAACGTAGTAAAAACAGCTCCTATACGATGAAACATGTGAATTGCCATTCTCTCTGAGCTTTGCAAAACTCCAAACTCATAATTAACTTGCGCATCACTCCATAACGTAAAAGCTTTTGCAAGATTTGCATCCTGTGGCCACCATCTGCCTGCGCAAGTTGGAAAATCTGTGCAAGCCAAGGCTGCATAATTAGAACTTGTCCACCCCCCTAATAGTATTTGTAAACTCAAGACCACTAAAGACACTACGATGAAAACTCCAAACCTCCTGTCTAGAACATCTGAGGATAATATGTTCGCCCAGTTGCTTATTTTTAAGTTAAGCCACCATAACAATGAGAGAATGAGAAAACCACCCGCAAGATGTAAAACCACAACTAAAGGTTTAAGCAACATAGTTACTGTCCACATGCCGAGCAATGCCTGAAAAATAACTAGCAAAACTAAAGTATACAAATATTTCCTATGATTAAGCTGGTTATCACTGCTGCGGCTGCTATATAGTGCGAGAAGAAAAATCAACAACCCCAGAACACCTGCAAAATATCTGTGTACCATTTCCTTCCAAGCTTTGGCGGCATCTACTTCTAGATTTGGAAATTTATTTTTACTCTCTAATATTTCAGCGGCTGTGTCCGGGATCCCGGCAATTTGCCCATAACATCCAGGCCAATCGGGACACCCCAAGCCTGCGTCGGATAATCGAACATACGCACCTAAGATGACAACACAAAGGGTCAGAATAAATGTTAATCGGATAGTTTTTGTGAACAAATCCATGTCCTTATATTATCTAAAGTTAAATGCTATTTATATAAATCTATTGGTATAGACCCCTGCCAAGCATGACCATATATAACTTCAAATGTTGCTGGCAATTTACCATCCTTTTGACGGAGCTTTTCATATTCTTTGTACATAGAATGCATCCGATTAGGAGATGTTAATGAATGAGTCTTGTTCTCTAAAGCATTAGAGGAGCCTATGCCCTTTAGATCCTTTTGTAAGTCTAAAACAGTCTCATATTTAACTGTCAAAATTTCTTTATCAACAACCGGGTCCTGAAAAGAGTGTTCTAAAAGCTCATCTCCTATATGGTGCATATCAGTAAAGGCATTGACATGCTCATGATCATCTATCGTGCCCCAACATTCCCTCAACTCTTTAAGTGTGTCAGGACCATAAGTAGTAAATAAAAAAATACCCTGCGGAGAAAGTACTCTTTTAATTTCATGGAAGCATGCCTCACGAGAAAGCGCCCATTGTAAAGATGAGCTTGAAAACACCAAATCTATAGAGCTTGATTGCACGGGTATTTTTTCAAAATCTGCATTCAGCAATAAAAGACTTTTTTGATTATTTCGTATTGCAAGAGAGTCCAACATTGATTCTGAAAAATCTAGAGCAACAATTGAAGAGTTTTGATATTTTTTCAATAGTGAAAATGCCCCGTAACCTGTCCCAGCCCCTAAGTCCAAAATATAATCAGGCTGTATATTTATCATGTCAGCTCTATCTAGCAAGCGTTCACATATCTCTTTTTGCAGATATGACGCATTATCATATGTTTTTGCCGCTCTATTAAAAGCACGCTGCAAGTTTTTCTTTTTAGAATTAATTTCCATGACTATATATAATTAATCGTCTTAACACTTGTGTAAACTTCATGATTTCAATTGTAATACTTATTCTTGGCTCATATCTATTAGGTTCAGTAAATACTTCGCTTATTGTCTGCCCTTTAATGAACTTGCCTGACCCTCGCACTCATGGGTCTAATAACCCAGGTGCAACTAATGTTCTGCGCACTGGAAATAAAGTAGCAGCTGTGTTCACAGTTATCGGTGATTTTTTAAAAGGCTTAATCCCCGTATTAGTCGCTTTTCAGCTAACTAACTCCCAATTCATAATCATAGCAGCCGGCTTTGCTTCAGTTATTGGTCATATTTTTCCCATATATTACAAATTTAAAGGCGGGAAGGGTGTTGCGACATCGCTAGGCATAATATTTGGTATTAATTGGTTTGTCGGTGTAATGGTTTTATTAACTTGGTGCATCACAGCTTTCTTATTTAGATTCTCTGCTTTAGCTGCCTTAATATCGTTTTCATGTTTACCAATTTATATATATACAGTAACACGCTCCTCCCATCTAACAATAAGCTTTATTTTAGTTGGTCTGCTAATTTTTTGGACACACAAAAGCAATATAAAAAACTTGCGTGAAGGGCGCGAAGAAAAAATTAAATAAAATTAGATTAGCGATTTATTGTTAACTAAATCTTCCACTACGCTTGGGTCTGCTAAGGTAGAAGTATCTCCAAGATTGTCAAAGCTATCAGATGCAATATTTCTTAAAATACGACGCATAATTTTGCCGGAACGTGTTTTAGGTAGGCTTGGAGCCCATTGTATAAAGTCAGGTGTTGCGATCGCCCCAATTTCCTTGCGAACAGCTGAAATTAAATCTGCCTTTAGCGTCTCTGATTCTGAGACACCGGCCATTAATGTAACAAATGCATATATCCCCTGACCTTTGATTTCATGAGGGCAGCCTACAACCGCAGCTTCTGCAACATCTTTATGTAAAACTAATGCACTTTCTATTTCAGCAGTGCCAATTCTATGTCCAGACACGTTTAAAACATCATCAACACGGCCAGTGATCCAATAATAACCATCTTTATCGCGGCGACACCCATCGCCCGTGAAATACAAACCTGGGTAAATTTTAAAATACGTATCTATAAAGCGCTGATGATCTCCGTATACAGTACGCATTTGGCCTGGCCATGGTTTAAGGATAACTAAATTTCCGTCACACTCGCCCTCTAGTAAATTGCCTTCATCATCAACTACTCCAGGCAAAACCCCAAAAAAAGGTAAACTTGCAGAACCTGGTTTAAGAGGGGTTGCGCCAGGCAGTGGAGTAATCATATGTCCCCCAGTTTCGGTCTGCCACCAAGTATCAACAACTGGGCATCGGCTTGAACCCACGACCTCATAGTACCAGCGCCATGCCTCAGGGTTAATTGGTTCGCCTACAGTGCCAATAATTCTTAATGTTGAGCGATCAGTTGATATGACAGGGGTGTCGCCCGAGCGCATTAATGCCCTGATTGCTGTAGGCGCTGTGTAAAATGAATTAACTTTATGTTTGTCTATTACTTGCCAAAATCTAGAAGCATCAGGGTAAGTTGGAATACCCTCGAAAAGCACATTGGTTGCGCCATTGGCTAATGGGCCATAGATGATATAGCTGTGACCTGTTACCCAACCTATATCTGCAGAACACCAGAATATTTCTCCTTCTTTGTAGTCGAATGTATATTTGTGTGTCATTGCAGCATAAAGCAAATAACCTCCTGTAGTATGCAAAACACCTTTTGGTTTTCCTGTGGATCCTGACGTATAGAGTATAAATAATGGATCTTCTGCATTCATCGGTTCTGCTGGACATTCTGCTGAAGCGCTCTCTAGATTCTCGTGATACCAGCTATCTCTGTTTTTATCCCAGTTAATCGTGTTTCCAGTCCTTTTAACAACAATGACGTTCTTTATACTTGGGCAATTTGAAACAGCCAAATCAGTATTACTCTTCAAAGGGATAAATTTTCCTCCACGCACACCTTCATCGGCAGTAATGACTGTGTTGCAATCAGAGTCTTGGATGCGGTCACGTAAAGCTTCGGGAGAAAAACCAGCAAAAACCACAGAATGTACTGCTCCGATCCGGGCGCATGCCAGAAAGGCTACTACAGCCTCAGGTATCATTGGTAAATATATACAAACTCGGTCTCCCTTCTTTACTCCTATCTGTTTCAGCACATTCGAAAATTTACACACTTCTACGAATAGATCTTGGTAGTTGATAGTTTTGTTTTCGTTGGGGTCATCCCCTTCCCATATGATGGCTGGTTGCTTAGAGCGGCTATCTAGGTGCCGATCAAGGCAGTTAAAGCAAGCATTTAATTTTCCACCCTCAAACCACCTGATATAGGCTTTACTGTAGTCCCAGTCCAGCACTGTTTGCCATGGTTTAAACCATGTTAGAAAATTATCTGCCTGTTCTGACCAAAATGCCTCAGGATCATCAATTGATCTTTGATACAAAGCCTTATACCGCTTGGAATCAATATGGGCTTCCTTGGCCAACTTGTCAGGAATATCGTATATATCTTTCATCGCTTTTATACTTTCTTTGGTCTCGAGTAAAAAATCAACTCCAATTGTAAATCTTTTTCTGCTCCAGCTATTGCTCCTTTTTCGGAAGTCAGCGACAATACACATATAGAATTTAGATCTTTATATTATGCATGCTTCCAATCAATGAATTGTTCTTTAATTTTTAGCACAAAGAAGAGTGCTTCGCTCTGATACATGAAAAACCGCGCTCCACAAGACAAAAAAAATAAGTCATCCGTACCCCAATTGCCGCCAGAAATAACATCACGCACAAAACTTGCTAATGCAATTCGTGCGCTCAGCATGGATGCTGTTGAAAAAGCGCAATCTGGGCACCCTGGCATGCCTATGGGTATGGCAGATATCGCTGAGGTGCTTTGGAATGATTATTTGCAACATAACCCAAAAAACCCTAAGTGGTTAAATAGAGACCGTTTTGTGCTCTCAAATGGCCATGGGTCAATGCTTATTTACAGTATATTGCATCTGTCTGGGTATGACTTAGGGATTGAGGACATCAAAAACTTTCGTCAATTGCATTCAAAAACTCCAGGTCATCCTGAATATGGAGAAACACCAGGAATTGAAACTACCACTGGCCCTCTTGGACAAGGTCTTGCTAATGCTGTAGGTATGGCTATTGCAGAAAAAACATTATCCGCGCAATTTAACAAACCTGATTACGAAATTGTAGATCACAATACATATGTATTTCTTGGTGATGGCTGTCTAATGGAAGGGATCTCTCATGAAGCTTGCTCTTTAGCAGGCACGCTTAAGCTGAACAAACTAATTGCATTCTACGATGACAATAAAATATCTATTGATGGTCCTGTGCAGGGATGGTTTACAGATGATACAGAAAAAAGATTTAAATCTTATGGTTGGAACGTAATTCCAAATGTCGACGGACATAATCCTGATCATATAAAGAAAGCTATAGATTTGGCACTTAAAGAAAAGAGCAGGCCAACTTTAATATGTTGCCATACTGTGATTGGTTTGGGTGCACCAAATAAGCAAGGTACCGAAGATACGCATGGCGCTCCATTAGGAAACGAAGAGATAGAGCTAGCCCGTAAGTCATTAACTTGGTCTCATGGTCCATTTGAAATACCTGATGAAATTTATGCTGCCTGGAATGCGGTACATAAAGGTAAAGAATTGCAAGAAAAATGGGATAAATTATTTGCCCGTTATAAACAAGACTTTCCAAAAGAAGCTCAAGAATTTTTGCGAAGAAACGCAGGTGATCTGCCAAACGACTGGGAAAAACTTACAGAACAGTGGTTAGAATTCTTTGATAAAGAAGGTTTGACGATTGCAACTAGAGTGGCATCTTTAAACTGTTTAAATCAAATGGCACCTACACATCTTCCTGAGTTAGTCGGTGGCTCTGCAGATCTCACGGGCTCTAACTTAACAGCCCACAAAACCTCAAAAGGATTGCAGCTGCACAAAGACGGCAATTACATTTTTTATGGCGTTCGAGAGTTTGCTATGTCAGCAATCATGAATGGAATAACTCTGCATGGTGGCTACATCCCTTACAGTGGAACTTTTTTAACGTTTTCTGATTATTCTAGAAATGCCTTGCGCATGGCAGCGCTTATGAAAATACGAAGTATTTTTATCTTTACACATGACTCAATTGGTCTTGGTGAAGATGGGCCAACCCATCAGGCTATTGAACACCTTTCTAGCTTGCGACTAATACCAAACATGTCAGTTTGGCGACCTTCGGATAATGTTGAAACCATGGCTTCCTGGGTCGCAGCCATTGAGCGCAATAATGGACCAACATGCCTGATTTTGTCTCGACAAAGTATGCCCCACCAAAAAAGAACCACAGATCAAATAAAAGATATAAAGCGTGGTGGATACATCCTGAAAGACTCAGCGAGCAATCCCGATTTAATACTGATAGCAACTGGGTCTGAAGTAGGAATTACAATGGAGGCAGCTGCTACACTTGAGACTGAAGGTGTTGCCTGCAGAGTTGTCTCTATGCCAAGCACCGACGTTTTTGAAAAGCAGAATTTAGATTACCAAAATTCAGTTCTACCGCCGAAGATAGATAAACGTATCGTTATTGAATCAGGTGTAAGCAACTATTGGCACAAATATGTTGGTGGACGTGGGCGTATAATAGGGATTAATGAGTTTGGAGCATCTGCCCCAGGGAAAGAATTGATGGAGTTTTTTGGTTTCACAGCCGAGCGTATCTGTGAAGATGCGCGCAATCTAATAAGCGAAAAGGAGTAAAAAATGGCAATTAAAGTGGGTATAAACGGTTATGGAAGAATAGGGAGAAATATTCTGCGTGCACTATATGAATCTAATAAAAAAGAGGAGATCCAGATTGTTGCAATAAATGACCTTGGAGATATAGACACCAGTGTATATCTAACCAAACATGATACTGCACACGGACACTTTAATGGCGAAGTAAAAGTTGAGAATGACTGTATGGTAATTAACGGTGATAGCATTAAGGTTCTATCTGAACGCGACCCATCCAAGATACCATGGTCTTCTTTGGGTGTTGATGTAGTGCATGAATCAACTGGGTTCTTTGCAAGCAAAGAAAAAGCTGGGGCACATATAAAAGGCGGTGCAAAAAAAGTAATTATTTCTGCTCCCGGCGGCAACGACGTTGATGCAACAATTGTCTACGGTGTAAATCATGATGTGCTTAAAGCAACTGATACCATTATTTCTAATGCGTCCTGCACAACTAATTGTTTAGCTCCTGTTGCAAAAGTATTGAATGATGCAGTTGGAATTGAGCATGGCTTAATGACAACTATCCATGCATACACGAATGATCAGGTATTAACTGATGTTGCTCACACTGACCTAAGAAGAGCGCGCTCAGCAACAATGTCTATGATTCCAACAAAAACTGGTGCAGCATCTGCTGTAGGTCTTGTGCTTCCCGAGTTGCTAGGAAAACTAGATGGTTTTGCAATGCGAGTTCCTACAATCAATGTTTCAGTCGTAGATCTGGTCTTTAAAGCTTCACGAAATACCTCAATAGAAGAAATTAATTCTGTAATAAAAGATGCTTCAGAAAGTTCTTTAAAAGGCATTCTTAATTACAATGAAGAGCAACTAGTTTCTGTTGATTTTAATCATAACCCTGCTTCATCTATATTTGAATCAACTTTGACAAATGTAATGGAAGGTGAAATGGTAAAAGTATTATCTTGGTACGATAATGAATGGGGATTTTCTAATCGCATGCTCGATACTACAATTGCATTGATAAAAGCCAACTAATGAAGAAAAAAGAAAAATAATAATGCAATTCCCACGCATGCAAGATTTAAACTTAGCAGGCAAGCGCATATTGATCCGCACTGACTTTAACACCCCTATTAATGATGGGAAAATAATCAATAACAAAAGAATAGTAGCGGCTATTCCCACAATTAAAATGGCGGTAGAGAAAGGCGCTTTGATTGCATTAGTTTCACATTTAGGCCGCCCTACAACAAAAAAGCATAATCAAGAGTTTTCATTACAACCTGCAGCTGATCATTTAAAAACACTCCTTGATCAGAACGTAAGACTTGAAAAAGAATGGATTGACGGATTTACTATCAATAAGGGTGAAATTGTTTTGTGTGAAAATGTAAGATTTATAGATGGAGAAAATACAAATGATCATGCGTTATCTAAAAAAATAGCAGAATTGTGTGAAATTTATGTAATGGATGCTTTTGGGTCAGCTCACAGAATGCAGTCCTCAACCTACGGTGTTGCCGAATATGCAAATACCTTCTGTGCTGGACCCTTGCTCTGCTCAGAATTAGATGCTCTAAGTAAAGTTTTTGACAACCCTAAACACCCTGTTGTGGCAATTACTGGTGGCTCTAAAATCTCAACGAAATTAAGATTACTTGAGTCTCTTTTGGAAAAAGTTGACCAGTTAATTGTAGGCGGCGGCATTGCAAATACGTTTCTGGCAGCGGCAGGATACAATATCGGAAAATCGTTATTTGAAAAAGAAATGATAAAAACAGCTAAAAACCTACTAGACACTGCGAAAAAAAATAAATCTTTAATTCCTATTCCAACAGATGTAATTTGTGCAAAAGAAATAAGTAAAGATGCAAAAACAAAATGTAAGTCTGTGGCAAGTATTGACATAAACGACAAAATATTAGATATAGGTGATGAAACAGCAAAAACTTACAAAAAGATTATACAAGGAGCTGGAACGATTATTTGGAATGGCCCGGTTGGCGTTTTTGAACATAAACCTTTTGAAAAAGGCACAGCGATGATTTCCAAAGCAATAGCAAGCAGCTCCTCATATTCTCTCGCGGGTGGCGGTGACACAATTGCTGCAATTGAAAAATATAATGTCGAAAATGATATTTCATATATATCAACTGGTGGTGGTGCATTTTTAGCATACTTGGAAGGGAAAGAGCTGCCAGCTGTTTCTGCTCTAAAAGGTAAATTAGCATAATGAAAAATAGTAAAAAACAGTTTCAAAGACGCACAAAGATTATCGCTACTTTAGGTCCAGCTACAGATGATTCTAAGATTCTTGAACAACTCATATCTTCAGGGGTAGATGCTATAAGACTAAATTTTTCACATGGCACCTCGGACGATCAACGAAAACGCGTTGAATTAGTTAGAAGTATTTCAAAAAAATATGATTGTGATGTTGGAATATTGGGTGACTTGCAAGGTCCTAAAATTAGAATAACTCGCTTTATAGAAGGCAAGATTAAGTTAGCAAGTGGGGATAATTTCACTATTGATACCGCGTTAGATGCAGAAAAAGGGACACAATCCTCTGTCGGGTGTACATATAAGGAGCTAACTAAAAACGTAGGTGTAGGAGAGCAGCTTTTAATTGATGACGGAAGGATTGTTTTAGAAATAAAAAAAATTGATAAAACTAAAATCATAACAAATGTTATTACAGGTGGTATTTTGCATGACACAAAGGGCCTTAACAAAAAGGGAGGGATATCAGCACCATCATTAGCAAAAAAAGATTTTCAAGATATAGCTCTAGCTGCTGAACTACAAGTCGATTATTTAGCTATTTCATACCCTATAAACGCTAAGGACATTAATCATGCGCGTGATCTACTTCGTAAAGAAGGAGGTGATGCTGCAATAATTTCAAAAATTGAACGAAGCGAAGCTATTCACAATATTGACGAAATAATAGAAGCATCTGATGCAATAATGATTGCACGCGGGGATTTGGGGGTTGAAATTGGCGATGCAGAACTTCCAGCAGTGCAAAAAAACCTAATAAAAAAAGCACGTGAAAAAAACTGTGTAGTAATTACCGCTACCCAAATGATGGAATCGATGATAACTAATACAATCCCAACAAGAGCCGAAGTTTTTGATGTTGCTAATGCTGTGATAGACGGCACAGACGCTGTAATGCTATCAGGCGAAACAGCTGTCGGTGATTACCCCATACAAGCATTTAAAGCCATGAGTAGAATTTGTGCGAGCTCAGAAAAGCAACTGCCGGCAAGAGATGCTGATCAACACCAATTTGAGCACTTTGAAAAAACTGATCAAGCAATTGCTAGCACAGTAATGTATTTAGCAAACCACCTGCATGTTAAAGCTATTGTAGCGTTAACCGAGTCGGGTTCAACAGCTTTAGTCATGTCAAGAATCAACTCAGAAATCCCTATATTTGCAATGACAACACACCCCAAGACTCTACGCAAAGTTACTTTATTTAGAGGGGTATACCCAGCAAAAATTGAGTCAATTACAACAAATCACGCTCAAGTAAATAAAGATGCAACAGATGTTCTGGTCACGCATAAAGTTGTAAAAAAGGGAGATCTAGTAATAATTACAAAAGGAGATTTAGCAGGAGTACATGGCGGAACTAATTCTTTGAAAATTGTTAAAGTAGGATTTCTTATTGATCCACAAGAAAAATTGCAATTGCCAGAATAAATCAATTAAACAACAATACTTTTTTTAAGATAAGCGCAAATCATGAGGTAAGAATATGAAACTTGAAATATTGTCAGATACAGCAAACAAAATGGTAGCACGAGGCAAAGGAATCTTAGCAATGGATGAAAGCCATCCAACATGTAATAACCGTTTTGAAAAACTTAACATACCGACAACGGAAGAAAATCGCAGGGTATATCGCGACATGCTTGTTACAACTCCTGGTCTAAGTGATTTTATAAGCGGCGCTATACTTTTTGACGAAACAATAAAGCAAACGACATTAAGTGAGATACCTTTCCCAAAATATTTATCTGATAATGGAATAATCCCAGGAATAAAAGTAGATGCAGGCGCGAAAGAATTAGCCGGACACGCAGGAGAAAAAGTGACAGAAGGTTTAGATGGTTTACGAGAAAGATTGCTTGAATATAAAAAATTAGGTGCAATGTTTGCAAAGTGGCGTGCTGTAATTACTATATTTGATTCTGGCCCAAGCATGGCATGTATAGAAGCTAACGCCCATGGTCTCGCAAGATATGCTGCCCTTTGTCAAGAAATTGATATTGTCCCTATTGTTGAACCAGAAGTGTTAATGGATGGCAACCATTCAATTGATCGCTCTTTAGAAGTTACAGAACTCACTCAAGCAGTTGTCTTTGATCAGCTAAAAAAACAAGATGTAGCTATAGAAGGTATTGTTCTAAAACCTAGTATGGTTATCTCGGGTTCCAATGCTGCCAATAGAGCTGACGTCCAAAAAGTAGCTGAGCAAACTGTAAACTGTTTGAAAAAAACTGTACCCGCTGAACTGCCAGGAATTGCTTTTTTATCAGGTGGTCAGACTGATGAGGAAGCAAGTGCGCATCTAGATGCAATAAATCGTATAGGTGACTCTCCGTGGGCGCTTACCTTTTCATATGGAAGGGCTTTGCAACAAACTGCTATGCAAACTTGGGCTGGAGTAGATAAAAATTTTGAGGCCGCACAAAAAGCCATATACAAAAGAGCTAAACTGAATAGCGCTGCATGTACTGGCACATACGAAGTCTCCCTTGAAAAAGAAGCAGCATAAAAGCTCAATAATGGTGCACTTGCTCTATTTTAAGGCAGCACCACAAAAAAACTAAAAGATTTTATAGTAGAAAAAAGTACAAAAAAATGCGCTCTGGGAAGTTACCCTAAGTGCTTGTTTACATTATTTTTATAGTACTGGGTTGTTTTTTAAAAATTTAAAAACTGGCATGTTTTTTGCATGAATATATTAGTATGACGTTGTCAGTAGATGTAAGTGCTAAAATAAAAACACTAGGCGGAGGGTTAAAGATATGAAAATGGTAATGGCAATTATAAAACCATTTAAGCTAGAAGAAGTTAGAGACGCTCTTTCTGAAAAAGGGGTGCAAGGATTAACGGTTACCGAAGTAAAAGGGTATGGGCGTCAAAAAGGCCATACAGAGTTATACAGAGGGGCAGAGTACGTTGTAGACTTCCTGCCTAAGATAAAGCTTGAGATAGCTATACAGGATGATCAGTTAGAGTCTGTAATTGAAGCTTTGGCAGCAGCTGCAAATACAGGAAAGATAGGGGATGGAAAAATTTTCGTTTATGATTTAGAACAAATTATAAGAATTCGCACTGGAGAAACTGGAAATGAAGCCATATAAAGAAGTGATTTCAAAAAGAAAGAAATTAATTACTAGAGCACTCTTGGCGTGTTTTCTGCTCACACCATCACTGGCCTTTGCTGGCCACCACGCAACATTAGATTCAGGAGATACAGCATGGATAATGACATCTACCGCTTTAGTATTATTTATGACGATACCAGGGTTATCGCTCTTCTATGCAGGGTTGGTTAGAAGTAAAAATGTTCTGTCTGTATTAATGCAGTGTTTTTCAATAACGTGCTTAGCATCTTTGATGTGGCTTGTTTTTGGCTATAGCCTTGCTTTTGGGGACGGTGGTTCCATGAATGAATATATAGGTGGTTTTGAGAATCTATTTTTACAAGAAGTCACGCGTACTTCAGTTTCTGGAACTATTCCTGAAACAGTATTCGTAATGTTTCAACTTACTTTTGCAATTATTACTCCAGCATTAGTTGTTGGGGGTTTTGCCGAGCGTATGCGCTTTTCCAGTATGCTTTTGTTTACGGCCATTTGGTCAATATTAGTCTATTACCCTATTTGTCACTGGGTATGGGGTGGTGGCTGGCTCGGAGAGATGGGTGTTTTAGATTTTGCCGGTGGTTTAGTTGTGCATCTCACAGCTGGCGTGGGTGCGGTTGTAGCCGCTATTGTTATGGGTTCGCGAGCAGGTTTTCCTTCTGAGCCAATGACTCCTCACAACTTAGCAATTAGTGTTGCAGGTGCTGGAATGTTATGGGTAGGGTGGTTTGGTTTTAATGCTGGCAGCGCGCTTGCATCAGGAGGAGATGCTGGCATGGCAATGTTAGCGACGCATATTAGTGCAGCATTAGCATCTCTCACCTGGATGTTTTTCGAATGGAGAAAATATGGCAAACCAAGCGTCCTTGGTATCATAACTGGAATGGTTGCAGGGTTAGGCACAATTACTCCGGCATCTGGTTTTGTTGGACCTATGGGAGCGGCAATTATTGGCACGGCTGCGGGGGCAGTTTGCTTTTTAGCTACCAATTTCATGAAACAAACTCTTAAAATTGATGACTCATTAGATGTGTTTCCGGTGCACGGCGTTGGAGGAGCGCTCGGCACAATTCTTGCGGGAGTATTTGTAGCGAGTCAGTTCGGTGGTGCAGGATTAGGAGATAATGTAACAATTGGTAGTCAACTCACAACTCAGGTGCTTGGTGTCCTATTTGTGCTTTTATGGACTGCTATTGCAACTTATGTTGTTCTAAAAATAGTAGATATGTTAACTGGGTTGCGAGTTAGCAATGAAGACGAACACGAGGGGCTAGATATCAGCATGCATGAGGAAAAAGGCTACAATATGTAGGAAAATCTAGTATTTATTTAAAGAAAAATACTAGTCGTCGTGTTTCTCCCAACCACTTAGATCTTTGGGTGCTGTATGACTCGAATCTGAATTGTCCCAATCTGTATAACCTGCAGATTTGCTAAATACTGCAATCGCTGCGTCTTCAGGTGTTGTAAAGCTCAGAGTTGGCATCCCGTCGACGCAAATATCCCACATACCTAGAGGTTCTTGTTTAATCTCAAACTCTACAATTTTTGTGATTAATTGGTATCGCATTTTGTGAAACCTCTCTCCATGTGAAAAATACTAACTAAAATATATAGTTTCCATCTCTACTTTTAACTCAGCTCTACATACTTCTCCAAGCAAATATAGTAGCTTTGTTTTGTTAGGAAAAACTGTATTCAAATATTCTCTAACAGGTTGAAAATATTTTTTGTCACTAAGATACACCTTCTGGAAAGGCAAATCCTCGATCTGTGGATGATTTTTACCAAAAAACTGCAACTCTTCAAGCAGAGTTGCTTGATTTCGAAGTATCTCCTGAGCTTGATCTGCAACATTGTTAACATGTTTTGAGCTATGCCCTACTATGCTCGCGGTTCCTGAAATATAATAATTATATGCTTCGCCCCAGTCATTTAACATTGCCCTTGAAAATTTTGGGCTGGCAGCACCATATTCAATTGGGTAATGAAAAGCGCTCACCTGTCTAGGGTTTTCAATTGGAATACCACTTTTTTTCGCAGCTATAATGTAAATAAGCACTCCCGGTGCTTGCGTCCCGACAACAGTCGCTGCAGGCAATAGATTGATAAACTTTGGATTTTGGGATAATGCTCTGTGACGCCCTTTACAAAAAGTTTGATAACGATTCAACTCCGCAACCTTGTAAGATAAATCAGGCAAATAATTCCACACCCGCAATAAATAAGCATAACCAGATTTTTCCAGAAAACTCATAATCTCGGAATATGCCCTATAAGCTATATTCTCAATATCATCCAAACCTTTTTCCTCTAATAAAAGGTTCGCAAATAAATAATCTTGATTTTTGGCCCAAAAAATATTGCCATCTTTACCCCTAATAACCTCAGTTTCGCTGACCCAATTTTCGTATAAATATTCATCATGCAGAGGTTGCAAGGCTAGATGAATAAGATCTCCATCTCGGCATGTTCTGTTAGAAAATCTAAATACATTAATCAACTTATCGTGCTTTTCTGCAGGATGCTGATCAAAATCAATGTAGAATTTTGAATTTATATTTTTCAATTTTATTAGGGCATTAGAGTAAATTTATACGGATTATAGCTTGAATAGCGATAAGCACCTTGCGACAGTATACTTCATGCCAAATCAATAGTAATATTACCTTTACTAATAGCATAAAACAGAGAGTAATCTGCAAATATACAGGGGGGAGCAAATGAGGGTTAAAAATCTACTTCTTATAATCATGATTCCATTGCTATTAAGCAGCTGCAGCTGGGATTTCTATGATGACATGTTCTCATCAATGAACCCATTTAATTGGTTTGATGATGATGAAGAGGTGATCGTGCAAAATAAACCAGCATCGTCATCCGGGCTAAAATACGTAACAGTTAACATAAAAGAAAAAATTGCAGTAAAAATTGCTGATCCACTTGGCGCAAGACAAACCGGTGTTGGGTGTGCTCTTTGGAAAAGTAACTCTGGCGAAACAGGAAAATGCTGTTGGAACTCAAAAGGGCAATGTTACTGCCCATGCCCTGAATAGAGCTTACTTAATCTTTTCTTCCTTATACTTGACGTGCTTACGCACAACAGGGTCGTATTTCATAAGCTCAAGCTTATCCTGTGACAATTTCTTGTTTTTTGTCGTGGTGTAGAAATGGCCCGTTCCTGCAGAGGAAACTAATTTTATTTTCTCTCTCATATCAACACCTAAACTTTTGTTCCCTTTTCTCGCAATTCATTTACTACTGTCTCAATACCCTTCTTCTCTATAATTCGCATTCCTTTTCTAGAAATGCGCAATTTAACCCACCTGCTTTCTTTCTCAAACCAGAAGCGATGAGTATGCAAATTTGGAAAAAACTTACGACGTGTTTTATTATGTGCATGTGACACATTATTGCCGAACATTGGTTTTTTTCCTGTTACTTGACATATCTTTGACATAATATGGGCCACTTATACTTAAAAACCTTTGAGGTCGCGCAAGATAACAAAGATATTATCATGATACAAGTTATTAATATCAGCAAAAGACCCAAAACCTTTATATGAATACAAATGGATAAGATTTTTATTAATGATCTGCAGATCGAAACGACAATAGGAATATACGAATGGGAAAAACGTATTAAGCAAATTGTCAGCATAGATATCGTAATGGACGCAGATATTGCTAAAGCCTCACAGAGCGACAAAATAGCTGACACACTTGACTATAAGGCTGTTTCAAAAAAAGTGATAAATTTTGTAGAAAATAGTAAAGTTGAACTAGTCGAAGTTTTAGTAGAAAAGATAGCTAAGATCATTATAGATGAGTTTGAAGTTCCCCGGGTGAAGGTAACCGTCAAAAAACCTGGCGCTATCCGAGGATCAAAAGAAGTAGGAATATCAATAGAAAGAACACAAAAGGATTAGTGTGGCTGAAGTTTGTATAAGTATTGGTAGTAATATCGATAAAGAGAAAAATATACCTGCAGCAATTGCTCAACTTGAGAAAAATTTTTCTACTCTCAAATTATCTTCAGTATATGAATCTAAGTCTGCTGGGTTTGATGGTAATGATTTTCACAACTTAGTGGTTTTCTTCAAGTCCGAGAACTCTCCTGAGGAGATCATTGAAATACTAAGAAACATTGAAAAATCACTCGGGAGGGTGCGTAAGGAAAATAAATTCAGTGACAGGACGATTGATCTGGATATCTTGCTCTACGATGATTTAACTCAAAAGAATCAAAATTATTCTATCCCCAGTGAGGAGATTACAGAATATGCATTTGTTCTGCTTCCCTTGGCTGAAATTGCTGGTGAAAAGATACACCCTGAGTTATTAGTGCCGATTAGCGAAATATGGGAAGAATTCAAAGCGCTGAACAAAAAACAACTCGAAAATATAAACAAAATACAGAGTTAGAAAGAAATGCTTCTTCCTCCATCAACAGAAATAATCTGCCCCGTTATATAATCTGAATCACAAATCAAGAATAAAACTGCCTTAGCAATATCTTGTGGCTCTCCTTGTCTTTTTAAAGCAGTTTGGTCAATAATTGCTTGGTGCTCATTTTCATGAGCTTTAATCTCAGGCCAAATAATAGCCCCAGGAGAAACGCCATTTACTCTGACCATAGGAGCTAACTCGCGTGCCATGGTCTTTGTAAGCATAGCTAGACCGGCTTTGGTTATAGAATAAATAGAAAAATTCTGCAAACCCTTGTCTGCATGTATGTCAACTATATTGATAACAGATCCTTTTGCATGGGCTAAGTATTTTGCACTTTCTTTGATTAAGAATAACGGTGCTATTAAATTTACTCCCACTAAATCGTCCCAATCTCGTTTTGTAATATCTGGCAGGTGAGTCGGGTAAAACACTGAAGCATTATTAACTAAAACATCAAGTTGATCCCATTTTTGCACTGCAGAAGACACTAGCGCAGAGATGGAATCCGAATCAGTTAAATCTTGAGAAAGACCTATAATAGAATCTTTTCTATTGCTCTCCAATTCGCTAATTAAATTCTGAGCCTCAGTTTCTGAAGAATTATAATGCAATACAATATTCAAGCCTTTGGCGTGGAGCTCTCTTGCTATCTGTGCACCAATACGCCTAGCTCCACCGGTAATAAGAGCAACTTTTCCGTTAAGTGTTTCCATCATTTTTCATCTACTAAAATAACTAAAAGTTGATACACTTTAGCATTAATAAATTGGAACCAATATAAAAAAGTGTGAATTCTCTGTTGTTTAAAAAAATCAAGACTAAAATTAAGCAGTCTGGCGGGTTTCTTGGTTTTGATGAATATATGCAACATGTGCTATATGAACCAGAACTTGGTTATTACAATAATGGGAATGTCATATTTGGTGAACATGGGGACTACGCGACCGCACCAGTAATATCAAAGTTTTTCTCCCAGAGCATTGCAAAATTTTGCGATCATCTTATTACAACTACAGGCAGTTCAACAAAAACAGATAGCAAAATGACGTCAATATTAGAGATTGGTGCTGGTAATGGCCAAATGGCTCGCGAAGTACTGCACTATATGAATTCTTCACACACTACCCTGCACAAATACTTGATATTTGAACAAAGCGAGCATCTGAGAAGCATACAAAAAAAAACGATTTTGCCTGGATATAAAGGTTCATGCGCCATTGAATGGTTAGATCAGTTGCCCGAAAAATTCACAGGAATTATTTTAGCTAATGAAGTATTAGATGCACTTCCCGCTAAATGTTTTTGCATAAAAGATAAGAAAATCTTCGAGAGAGGCGTGACAATAAAAAATGAAAAATTTTGTTGGGCTGAAACGGAAGCAAGTTCAAATTTGAAAAATGTAGTTGAGGGTTTGTTGAAAAAAATACCCCATGCAATACCAGAAAAATACTATTCAGAAATAAATTTACAACAAGATCATTTTGTAAGGACGCTAAGTAAAAACTTGGAAGAAGGCTTTGTTATCTTATGCGATTATGGATACTCAAGAAATGAATACTATAACGCAGAACGCGATATGGGCACCCTTATATGCCATTACAGGCAAAACGCACATGAAAACCCTTTTATTAATATTGGCAATCAAGATATCACTGTAAGTGTTGATTTTAGTTATATTAGTGAAATAGCACAGTTGTCTGATTTTGATCTTGTGGCTTATACTACGCAAGCACAATTTGTATTATCTGCAGGCATCATCGAAAGTTTTTCTATACCTAAAAATATTAAAGAAATACAAGAAGTAGAAGGAATAAAAAAATTAGTGCTTCCTTCTGATATGGGTGAACACTTTAAAACTATGGTATTAGCTAAAAATATTAAATATAAGGAAATAATTAACATGCGTGATTATCGCCATCAATTGTAATGGATATGGTGCAAGCCATAGTACTTGCTTTTTTGCAAGGAATAACTGAGTTTTTACCTATCTCAAGTTCTGCTCACTTAATACTTGTCCCAAAAATAATGAATTGGGAGGATAAAGGTTTAGTTTTTGATGTTGCGCTGCATGTTGGCACAGTCTTAGCAGTAATTTTGTATTTCAAATCAGACCTAGCTGACATTTTGTCAAACTGGGTGAAAAGTTTTTCAAATAGAAAATATGTAAACGAAAAGAGTAAGACTGCATGGTACATAATAATTGCATGCTTACCTATTTTAATTGCTGGCTTTTATATTGAAAATACTGCTGCTACTGAATTCCGATCAGTTAAGCTTATAGGATATGCAACAATATTTTTTGGATTATTATTATGGTATGCAGACACAATAAGCAAAAAAACACCACAAACTCAACAGATAACAGCAAGACATGCTTTGCTAATTGGCTTCTTTCAAGTTTTTGCTTTAATACCAGGAGCATCGCGCTCTGGCATTACAATTACTGGCGGGCTAATCTCCGGGCTTAATAGAAAACAATCTATTAAGTTTTCTTTTTTAATCTCCATTCCTGTGATTTTGTCAGCAGGAATATTTGAAGCCAGAAAAATAGTAAATTCGATCAGTGCTACAGAATTGATTGTACCCTTAGTAGCTGCTGCTGTTGCCGGCATAACTGCATACTACACTATCCACTTTTTTCTTAAGCTAATCGAAAAAATTGGGTTTCTACCATTTATCATATACCGGATAGTTATTGGGTTATCTCTGATTATTTATTCTGGCTAATCACTGTATCTATTGCTTTCAAGAAAACTTTTCTTTTTGCTAACTTTATGCTTTCGCCTGATTCATTCCCTTGGGTAAATTCTTTTGTATCTATTCTTTCTATAGCATCATGTGATTCCCTTAAAAGAACATGAAGAGCTGCATTAAAATCTGCGCCCCCATCAATTAGGTTAGAAACCTCATAGTTTTTGATGTTCTGGCAAAGATAAGATGCTGCCTTAAGATATATATCTAATCGTTCAGGTCGACGCATTGCATCTAGGGATTCCAGCGCTTCAAGGATTTGCTCAGGATTGCCGCTAAATTTTTGAAACTTCAAAAAATTTTCTTCCACAAGTTCACTCATCTCCCTTAGGTATGCGGGCACATTCATGTTTGAATATAAAGAGCTTTGCTCTTTGAACATGTTTGCAAAACAAACATACCTTACATCGAGTGAAGCATGATTATCTGAGTTAATAGAATACGCTTGCGACTTTCTTGCCCCTGGAAATAAAATACTATCGGCACCGCATTTTTTCAAAACATTAAAAAACTCGTCAGGAGAATCTTCCATAAGAGCAAGAGAAAACTCCTTCCATACCCTATCTGGAGATAAGGCACCAATCTCTTTATTTTTCACTACATCAATCATGATTTTGTGCAACTCATCGTGAACTTTAAAATCATATGAGTAAAAACGCGCTGCAAAACGAGCTACTCTTAATACTCGAACCGGATCTTCAATAAAAGCAGGAGAAACATGTTTCAGTATGCGCGTTTTAATATCAGAACGACCATTAAAAGGGTCAATTATTTTCCCTTTGTCAGATTTAGCTATAGCATTTATTGTAATATCACGCCTCATTAGATCTTCTTCAAGCGTGACACTTGGGTCAGAGAAAAACTCAAAACCATGATAACCAAGAGAAACCTTACGTTCAGTTCTTGCCAGAGCATACTCCTCCGAAGTCTCAGGATGCAAAAATACAGGAAAATCTTTGCCAATAGGCTTATAGCCTAGGCTGATCATTTCCTCTGGAGTACTACCAACTACAACCCAGTCTCTTTCTTCTGGGATAATACCAAGCAACTCATCGCGAATTGCGCCGCCTACAAGATAGATTTTCATGCTACATATGATACCTTGACTGCATGAGAACTTTGAATTTATTAATTTTGCTCATGATCTATAACCTGCTACACGGGTGTCAGACTGTATCTTTTTATCATCAAGCTATATCTGGTCATCTTGAAATTATGGCAAAACGTGTGCCTATTAAAGAAAATATGAAATTCGGTGAGCTAGCTGAAGACAAAAAAAACTTGCTTGTGGCAACGAAAGAAATAAGAGATTTCGCATCAGAATTTTTAGCTCTCCCTGAAAATGAAAGCTACAGAACTTTTGTAAAACTAAACCGCCCCTTTGTTAGTTGGGCTGTTTTTGCAACCCCCGAGCTATCTTTGAAATTAAAGGAATGGTGCTATCCTTTTATTGGCTGCATGCCTTATAGAGGTTTTTTTAATATTAAAGATGCAAAAAAACTTGCCCAAGAATTAAGAAACAAGAAACTTGATGTCACTATTCGCGGTATATCAGCATATTCTACACTGGGGTGGTTCGACGACCCTATTCTGGACACAATGCTTAACAAAGGAGAAATAAATCTAGCTGCAACAGTATTTCATGAACTTACGCACCAAAAAGTCTTTGTAAAAAATGATGTTGCATTTAATGAATCTTTAGCAACGGCAATTGAAAACAGAGGTGTTTATATGTGGTTAGAAAAAAATAACGATAATAAGAAAATTGCAGATTATAAAAACTGGTTAAAAACAAAGAATATATATTTTGATCTGATAAGACAAACTCGTAAAAGTTTATCTATATTGTATGCAAGTGATAAAAGTAAAAAAATAATGAAAGAGAGAAAAAAGGAAATCTTAAGCGTGTTTAAAACAAAGAAGTCTAAAATTTTTCGACAATCTAATAGCAAAGAAGCGCTCGATATAGATAACGTTTACAACAATGCATATCTTGGCTCTATTGGAATTTATTACGAGCTCCTTCCAGAATTTGTTAACTTAATTAGCAACTGCAATGACGATTTTCAAAAGTTTTTCGCTATTGTTGGTGACTTATCCCTCGAGAATAAGGAAGAGAGACATAAAAAACTTAAACTCATGGATGCATGCAATAAGCACTAAAAAAACCTATAATGTGAATGATACAAAAGTAAAAATACTTTAAAAACAGATGCTTAAATCTATTAAATTAAAAACTCTTGTAATTCTCCTCTTTACATTTATATCAATACAGCAAAGTTTTGCATCACAAAATGATGATTTTATGAAAGCGATAGAACTACTGAATGAAGGTAAAATGGATCAAGCTGAGCTAATGCTTGAAAAATTGTCTAGTAAATCGGAAGCAACACCAGAAATTTTTAATAACCTTGCTGTCATAGCGGCAAGAAAGGGTAATTTTCAAAAGGCAGTCTCATTATTGCAAGTTGCTTTGACTAAAAACCCAAGCGCAAAAATCACCTACGATAATCTTAATAAAATATTTTCATATCAAGCCGCACTAGCATACCGTGATGCTTTGTCTGGTAAAAATGAACAAATAGAATCACCTGTACTTGAGTTATCAAATAAAATTGCCACCGGCATCATAAAAACAGAAGCAACTGCTCTGCCCCAAGAATGCGATGAAATAAAAGTTCAAACCGTCACTGAGCCGATAAGTTGTCCAGAAATCGTAGATGTTCAGCCCCAGTCAAATATTATTGTTAATAAAATAACAATTAGTGAAGAGGCTGTACTGAAAGAACAAAGTGCAATCAAGGAAAGTGTCGTGCAATGGATTACTGCCTGGTCAAAAAAAGATATCAATGCTTACTTAAATGCATATGTGGATAACTACACACCCAATAATGATGTCACGAACGAAAACTGGAAAAAAACTCGAGAATATAGAATAAAATCTGCAAAATTTATAAAAATAAAACTATCACGATTTAAGATAGAATTAATAAATAATTCTTTTGCAATAGTGCGCTTTCATCAGCTTTATACCTCAAATACCTTTTCTGACAAAATAAGAAAATTCTTATTGATGCAAAAATCTACCGACGGTTGGAAAATAATGAAAGAAAAAGTTTTTTTATAAACCGAGGGTAAGATATTGATACAGAAAATTATCAAAACACTACTCTTTACTATTGCATTTACAGCATATGCACAAGATCATTCTGAAGTCTTTCATCTGCATGATGACGCCGAAAGACAACTGAAACAAACGATAGAAAAAGTCAACGAACAAGATATTTTAGAAGCTTTAAATTTATCAAGAAATCTGGTTGAAAAATATCCAAGGTTCAAGCTAGGACAAGTGATATATGGAGATTTGCTAGCAATCCATAGCAATGTTCAGCCAATCATTAATAAAAAAGCTATAGACGATATTAGAAGCGAAGCTGTTGCAAGAATAAAATTCAAACCAAAATATAATAATCTAATCCCCAAATCTATTGTTCAGCTTTCAAATAATTATCCCTACGTATTTTTAATAGAAGCACAAACATATCGCATGTACGTAGTAAAAAATGATATTAAACACCCTGTTGTTGTAGCTGACCATTATGTATCAATTGGGAAAAAAGGTGGTGGTAAAAAATCTACAGGCGACAACAAAACACCGTTAGGAATTTATACGATCTTGGAAACACTACATGATGACGATTTGCCTGAGCTTTATGGTAATGGCGCATATACATTAGATTATCCGAACACATGGGACACTGAAAAAGGATATACAGGTTATGGAATATGGATACACGGCGTTCCAAGAGATACATACAGCCGTCCTCCTAAAGATAGCGAAGGCTGCGTTGTGATAAGTAACGCGGCTATTGATAATTTGAAAAACATAATCGCTTTAGGGAAAACACCCGTCCTTATAACAAATAAAATTACCTGGTTAACACCTGAAGAATGGGAGATGCAAAACAAGCAAGCCTTGGCTGTTTTGGAAAACTGGAGGGAGACATGGCAAAGCTTAAACGCAGAAAGCTTGGTTGCGCTACACTCAACAGAATTCAAAAGTAAGAATCAAAACTACAGCGAGAGAAAAAAACATATAAAACGAATAACACCAAAAAAAGAATATATACGTGTAGAAATAAATAACATAGATATATTTCTATACCCAAATCAAAAAAATATGTTTATGGCAAAATTTATACAGGACTATGAAAGCAATAACTTCGAGGCTGCTGGTGAAGAAAAAGAGTTGTACTGGAAGCTGGAGAAAGATAATAAGTGGCGTATTATTTTGGAAAAAATATAGCAAGTATTATTCGCTAATATCATTGCGATAAATCGTATTTAAATCAATCGGTAAATGTGTATACAGCCAGGCAACAATATCCTCCCACATTTCAATAGTTTCAATATTAGATGGCATAATACCTGATGATGTAAGTTCCACTGTTAGCACAGGAATGCCGTTTTGCCATCCATAACGCCCCAGAGAGCCAGGAAAATTCCCTAAACGCTTGTGCTCTAAATGGCCGATATGCAGTGGTATGAAGTTCTTAGGCCCATCAAGATCAACTAAGTCCAGGGGTGCATGTATAGAAATTATAATATCAGGGTCAAATTCTTTTATTTCCTGAGCAACCCACTTAGATTCTGACTGACTCAAAGGGAATTTACCTGGATTTTTTCTATAATCAGAGTTTGTAACAATACGCCAATATTCTTGTGCGTATTTTTCCCAATCTAAAGTTGCGAAATTACGATTAAGATCTACACCATTGGAATTCACACGAGTTGCCTCTTGCTGAAGTAAGCCATCTGGGTTAACCAACGGCGCAATACGCCAATGGAATGATCCAGAGTGATGTTTGTTTAGTATTTGTAGCCATTTAAAAACAATACTAATGGATGAATACTCATCTCCATGAATTCCACCAAGCAACAATATTCTCCCTAAAGGTTTAGATATATTTAATGGAGGGAACTCTTTCACCAATATCGCTTTTCCTAATTCAGAGTAGTAACCAGTCTCAACCAAACCTGCAGACAAACACTCATCTTTTGTCACAGAAGCAAGTTTTAAACCTATTAATTTACATTCGTCATCAATTGACATATGTTTGGAGTTGTCTGAATACACCAAACCTGATAAAAGAAGGCATGCAAGTGTTAAAAATATTTTTAAAATTAAATGCATTTTAGCTTGAAAAGAATATTCATATACGTTAAAAATAGATATGTACTTTACTTTTTGAAACGGATTCTTTCAATACAATTTTGGAGAAAATAATTTGAGTGAAAAAATCGTTGATATAACAGACGATACTTTTGACCAAGAAGTGCTTGATTCTGATATACCCACCTTGGTTGACTATTGGGCTGAATGGTGCGGCCCGTGCAACATGATAGCTCCAATGATTGATGAAATAGCATTGGAATATTCAGGAAAATTAAAAGTAGCTAAACTCAACATAGACGAGAATCAAGAAACTCCAAAAAAATATGTAGTACGCGGAATCCCGACTCTGATGATCTTCAAACATGGTGAGTTAGCTGCGACAAAAGTCGGGGCCTTAAGTAAATCACAGCTGACTGCTTTTATTGACCAATATGTGTAAGAAAAAGGACTAGACGTGCTAGTTAATTAATGATAGCGTGGCACTTACGAACTATGAAAAACAACCGAAATGTTCGTAAATCGATCCCAAATAAAAACTTAAGTTGCTTTGTAGAAGACATCTTAATTTTTTAAAAACCCAATATAAATGTAAACAAAAAATCGATGAGAAAGTATCAACTAGTTTTAAAATAACTAGTTAACTAATCAGAGCGCCTCGCAACAACTACACCAATAAAATATCAAAATAAAATATCAAATATGGATTTAACAGAACTAAAAGAGAAACCTGTACCTGAGCTAATAAAAATGGCTGAGAGTGTTGGTGTTGAAAATCCAGCACGCTCAAGAAAACAAGACGTAATATTTTCAATCCTCAAGTCACACGCAAAAAACGGTGATGATATAACTGGAAATGGTGTTCTAGAAATTTTACAAGATGGTTTTGGTTTCTTACGTTCAGCAGACTGCTCTTATTTAGCTGGGCCAGATGATATTTATGTTTCACCTAGCCAAATTCGCAGATTTTCTCTCAGAACAGGTGATACTGTATCTGGAAAAATTCGCCCGCCGAAAGACGGTGAACGTTACTTTGCTATGCTAAAAGTAAGTGAAATAAACTTTGAGAAACCTGAAAACGCAAAGGGTAAAATTCTTTTTGAAAACTTAACTCCTTTGCATCCTGATGAAAGAATAAAATTAGAAAGAGGGAATGGCAGCACAGAAGATATTACAGCGCGAATAATTGATCTTACCGCTCCAATTGGAAAAGGACAAAGAGGATTGATTGTGTCTCCCCCGAAAGCAGGTAAAACTTTACTGCTACAAAATATTGCACAAAGCATAACTACCAATAATCCGGATATTAAATTAATTGTACTTTTGGTAGATGAAAGACCTGAAGAAGTAACTGAGATGGAACGTATGGTTCAAGGGGATGTAATTTCAAGCACATTTGATGAGCCAGCTAGTAGACATGTACAAGTTGCGGAAATGACAATTGAGAAAGCGAGACGTTTAACAGAACATAAAAAAGATGTTGTGATATTACTTGATTCAATCACACGTCTAGCAAGAGCATACAATACTGTTGCACCTTCCTCAGGTAAAGTCTTAACAGGGGGTGTAGATGCCAATGCTTTACATAAACCTAAGCGTTTCTTTGGTGCTGCAAGAAACATCGAAGAAGGTGGTAGTCTGACCATAATTGCGACAGCTTTAATCGACACCGGATCTAGGATGGATGAAGTAATATATGAAGAATTTAAAGGCACCGGCAACTTAGAAATTCACTTAGACCGCCGTATTTCAGAAAAACGCATTTTCCCTGCTATAAATATAAACAGAACAGGGACAAGGCGTGAAGAATTATTAACTGATCCTGAAGAACTGCAAAAAATGTGGGTGCTAAGAAAATTTCTCCATCCACAAGATGAGCTGGAAGCCATGGAATTTTTGTTGGGTAGAATGCAATCAACAAAAACAAACGACCAGCTTTTTGAGGCAATGAAACGTACTTAATTAACTACCTTTTATTTGCATTTGTCTCCTATATCGGAGCGCATATATAAACCATCCCAACTAATCTCAGCAGCTCTCTGATAAGCTGTTCGTTTTGCATCTTCTACGTTGTTGCCAAGAGCAGTTACACAAAGAACTCTGCCGCCATTTGTGATAATTTCTTCTCCTTTAAATGAGGTGCCTGCATGAAAAACTTTAACATCACCTGAGTCTCCATCGCTCAAACCACTTATGTTTTTACCAACCTCGTATTTGAGGGGATAGCCATCAGAAGCAAGGACAACCCCTAAAGAAAAACGCTCATCCCACTTTAAAGCAGTATCTCTGATAGTGCCTGATGCAGCATCAAAACAAATTTCTGCAATATCTGATGCCAACCTCATCATGATCGGTTGAGTTTCAGGATCTCCTAATCGGCAGTTATATTCCAAGACACTAATAGAACCATCGTTACCAATAATTAAACCGGCATATAAAAAGCCAGTATAAGGGACACCATCTTTTTTCATTCCAAAAACAGTCGGCTTAATAACATCTTGGAGAACGCGTTCATAAATCTTATCAGTAACAACAGGTGCTGGTGAATATGCGCCCATCCCTCCAGTATTTGGCCCCACGTCTCCATCATCTCTTGCTTTATGGTCCTGAGAAGTTGCCATAGGTACAATTACATCGTTACAAACAAGGCAAATAAAGCTTGCCTCTTCTCCATCCAGATAATCCTCAATAACAACAGACTCTCCTGCACTAGCAAATAGCTCCCCTGACATCATCCCTTCTACAGCCTCTTGAGCTTCTGCCAGTGTCTGAGCAATTATTACCCCCTTACCAGCAGCAAGGCCGTCGGCTTTTATTACGATAGGAAAAGATTGTGTTTGTAAAAAATCTAAAGCATCAGACATTTTTGAAAAAGAAGAATAGGCGGCTGTTGGTATTTCATGCCTCACTAAAAAATCTTTGCAATAACTCTTTGATCCTTCGAGTTGTGATGCCTGCTTACTAGGGCCAAAAATTTTCAAACCCTTTTCCTGAAAGAAATCTACTATGCCATTTACTAGCGGGATCTCCGGTCCCACTATTGTCAAACTAATATTTTCCTCAATTGCAAACTGACTAAGCGACTCAAAATTGTCTGACTCAATTGGTATATTTGTAATACATTCTTCGAGTGCTGTCCCTGCATTGCCTGGTGCAACAAAAACATGGTCAACTGCATTGGAAAGCGCAACCTTCCACGCAAGGGCGTGTTCACGCCCCCCTTCCCCTATTATTAAGACCTTCATATTGTTTCTTCTTTTTGTAGTTAGTGGCGAAAATGTCTCATCTTAGTGAATATCATGGCTATGTTATTCTCATCTGCTGCATTGATAACCTCTTGATCCTTCACTGAACCCCCGGGCTGAATAACTGCTGATATGCCCATTTTTGCAGCTAATTCAATCGAGTCAGAAAAAGGGAAAAAAGCATCAGAAGCCATAACTGATCCTTGGATATTTTTGCCAGATTCAATAGCTTTTAGCTCAGCTAGACGAACTGAATCAACCCTACTCATCTGTCCCGCCCCTACTCCTATCGTAGATAGATTTTTGGCAAAAACAATAGCGTTAGATTTGACGAATTTTACGACCTTGAAAGCAAACATGAGATCTTCTTCCTCTTGTTTTGTTGGTTTCCGTTTAGTAACCACTGACAAATCATGCATATCAGCAAGCTCAGTATCCTGGGATTGAAGAAGCATGCCTGCATATACTTGCTTAAAATCTAACTTAGGGTTCTCATTGTTTGATTTATTCTGAATGCATAACACTCGTAATTTATCTTGTTTAGATAATACTTCAGATGCTTGTCTACTGATTTTAGGAGCGACTATGACCTCGGTAAATTGATTATCCACTATAGTTGTCGCTGTCTTTGAATCAAGCTCCCTATTAAATGCAATGACCCCTCCAAATGCAGATGTTGGATCAGCAGCATACGCTGCAGTGTAAGCAGAAATAGAATCCTTCTTCATGGAAACACCGCAAGGATTTGCATGTTTCACAATTACACAAGCTGGATCGGTAAATTGCTGTACACACTGAAAAGCAGTATCAACGTCTGTAACATTATTATATGAAAGCTCTTTTCCTTGTTGCTGGCTAAAAATCCCATCTTGGTCCGCACTACTTTCTTTATAAATAGCAGATATTTGATGCGGGTTCTCCCCATATCTTAAGTTATTAACTTTAGTAAACTGCAAGCTTAAAGTTCGTGGAAAAACTTCACATCCAGGAAACTGCTTTCCAAAATAATTAGAGATCGAAGAATCATAATCTGCTATATGCTCAAAAGCTTTTGCTGCAAAACTAAAACGTGTTTTCATTGATAAGCAATTAGCATTATCATGCAACTCTGAAATAATTCCCTGGTAATCATCAGGATCAACAACAACACACCGGTTCTGGTAATTTTTAGCTGCTGCTCTCACCATTGCTGGGCCGCCGATATCAATGTTCTCAATAGCAACATCTAAAGAGCAATCCTCTTGGGATATAGCAGCCTGGAATGGATACAAATTAACAACGAGTAATTCAATCGGTTTCACCCCATGCTCATCCATAATTTGATCGTCAATTCCCTTCCTCGCTAGCAAACTTGCATGAATCATTGGATGAAGTGTTTTTACTCTTCCATCCATAATTTCTGGAAAGTTCGTGTATGAGGATATTTCCTGAGCATCTATGCCATTTTTACGCAAAAAATCTGCTGTACCCCCTGATGAAATGACAGAAATACCTTGGCTGGTTAGAAATTCAGCGAATTCAAGAAGGTTAGTCTTATCGGAAACACTGATAAGTGCAGAAGAAATTTTCAGGTTGTCTAAAGTTTTACTCAAGTCACAAGATAAAGTAGATGGTTATAATACCAAATAAGAGAGAGCTATCCTAAAAAAATAAACTTAGTCTATCTCATATAATTTCATTTTCTTGCGTAATGTGCCGCGACTTATGCCGAGAAATTTTGCAGCTTTTGACTGATTTCCTGAGCAATGGCCTAGAGTTACTTCAAAAATAGGTTTTTCAACCTCCTGAAGCACTAAAGCATATAGGTTATCAGGGGCATAGCCCTCCAAATTCTCGAAATAATCCTCCAGTGCTATTCGAATAGATTCGCTAACTATCTTAGTGCTCTTATAAATATCTTTTTTTACCTTACTCATTCTTTCTAGTATCACAGAACAGCCACAGTATTTTCATTACTCTTTTGCCTCTTTAGTCTTGAGAATATAATCTTCCAAATAATGAATATTGAGGGCAGCATTCGAAAATGCTTCGCTGCTGATTAAGCCAATATGAAAAGGTATATTCGTCTTTATGCCATCTACGACAATCTCGTTTAAGGCGCGTATCATGCGACGTGTTGCAGCTTCTCTTGTATTTCCATACGTTATCAATTTCCCCAACATTGAATCATAATAAGGTGATACAACATACCCATTATAAATATGTGTATCAATGCGAACACCTGGCCCTCCTGGGGCATGGAACTGGTCAACAGTCCCTGGGCTTGGAGTAAAATTTTCTGGATCTTCGGCATTGATACGACACTCAATTGCATGTCCGCGTAAACGAACCTCATCTTGAGAATAGCTAAGCTCATCCCCTGCAGCAATTTTGAGCTGCTGTCTTACAATATCAATCCCGGAGATCATCTCTGTAATAGGATGCTCAACCTGTATTCTTGTGTTCATTTCAATAAAATAAAATTCATCATTTTCATATAGAAATTCAAAAGTCCCCGCATTTCTGTATCCAATTTTTTTACAAGCTTGAACGATTTTTGCTGCTAACTCATCTCTTTTGGTCTCGTTGATGTTAGGAGCCGGTGCCTCTTCGATAATCTTTTGATGTCTTCTTTGTAAGCTACAATCCCTTTCACCTATGTGGATCGTATTACCATGAGAATCTGACAGTATTTGAAATTCTATGTGTCGCGGGTCTTGTAAAAATTTTTCAAAATAAATAGTGTCATCACCAAAAGCAGAGCGTGCCTCTGAGCGTGTTAGATCTATAGATTTTAGTAGTTGTTTTTCTTCATGCACAATTCGCATGCCACGACCGCCGCCGCCTTTTGCAGCTTTTATGATAATGGGATACCCGAGTTTCTTGGCCGCGCTTATAGAATGACTCTTTTTGCCAGGCTTAATTGCTTCGGTCCCTGGTATGCAAGGGATACCCGCGTCTTCCATTGCTTTGCGTGCAGTGACTTTATCCCCCATAAGCCTTATAGTTTCTGCTGTAGGTCCTATAAACAGGAATCCGCTAGATTCTACTCTCTCAGCAAAATCAGCATTTTCTGATAGGAATCCATATCCAGGGTGTATTGCATCAGCATTAGTAACTTCTGCAGCACTAATAATTGCGGGGATATTTAAATAACTTTCCTCTAGCGAGGCGGGTCCAATACATACAGATTCATCTGCGAGGCGAACATGCATTAAGCTTCGATCCTCCTCAGAATGTGCTGCGACAGTCTTAATATTCAAATCACGGCAAGCGCGCATAATACGGAGAGCTATCTCGCCCCTGTTGGCAATAACGACTTTCTCTAACATTAGTCTCTCCGTCTACGAAATAATAAACAGAGGCTGCCCAAATTCTACAGGTTGTGCATTCTCAACTAATACTGCGATTATGGTTCCCGCTTTATCTGATTCTATTTGATTTAACATTTTCATAGCTTCAATAATACATAGAGTATCGCCAGGGGAAACTGTATCTCCCACCTGCACAAAAGGTTTTGCGCCGGGGGCTGATGCTGCATAATAAGTTCCTACCATTGGAGAAGCAACCTGATGCCCTTCTGGCAATTTTTCTTCAACGTTTGCTAATTTCTCGGCAGGGGCTGATGCAGGGAGTGATGTCGGTGGCACAATATTACTTTGAATTTGCGCTCCCTCTTTACTTATTCTGACCGCTTCTTCTCCCTCTTTAATCTCAATTTCAGCAACATCAGATTCTTCTAAAAGTTCGATTAATTTTTTAACTTTACGTATATCCATCTATGCCTCTAGTCTTTGCTTTTCAACATTTGTGCAGCAGCTGAAAGCGCTAATTCATAACCATGCACTCCCATCCCAGAAATAACACCAACCGCAATATCAGATAAGTATGATTTTTTTCGAAACTCTTCTCGTGCAAAGACATTTGAAATATGCACTTCAATAAACGGCACTTCAATTCCAAGAAAAGCATCACGCAATGCAATGCTCGTGTGAGTAAATGCCCCAGGGTTAATGATAAAAAAATCGATGCCTTCTTTTTTTGCGCTATGAATGCGTTCAATCATTTCAGCTTCAGAGTTCGTTTGGTAGTTTTGAATTCCTACGGATAAATCTGCGGCACATTTCTCTAAACGACGCAGAATATCATCAAGCGTAGTGGTTCCGTAAACTTCTGGTTCACGTTCTCCAAGAAGATTTAAATTAGGACCATTTAACACTAGTATTTGAGCCATATATACCTAAATACGGTTTAATTGTTAGTAAGTGCATCTAAATGTCATTATATTCGTCAAAATACATGATGTCTATGTGATTTTTAAAGTTAAAATATAGCCTATTTTTCGATGATTTTCACGTATTTTAGAAGAATTTAGCTGTAAATTAGGATTTTATTCGCTTTTTTCTTACGTTTAAACACAGTTCTTTTGCTATTTAAGAAAATAATGATTGCCAATGATCTCAAAAAGATTTTTTATAAAAACATTCGAATCTGATAAAAAAATTCGAACTGTTTCCAGTGACTGTCCTTATTCTTCATTTTTGCTAAAAAACGAGATAAAAAATCATAATGTAAGAGCCAATTAATGGAAATTATAAAAAGCCGAGCTTATGGCTCTATCAGCATGCCTAATTAATATTTTACATTTAAATTGCTATAATGCAGGCCTGAAACATGAAAAGCTTACGCACCTTTAGGATTGTAAATAGATCCAAAGGTTCTATAAATAGAGTTGTATAAAAACTCATACAAACAGAAAATATGTCAATATTTATAGTACTAATACTGTTAACTATCGGGACGCTTGTTTTCCACTTCATGAGTCCATGGTACTTCACCCCAATCGCCTCAAACTGGACTTTCATTGATACCACTGTCGACATCACTTTCGTAGTATGTGGCATTATTTTTATTGCAGTCAATTTATTTCTGGCTTGGTGCATATATAAATACCACCACAAAAAAGTTGTAACCGCGGATTACGAGCCTGAAAATAAGAAACTAGAATCATGGCTAACAATCATTACTGCAATTGGCGTAACTGCCATGCTTGCACCCGGTCTTTTTGTTTGGGCTAGTTTCGTAGACACTCCAAAAGAAGCATATCAAATTGAAGCCGTTGGCCAACAATGGCAGTGGAGCTTTAGATTCCCAGGGAAAGACGGAAAGCTTGGAACTACAGGGGTCCAATTTATAAATCCAGACAATCCATTTGGCATGAATACACAGGATCCAAATGGTAATGACGATATAGTCGTCGACCATAACCGTTTACACTTGCCTATTAACAAACCTGTGAAAGTTCTGCTACGCTCGAAAGACACACTACATAATTTTACTGTTCCAGAATTTAGAGTAAAAATGGACCTGGTCCCAGGGATGGTCACATATTTATGGTTTACCCCAACTAGATTAGGTGAATACGAGATATTATGCGAAGAGCTTTGCGGAATTGGTCATCATGCTATGAGGGGTAGAGTGATTGTCCAGACCGAAAGCGACTTCCAGGGTTGGCTTGCAAGCCAACAAACTTTTGCAGAAACACAAAAAACTACCAAATTAGCGGGCAATGCAGCACGTGGTGAAAAATTATATGCGGTATGTAGTAGCTGCCATGGTGCAGACGGTCTAGGGAACACAACTTTAAATTCACCTAAATTAACAGGCCTCGATGGGCACTATTTGTTACGCCAATTAGTGCACTTCAAGAAAAGTATTCGAGGGAATGAAGATGAAGACATTTATGGTAAACAGATGATCGCAATGGCAGCAACACTGCCTGACGAAAACGCAATGAGGGATGTCATTTCATATATTCAATCATTGCCTAATAAACCAGCAAAAGCCACGGTAGCAGGCGATCCTCGGAGAGGGAAAAAACTTTTTCAAACTTGTTCAGCATGTCATGGTTTAGATGGGCGTGGGAAAATTTCCCAACACGCGCCAAGACTTTCAGGCATGAATGACGACTATTTAGTGAGACAAATAAAGAATTACCGTGATGGTGTACGTGGCACTCACCCTCATGATATGCAAGGGGCGCAAATGAGGTTGATGTCTTTAATGGGTGACGAGAAAATAAACGATCTCGTGGCGTACATTAATACATTACAATAAGCAATTGAGTAAAGGAGATTAGCATGGCACATCAAGCAATGGCAGATACGGATGTAGAACTTTATCATCCGAAAACATGGTTAGGTAAGTGGGTCTTTTCCCAAGACCATAAAATAATTGGCTATCAGTACATGACAACTGCCGTCTCCGTTGGTTTAGTCGCATTATATCTGTCGATGACAATGCGTCTGCAACTCGCATTTCCAGGTGAATTTTCAATGATAATGCCAAATGAATATTACCAAGCGGTAACCATGCACGGCATGATTATGATTGTTTATTTATTAACTGCTTTTTTCTTGGGTGGTTTTGGTAACTTTCTCGTCCCGCTAATGTGTGGAGCACGAGATATGGCTTTCCCGTATGTCAATATGCTTAGCTATTGGATATATCTCCTGTCGGTTCTAATTCTTGTTGCTAGCTTTTTTGTAGATGGCGGGGCATCAGGGGCAGGCTGGACTCTATATCCGCCACAAGCAATAACACCAGGCACTCCAGGAGCAGGAGTTGGTGGGGGCAACATGGGTATTATATTAATGCTCGTCTCGCTAGCTGTTTTTATCGTAGCTTTCACTATGGGTGGGCTGAATTACCTTACAACTGCATTACAAGCACGCTGCCGTGGCATGTCACTTATGCGTATGCCTTTATCAGTGTGGGGCATCATTATGGCTACAATACTTGGTCTGTTGGCATTCCCCGCTTTATTTGTAAGTGCGATAATGATGTTGCTAGATGTCACTCTTAAAACAAGTTTCTTCATGCCAGCCGTAACCTCACTAGGTGAAACTTTAGAACACACCGGTGGAAGCCCTATTTTATTTCAACATTTATTCTGGTTCTTTGGGCACCCAGAAGTGTACATTGTTGCGCTTCCCGCATTTGGCATTGTCTCTGACTTATTAAGTACTCACGCCAGAAAAAATATCTTTGGATACCGCATGATGGTTTGGGCAATTCTTGCGATTGGTGTTTTAAGCTTCGTTGTGTGGGCACACCACATGTATGTTAGCGGAATGAATCCATACTTTGGTTTCTTTTTTGCGACCACTACATTAATCATTGCCGTGCCAACCGCAATCAAAGTTTACAACTGGGTTTTGACTCTATGGAAAGGCAACATTCATTTAACTATACCTATGCTATTTGCCATTGGATTTATTTTTACATTTACACATGGGGGGATTACAGGGCTATTTCTCGGTAACGTTGTTGTTGACCTTCCACTTTCAGACACTTATTTTGTAGTTGGGCACTTCCATATGGTCATGGGAGTATCGCCCATACTCGTTATTTTTGGCGCGCTATACCATTGGTACCCAAAGATGACTGGAAGGATGCTGAATCACAAGATGGGAATGATCCATTTCTGGGTCACGTTCCTTGGCACCTATGCCATATATTTACCTATGCACTATTTAGGCTTTTTAGGGGTGCCGCGCCGCTATTACGCAATGGGTGATGCATCTTCATGGATACCCAGCTCTGCACAGGACTTAAATGTGGCAATCACTATCGCAGCACTATTCGTTGCAGCAGCACAAATAATGTTCATATACAACTTGGTTATAAGTATATGGCGAGGAGAAAAAGCTGATAGCAACCCATGGAAAGCAACTACACTAGAATGGCAAACGCCGGACACCCCACCAAAACACGGAAATTGGGGGCCATCCTTACCCGTCGTGCATCGCTGGGCATACGACTATAGTGTCCCAGGTTATGAGCAAGATTATTTACCACAAAATCTAGCAACAGAAGACAGCAAACAATAATAAAAAGAATGAAAATGAAAAGATCGATTACCACCCTGTTCGTCACAATATTTGCGATTGTGCTCCCAAAAATTGCGAGCGCATGTGCGACATGTTCAAGCCAAATGGAAGAATTTGACATGACTGGAACAATTGGCGTTCTATTTTTTATGGGAAGTTTAATGATGCTTCTTGTGGGTTGGTTAGTTGTTAAATCTTTTCAATCTAAGACGCCCTGGGTCAGTGCTAGCGGACCTGATTATGACGGCGAAGGGGAGTTTAGAGTACCTGCCCCTAAAATGGCGACAATAACATTCCTCCTCATAGTAACCTCAATATTCAGCCTTATGGCTAGCGCCTATTACATAAGAATGTCTATTGGTGACTGGGTTCCCTTAAATGAACCAGATTTGCTTTGGCAAAACACTGGAATTTTAGCTTTAAGTAGTTTCGCTATACATTGGGCACAAAGTGCATCAAAAAGAGACTATGTCAAACAGGTAAGGACAGCTTTAATTGCAACAGGAATTTTTACATTTGCTTTTATTTTGGGTCAAATTGCCACTTGGCAATTACTTTATGATGAAGGGTATTACGCATTTACAAATCCATCTTACGCTTTCTTTTATGTGTTAACAGGGCTACATATAGCTCATTTGTTGGGTGGTTTATGGTTCTGGAGCGGGAGTACTATAAAAGCACTAAGCAATAAAACAAATATTGATGACATCAAAACAAGCATAGAATGCTTAACACTATATTGGCACTTTTTGTTGCTTGTGTGGATAGGGCTCTTTGCACTACTTTTAGCAACATAGGTCTAGGGATAAAAAATAAATCATGGCAAACGATACGCTAACTGAAAATCTACAAAACTTCGCCTCAGATTGGGCTGCAGATAGGGAAGCATTTAAAGTCCCATGGGGGAAAGCGATGATGTGGATTTTCCTACTAAGCGACACATTTATTTTTACCTGCTTCCTGACTAGCTACATGACAGTACGTATGACAACAACTGTCCCATGGCCATTTGCCTCTGAAGTCTTTGCTTTAACAGTCGCTGGCGTGAGTGTTCCACTGCTACTAATCGCAATTATGACTTTCATACTCATTACCAGCAGCGGAACAATGGCATTAGCAGTCAATTATGGTTATCGCCGAGACCGGAAAAAAACAATGTTGCTAATGGTTGCAACAGCAATACTTGGCGCAAGCTTTGTTGGAATGCAAGCTTTTGAGTGGACTAAACTTATCGTTGAAGAAGGCATTCGCCCCTGGGGAAACCCCATGGGTGCGTCTCAGTTTGGTGCCGTCTTTTTCATGGTCACGGGTTTTCATGGCTTCCATGTTTCCTGTGGTGTAATTTACTTGTTGGTCGTGGCATATAAAGTATACAAAGGCCACTATGAGGAGAAAGGATACGCAATAGTTGAAATTACCGGACTCTATTGGCATTTCGTGGATCTGGTTTGGGTATTTATATTTGCCTTCTTTTATTTATGGTAGAAAAACAATATGAGTGAAACAGGACAACAACACCCGCTCGGAGTATATATCTGGATTTGGATCTTGCTATTTGTACTGAGCACGTTTTCATATATGGTGGACTACTATAATCTGCAAGGTTACCTAAGATGGTCTTTGGTTTTAACCTTCATGCTACTCAAAGCAGGCTTTATAGTCGCAATTTTCATGCATATGAAATGGGAAAGACTCGCGCTCCTCGGTGCAATCATTCTGCCAACTGCATTTCTGCTAGTTTTAGTTGGAATGATGGCTCTAGAAGCTGATTACACATTTTTAGCACGTGACATATTTTTTGTGGAACGGGATGGGCTGCTTGAGGGTGGCAATCACCATCATTAATACATCAATTATTCTTTCTTGAAATCAATTGCAGGTGATCGATAAACTCATTTCCAGAGATATCGCCTACTATTCGATACTCAGACAATTCTACTCCGTCTTTATTATAAAAAAGCATGGCCGGTGGGCCAAAAAGTTGCAGCGATCTCAATAATTTCTGGTCTGCGTCATTGTAAGCAGTGACATCTGCTCTTAATAACTCAAATTTACTCATTTCGTTTTTCACATCATCTCTTGTAAAAACAAACGCTTCTATTTCTTTGCATGTCACACACCAATCAGCATAAATATCAAATAGGAAAATTCCATCTTGCGTATCTGACTTGCTCATATGAAGTTGCAGATCTTGCAGTGAACTTACATGTTTAAATTGGACAGACTCATAACTTGTTGATTCTTTTGATAAATATTGTGATAAAGAGCTCCCTTCAAGAGGAGCAAACAAAGACTTGCCGCCTGTAAAAACGCTCAGAAGAATCAGCACGCCAAGAGTTATGGAAATGCTGCCTGCAATTGTTGCTACTCTTGCCCACACAGCAATGGAGAAAAACAAAAGTGCTGTTAGTAGCATAATAAATTCTGAAGAAAGCACACGATCTAACAACCATATAACAAGACCTAATAGCAAAAATCCGAAAAATCTTTCAACCTGAACCATCCACGCTCCACTTTTAGGCAGCCACTTACTTGCTGTCGTACCGATAACAAGTAATGGAATTCCCATGCCAAAACTTAAACTAAATAATGCTAGGCCTCCAAAAATTGGATCTTGCGTATTTGCAATATAAATCAATGCGCCTATTAGCGGTGCTGTGACACACGGGCTAACAATTAGGGCAGACAAAACACCCATGAAAAAAACACTAAGATAACTTTGAGTTTTCTGGTTTTTAGCAGACAATGATACAAATTTATTTTGGAAAAAATTGGGAATTTCTATTCGATAAAAGCCAAACATGGAAAGAGCTAAAAATATTAATATCATAGAAAAAAATAGAATAGCCCAAATATTTTGGAGCGATGCTTGGATACTTTCCCCGGTGAGCCCAACCATGACTCCAATTACAGTATAAGTAATACACATTGCGAACACGTATACCAAGCTCATATACAGTGCTTTTTTTGTACCCATGCTTGCTCCTTCTCCAACAATTAAGCTCGACAATATAGGAACCATTGGTAATACACATGGGGTAAATGTCAATAACAACCCAAAACCAATAAATGAAAAAATCGTAACAAGCATCCCACTGTCTGCAATTAGAGATGCAATGGTTTGATGCTTAGGAATGAACTGCGCAGATGCATCTTCAGGTCCAATGTTTATATTTTGAAACATTGGGGGGTAGCAAAGACCAGCGCTGGCACATCCCTGGAAGCCTACCTTCAAGATTGCTGGACCTGCGCCAAAATCAATTTTCTTGTTCGCTGTCAATCGGAGTCTGAAATCTTTTTGATATGTCTCAACTGTACCAAAATATTGATCTGTCTTAATGATTCCCGGTGGTAAAGTAAAAAAACTAGGATCTAAATCTGTATCATTGAAGGAAAAAGTAATCTTATCCCGATAAAGATAATAACCATCTGCTATTCTAAATCTGACATCAACTTCATCTTTCGAATCAAAAAAAGCAGATATCTGAAAAGCTTTTTCCGGGGATAAAAATTTACCTTGCCCAACATTTAATTTTTCAAGCACCGTGGGCGCAGACTGACCAGTGTCGGAATATACGGGTAAAGTTATACTAAAAAAAATAGCAACAAGAAAAAGACAAGATAACGGAAAGAAGATTAGTTTACGCATTTTTCGAGCCATTCTAGATAATTATTAGAACCTTCAGTAATTGGGCTAGCAATAATTTCAGGCAAATCATATGGGTGGTTGTTTAATATGTACTCTTCTAATATTTTATATTTAGACTTAGTTGTTTTTATTAACATCAATACTTCATTATCAGACTGAATCTTATTTTCCCAAAAGTAAATAGATGCAATATCATCAACAATATTAATACATGCCGCATAGTGTTTCTCAATAATTGAATTTGCTAGCTCTGCAGCAACGGGTTTGCTGGGTGCAGTAACAAAAACTAAAAGTTTGTCTGTCATATTAAAAATATAACTTAGTTTTCATGCATTGTATTGTTTTAGCGTCTCTTTGAAACGTTGTCGTCTTTTTTCGCTAAAACTTACTCGAGAAAAAAAATCATCTAAATTATTGATATTATGAGCTTTTTTTGTAATTCTTAAGTTTTTTCCTAGTTTTGCTTTTGTTTCAATAAGTGTTAATTTTTTGGACAAAACTATATTTTCTTTATGCTCATGAATAAGCTTTTCAACACGCTGGGACCCTCTCATCTTCATATTTGAAATTTTCTCTACATTGTTTAGCATATTTTCGGCTGTTTCGAAGCGATTCAAAAGCTTCGCTGCTGTCTTCAACCCGACACCTGGGACTCCTGGTATATTATCAACTGGGTCTCCAGCAATCGCCAACAAATCTGCAATTTGATTTGGAAAAACTCCAAATTCTTTCTTTATTCCATGGGTGGTAAGTTTCCTATCTTTAGAGTAATCCCACCAAATGTCTCCCTTTTCTATTAGTTGTGTGAGATCTTTATCTGCAGTTAATATCTTAATAATAAAACCTTTCTTCTTTAATCTGCTAGAAAGTGTCCCGATAATATCATCTGCTTCATAAGTTTCACTCGACAAATAAGGCAAGCCCATAAATTCAAGAAAATCTCTACACAATAAAAATTGTTTTTTTAGTTCATCCGGTGCAGATTCCCTGTTAGCTTTATAATCAGGAAAAATTTCATTTCTATATGAGCTTTTTAAACTCCCGTCAAATGCAAAAAAAATAAATTTAGGCTTAACTTCTACGAGGAATTTAGAAACAAAATCACTGAACCCATATAGAGCATTTAGTGGATTACCTTCTGCATCTCGTATGGTATCAGGCAAGGTATACCAAGAACGAAAAATGTATATGGAAGAATCAATTAAGTAGGCAGTCTTTTTAGTCAAAACTCTTATATCTATATTTACTGTACTATTTTCACATAACTGCCAGGGATAGGTTCGCCTTTTGGGTACGCATTATTAAGAATTCGAATTTTGTCTTCAGCGCGATTGCCCAAGTTACTCATATGTGCATACTTAGCAAATGTGTCGCCTTTCTCCACTTTTATTATTTTAATACGCTTCGCTTCTGCTTCTTTCAATTCGTCTTTCTTTAATTTACGAACACTATTAATAGCAGATAAAAAACGACCATCGAAATGTTTTAGATCGCTCTCCTCTGTGGTTGCCATGATTTCAAATGCATCCTTAGGTGTTCGGTAAATAATTGCGTAGCGAGAAGGCCGCTCTCCCCATTCGGGATGGTCCATTTCTACAATACAAGTGTAACCTTCAAAATCTTCAGTCTTGATCACCCTTCCTTGCTTACAATCATCCTTAAACTTTCTTTTGACAAATTCTTTTGGGCCGACTTTTCTATTTAAATCACGCATACCTACTTGCATAACAATCTTTTTATTAGGAGTAAAAGCACGTATAAAGTGTGGATGATTTTCTATTTTCCATTTAGGCGGGAAGGAAATCTTAAAATCGAGCTCTTTATGATAGAAATATCTACCGCGAATTACACCCTCACGTTCCCCTGGGCCTACTACCAAACCACTGATTTTTTTTAAAAATTCCTGCTGATTAGCTTTTAAGTCTTCACTTTTATATTTTGAGCCCGCAGCCTTAATTAACTCTTGCAAACGCTTGTCATTATCAGGGTGGGTTGCAAATATTCCATGATAATAGCGCGGCTCTCTGTCCTCCTCTTTAGCCAATTCTTTATCAAACTCTTCTTGCGCCTTTAATACACCAATTACCTCGAGAAGTTCTTCCGGGTCATAACCCAATTCCGCCATATATTCTGCGCCTATACGATCAGCCTCTAGCTCGTGGGCGCGCCCATAGCCGGTTATAATTGTCATGCCAAGCAACTGACCAATATCCGCTGCATTTCTATTTCCAGTTGTAGCTCCAAGAATAGTGGTTAGAATCTGAGCTACGGTTGCTTTACTTTGCTGCTTTACTCCGTGACGCGCTGTGACATGACCAATCTCATGACCAATGACACCAACCAGTTGCGCTTCATTATTTAAATGAGCCAACAAACCTCTTGTAATATAGATATAGCCGCCTGGCAGAGCAAATGCATTAACTTCTTGGCTGTCTAGAACTTTAAAATGAAAAATTATCTCTTTACGATGACTAATATCTGCGATCTGCTCTCCAAGCCGCGTAATATAGTTTTGCAAATCTTCATCTTCGTAGGCTCTGTAATGACCCATCACTGCTTGATGCTGCTCACGCCCTATCTCTAGTTCTTCATCCTCAGAGATCAATACAAAATCTTGTTCACCAGTAACAGGATTTATGGCACAACTAGGAACCAAAAAAATGAAAAGCAAGGTGAAGAATTGTCTAGCAAGAATTTTCATCACAGCAATAATACTACTAGTTGATAAAAATGAGAAAGGTCTCGTTAATAGCCCTACGTGTCCTCTTTTTGAGCATATCGGCGACGGAATTTGTCCACTTGGCCAGCAGAATCAACAATTTTTTGCTTACCAGTGAAAAAAGGATGGCAATTAGCGCAAACTTCTACCGCAAGCGTTTCAGCGGGATACGTTGACCTTGTCTGAAATGTGTTACCGCAACTACATGTAACAGTAATCTCTTTGTATTCTGGGTGTATATCAGGTTTCATTTTATCTTTGCTGCACTGTAGTGATGATTAAGGCGAGCATCATACTCAATCATTAGTCATTGAACAAGCGCCATCAGTTGTCCACAAAAAGTGTGCATAACTTTGTGGAAAACCATGTAACAAGGGCTGTTTTATGAGGCCATAACTATGCTCACAGGAATTGTTCAATTTTTGTACAGCATTAAATACATGATTTTATTGGGGTTTATCTATATGCAGGTCTTTTAAGCCCTAAAGTAACAGTCTTTGTGGCTTTTTAACAAATCTTTAACCAATGTGCATAAAGTAGGGGTAATAGTCCTTATTTCTTAATGAAAAAAGCTTAAAACATAGATCGCAGCGCTTGGGTAAGCTCTTGCAAGGCCTGCCCTCTATGACTAATCTTATTTTTCAATTCTGGAGGAAGTTCAGCGGAAGAGCATGCGTGCGATGGGACATAAAATAATGGATCATAACCAAACCCGTTATAACCTCTCTCCGACTCAAGAATATATCCTTCCCATTTACTCTCACAAATTAAAGGCTTGGCATCTTTTTCAGGGTCAAGGTATACCACCACACACCGGAATCGAGCAGTACGTTTGTCTTTTTCAACACCATGCATTTCTTTTAGTAATTTTTTATTGTTATCTTGATCATCGCAATGTTCGCCGGCATAACGGGCAGAATAAACGCCGGGCTCACCCTGTAATGCGTCTACTTCAATACCCGAATCATCTGCAATAGCAGACAAGCCTGTATGTGCGCATGCATTGCTAGCTTTGATAATTGCATTTTCCGCGAACGTTACACCTGTTTCGTCTGCTTCAGGTACATTGAACTCAGATTGCAATATTAATTCAAAGGGTAAAGTCTCTAAAAGGGCCTGCATCTCTTTTATCTTACCTGCATTCGAGCTGGCAACAACAACTTGCTTGCTCATGCCAAGACTTGTTGCTGTAATTCGATAATTGTTTTAATGCCTTGCTTGGCTAAAAAGAGCATCTTCTCCAATTCATCTGGACGAAAAGCGTGACCTTCAGCTGTGCCTTGTATTTCAACAAAGTTGCCTGCCTCATTCATGACAACATTCATGTCAGTCTCGGCAGCTGAATCTTCTGCGTAATCTAAATCTAAGACAGGGACGCCTTTGTAAATACCGACTGAAATAGATGCCACCGTTCCGTGTACTGGATTTTCCTTTAACACTGATTGCTCATGAAGATGACGCAAAGCATCAATTAGTGCAATGTAACCTCCGGTAATTGAAGCCGTGCGAGTACCACCATCAGCTTGAATGACATCACAATCAATAGTTACAGTTCGTTCACCTAATTGGGCGCGGTTAACAACAGATCGTAATGATCTTCCAATGAGTCTTTGTATTTCCATAGTGCGGCCACCCTGCACCCCCTGCTTTGCTTCTCGTCTCATACGTGTGTTAGTAGATCTTGGCAACATTCCATACTCCGCGGTGACCCATCCTTCCCCCGTTCCTTTTAGAAAACGCGGAGTAGAGTCATCTATGCTTGCTGTACACAAAACTTGTGTATTGCCAAACTCCACTAATACAGAGCCTTCTGCATGTAAACTATAATTTCGCGTAAACTTAATTTCGCGTAGTTCATCTGGTTTGCGCCCACTTGGTCTCATTTTTTACCTCAATTTAGTGATACACTTATCGTTGTTTAATGAAAAATAATATTACCCAATAATCAGGTCAAAAAATATGACATATAGTATGACAGCATTTTCTAGAGAGGAAATGAATAATGTCAATGGCCAGCTGACTATTGAAATACGCTCTCTAAACCATCGCTTTCTTGAAATAAACTGCAGATTACCTGAAGAATTGCGCTCAATAGAATCAAGTATCCGTGAAATAACAAATGCGCACTTAAGCCGAGGCCGTATCGATATCTCAATCCGCTGGCAAGAAGATATGGGCAAAAATACGAAATTAGAATTAAACAAAAGCCTAGCAAATGAACTGGCAAGAGTAGCATCTCAATTAAAAACTAAAGATTCTTTAAACCTGATTGATATTATGAGGTGGCCAGGGGTGGTCAAAACTAAAGACCCGAACAAACAAAAAATGCAGAAACTCGTTACAACAACCTATCTTAAAACACTAAAGAAATTGATTCAAAGTCGCAAGAATGAAGGGAATAAAACAAAAAAATTTGTGTTAGAGCGTTGCCTGCTTGCAGAAAAAACTTTAGCTAAAATAAAGAAACAACACCCAGTATCAATAAAAAGTATACGCAAAAAATTAAAAGATCGTTTTGCTGATATAAAAAAAGATTTAGATCCACATCGATTTGAACAAGAAATTCTTTTCTTTTTAAATAAAATAGACATTGATGAAGAAATCGATAGGCTCGGCAGCCATCTGCAAGACATCAAAAAAACATTAAAACTCGACCAGCCAGTAGGTCGTAAGCTTGATTTTATCGTGCAAGAATGCAACCGGGAGATAAATACAATTTCATCTAAATCATCTGATATTAAAATTACCAAAGAAAGCGTAGAGCTCAAGGTTCTAGCAGAACAAATGCGCGAACAAATACAGAATATAGAATAAATATGCTGAAAATTTTCACGACAGGTGGAACATTCGATAAAGTTTACTTTGATGCTAAAAGTGACTACCGAATTGGCGAACCATACATAGATAAAATCCTAGAAGAAGGAAACGTTAATATTAAATACGATGTCGAATCAATTTTAAAAAAAGATAGTCTAGACATAACAGATGAAGACAGGAAAAAGGTTTTTGTAAAAGTAAAAAACTGTCCAGAAAAACACATTATGCTTATTCATGGCACAGATACAATGGTTGAAACTGCAATTATGTTAAGCGAGATAAAAGAAAAAACAATAGTGCTGACTGGCGCAATGCAGCCCGCACGCTTCCGCTTTACAGACGCAATTTTCAATGTTGGGTTTGCAATTGCAGCTGCGCTGGAACTTGCAGACGGTGTATACATTGCAATGAACGGGCAAGTTTTCCCCCATGACAGTGTTCGAAAAAATACAAAACAAGGTTGTTTTGAAAAAATTTAAGCAGCTATCTTGAAAAATAAAGATTAAACCCCATCTAATACCTATGGAAAATATTTTTATAGGAGTAAATTAATATGTATCCAAGTATTTTTTACAAACCATCTAGCCTATTAGATGATTTTTGGGATGTAGATCGTGTGTTTGGTAATTATCTGAGCCCTCTATCGACTGACTGGAATAATATTGGCTGGAAAGATGAAGGTGCATCTTATAGTGTTTCAATGAATGTACCCGGCATGGCTCCGGAAGATATAGATATCCGTCTAGAAAACAGCACACTCACGATATCGGCTGAAAAAAAGGACGTTGGTGATAAAGCTAAACACTATGGGAAGTACTCAAACCAAGTGCTTTTACCTGAAGATGCTCAGTGCGATAGTATTGAAGCTAGTTGCAAGCATGGTGTTCTGGAATTACAGATACCAAAAACTGAAAAGGCACAGCCCAAGCGTATTGACATTAAGGGCTAACACTAGAAATTACTATATTTAAGAGTTCAACAGGTGCACTTGTTGAACTCTTTGTTTATTATGGACTCTAAGAAAAAAATATAATTCTAAAAAAATGAACGTATCTAAATTTTTCCCGGCATGTACTCTAGCTTTAGCCGCTCTGTTTATGCAGGCAGACTCGAGTGCAGGGTTGCCGGCCAAATGGGGTGGGCCTCCATCACTTGCGCCGATGCTAGAAGAAGTAATGCCGGCCGTAGTCAATATTTCAACAGAAAGCGAAGTGGTTGTAAAAGCGAGTCCTTTATACCGCGATCCCTTTTTCAGAAAATTTTTTGATATACCCAACATTCCAAATGAAAGAAAAAGGAAAAGACAAGGCTTGGGATCTGGAGTGATACTGGATGCTGATAAAGGCTATGTCATTACTAACAATCACGTAATTGCTAACTTTGATGTAATAAGAGTCACTTTAAGTAACGGTGTTACACTGGATGCAAAATTAGTTGGTGCAGACCCCCTTACAGATATTGCTGTTATAAAAATTAAATCTAACAATTTACATGAGCTACCTTTAGCCGATTCTGATGAATTAAGAGTCGGTGATTTTGTTGTCGCTATAGGCAACCCTTTTGGGCTAGGACAAACAGTAACTTCAGGTATTGTTAGTGCGCTAGGAAGATCTGGTTTAGGAATTGAAGCCTATGAAGATTTTATTCAGACAGATGCTTCAATTAACCCTGGCAATTCTGGAGGCGCGCTTGTTAATCTCAATGGCGAACTTGTCGGAATCAATACAGCCATATTAAGTCCAAGCAGAAGTTCTCGCGATGCGGGCAGTGTTGGAATTGGGCTAGCAATACCAATAAATATGGCAAAAATAATAACAAAAGAATTAATTAAATATGGAGAATTTAAGCGCGGCATCCTAGGTATTTTTGTGCAAGACCTGACTCCGGATCTTGTCCAAGCGTTTAACCTAAAAAATAAAACTGGAACAATTGTTACAAGGGTTAAGCCAAATACTCCTGCAGCAAAAATTGGTCTTCAACCAGGAGATATTATTATTCAAATTGACGACAAAATCATAAATACTGGTTATGAGCTTAGGCATTATCTTGGCTTTTTAAAAGTGGGCACCGAAATCAAACTGAAGGTTGTAAGGAACGGAGCCGAGCTTGCACTTCGAGCCACGATGGAAAAACCAAAAAATTAAAACAGCAGCTCAACCACCCGTTACAGGAGGAAAAAAAGCTATCTCATCTCCATCTTTAACTGAATCATCAAAACGAGCATAACTGGCATTTACAGCAGCAAGTATATTGCTTGGTTTTTCTGTCTCACCTGAAACTTGACACCACACATCAAAAACACTTTCAATTTCTACAGATTCGAGAATTTCTTCAGATTTGCCAAGGCTCTCTTCTAAGCTTGCAAAAAACTTAACCGTCACTACCATGTAAACACTCCACTAATATAATCACTCAGTTGCTGTTACACTATATTTTTATACTATAGCGAATAAGGATAAACTAATTTATGAAAGATGACCTAACACATTTTAACAAAGATGGTGAGGCACATATGGTAGATGTGACGCATAAAAAAAATACACATCGAATAGCTGTGGCTCGTGGTCACATCATAATGCAAAAAAATACATTGGATTTAGTGCGCGCGCAGGGTCATAAAAAAGGTGATGTGCTTGGGCTTGCCCGCACAGCTGGGATTATGGCATGTAAAAAAACCCCTGATCTAATTCCCTTGTGCCATCCACTAAATATTTCTAAAGTTGAAATCACTTTTGAACTAGAAGATAACCCTCCTTGCATACATTGCAATGCGCATGTTGAAACAACAGGGCAAACAGGAGTTGAAATAGAAGCATTAACTGCAGTACAAATCGCGCTACTGACAATATACGATATGTGTAAAAGTGCAGACCGTGGAATGACTATGAGTAATATAGAACTAGTTAGTAAAAGCGGTGGTCAGTCAGGCACCTGGGAACGTGAGTGAAGAGCTGCTGAGTGGAACTTGCAACTATTATTATTTGGGTCGTAATTGTCATTATTCTTTTGATAATGCTTGTTAGTTTTGGAGAGCGTTTACTTTTTAGCGACTGGAAAGCTTCGGTAGAAAAAAAAGAAATACATGAGAAAAAAATTAAAAGATACTTTGTAGCTGTGCTTGCTACCTTATTAATAATAATTATCGTACTAAGATAAGCGTTGGACTAACCCGAGCAATGGATAAGACAGATAAAGCAATAACAATACTCATAATCTTAATTATTTTAGTCATCGCGCTAGCCGTATACCTTATCCCTTTATTCAAAACTTAATAGTATCGAGCGAAATGAAATGTTAGAAAAACTTGGAATTCTTGCTCTTGTGCTAGCCCTGCTATTTTTATTCTACTTGGTCATTGCACTCGGAGCCAAAAGTAAACAACCCACAGAATCTGAGGCGATTTCAAATTATTTGCGTGGGATACGTTACTTATTATTCTTTCTGGCTTTTGTTGCCATACTTTTATTTTATATCTTTATTGAAATATCAACATAAACTAAAAGCTTATGCGCTCAATTTCCTTCTTCATCCATGGGTTGGAATTCCGCTGGCTTATCAGAACCTTCACCGAAAAAATATTTTTCCATCTCGCCTTCTAAGAATTTTCGTGCTTTTGGATCAACAGGAGTCAATTTGTATTCATTAATCAACATGGTCTGATGCCCAACCCACTGCGCCCATGCTTCCTTGGAGACATTATCAAATATTTTTTGACCCAATTCTCCTGGGTAAGTCGGTCTATCCAAACCTTCGGCTTCCTTGTTTAGTTTTATGCAATTTACTTTTCTAGTCATTTTTTATTTAAGAAATAGTTTGTATTAAGTTTTTTACGGGTGTTGCTACTGCATGTTTTTGTATGTCCGCATCGCACCAAGCAAATTCTTCCTTATCTAGATTATAGTTGCACGATTTATTTGAGCGCACATGCAAAGGTATTATATCGAGTTGGTAATGCGTAAATCTATGACTATATGTGTCTAGATGCCCTAATAGATTAAAAGTCTTGCCAAAAGTTTTCCTGCACCAATGCGTCGCCTCTTCAGTGCTTGCAAACTCGGGCAAGCTCCACAAGCCGCCCCAGATACCACGAAGCGGCCTTTTTTTAAGCAGGACGGTGCCATTATTGCTCTCAAAAATAAGCATCACCGTGTCACGCTTTGGTATGTCCTGTTTTGCTTTAGGCGTTGGAAGCTGGTCTGTCAAATTAAGTTTTTTAGCAACACATTGCCTGCTAACTGGGCATTGCATGCAAAGCGGGTTCTTGCGAACGCAGACCAAGGAACCCAGATCCATGATCGCTTGCGTATAAGAAGCTACAAGTTGCTGTGGCATCATTTTTTCTGCCAAGACCCAAAGTTTATTTTCTACCTGCCGGATACCCGGCCATCCATCAATACCAGCATAACGAGTTAAAACACGTTTTACATTACCATCTAAAATAGGATAGTCCTGATTGAAAGCCAGTGCCAATATGGCGCCGGCAGTGGAGCGTCCAATCCCTGGCAAACTCACCAATACATCAAAATTCGCTGGTATTTCTGCATTATATTTTGCTACTAAAACTTTGGCGGTTTTATGCAAGTTTCTTGCACGTGCATAATAACCAAGACCTGCCCATAGCTTGAGTATCTCATCCAAGTCGGCTGCAGCCACTGCTGAGATATTAGGAAAAACATTTATAAATTTATTGAAATATGGAATCACAGTAGTCACTTGTGTCTGCTGTAACATAATTTCTGACAGCCAGATATGATAAGCGCTATTTTGCGTTTGCCATGGCAGATTATGGCGGCCATTTTTTTTATGCCAGTGCAAAATATTTTTTGAAAAAGTTTTATACATTTATTCTCGTCCAATCATCACAAACTGTCTTTTAATATTTTCAGAAGACCTTTTGACTTTTTGTTGATCTCGTCTTCAAGTTTATCGAGGAGCTCATCTTTTTTGCGTTTCAACTTCTTTTTCACTTTTTTCTTTTCTTCTTCAATTTCTTTGTCGAGTTTCTTCTGAATCAATTTTGCAAAATCAGCTTGGTATTGCAAATCACCAAATTTTCCATGGATCTTCACTGGAACATAATGCTTGATGCGTTTTTTCTCTATCAACCCGACACGCAACGTATAATCCACAACGGAGTTTTTTATATCAACCACTCCTTGCCCTTTTGCTACAAACAATGGCGAAGCCATAACCAGATCTTTATTTGTTGCAATACCGCCTTTGATGACGCTACTCGCTGAAATTGTTTTAAATGCCGTTTCGTCTCCTATACTCTTTGATTTCTTCTTCTTGAAAAAAGCATATATTTTTTCCACACTTCTAAGTAGCTTGGGATTTGTAAGCACTCCATTCTCAATATTCATTTTGAATTTGCCATTGAGATTCTTCTTGATTGACGTTGTCTTTTTTCCTGCAGTTTTAAGATCAAGCGTAGTATTCAGCGAACCCCGTAAGCGAAAATCCTCTGACCCGCCAACACTGTCGAGCAATGCTGCAACATCTAGGTTGGTGGTGGTGGCATTGACAGCATAATGGGGTGTTTTACCAGCAACATCTAATGTTGCTGTGGCATTCACTTTGCCTGATAAAAGTTTTGCACTTAATTTTTTCAATTTTATTTTTGCTTTTTTAGCCGTTAGCTGAGCTTTAAAATTACTCAACCTCAATCCCTGGTATGTCAGTTTATGCACATTGATATCCGCGCCTAGTGAAAGTGTTCTCAGGGTTTCTATTGGTAATGAAAAACTCGTATTGGGATTACGACGCGCTACCTGTCTCTCAGGTTCATCCGCTTCGGCCTTGTTGATCGTGACAACACCTGATTGGGATGATCTGCCCGAGGTCGTTTTTTTACCTTTGAGATATTTGTCTAAATCGAGATTGGAAATACGCATCAATATATCGATAGCAGGTCTTTTAGGGACATTCATGTAAAACCCGCCTTTGAAAGAAACATCATTGATGATGGCCACGATATTCTCCAGTCTTAATTCATCTCCTCGTGTGCGTGCATCGAGGGTAATTTGCGCCTCCTCAATCATGTCTATATTGAGCATCTCGGGGGCATCAATATTTAAATCACCCAACAGCTGCCGGGGATTAAAAACTTCAGTTTCAACATGCGCTTTGATTTTTGGCTTGGAGTCCATATGCGACACACTGATATCCGCATTAAGTACCGTCTCAAAAATATTGGCTGTGGTGTTAGAAAAAGTCATGGATTTGCGATTCAAATCGGCGCTGATATCGGATTGCAACTGTAGATCTAAATTACGTACGGGAAGGGAATCACTTTTGCCTTCGATCTTGATATCAGAAACATTAAATTTATACACCTGGTTTACAAAATCCATCTCAATCTGCGAGGTAAGCTGCAATTCAGCCTTGATGTCAGGGTCTTTGGCGCTGATATTGGACTGGATCTCAACATCAAAAGGAGTGTCTAGCTTTAAGATGCCAGTAGACACATAAAGAGCATCGGCGCTGATTGATTGTTCAAGCAGGTCATCCTGCCAGCTCACACGAGAATCAGTAATTTCCAAACCATTAATGTTAGTCAATTGTATTTTTTTGCTTTGACTGCCGGCCTCCGATGCAGACCCGGTGCGCGGTTCTTGCTTTGGTGCGACCGGCGGAGCGAGTCCGATCCAGTTAGTCAAACCCCAGGAATTGCGTTTGAGTTTTAAGTCCAGCCCATTGATGACAATCTTGTCTGCTTCTATTTGGCGCTTTAATAATGGCAACAACTGGACTTTGACATTGATACTATCGATTGTCGCAAACGGCTCGTCGCTGAAATTTTTTGCATTGCTGAGTTCCGCCTCGCCAATTTGCAAACCAACCCAGGGGAATAAATATAAATCAACATCACCAATCAGGGTCAACTTTCTGTTCGTTATCTTTTCTACTTCATTGACTATCAGATCCTTGTGGTCATTGGGATCAATATTAATTAACAAAAAGACGCCCGCACTAAAGAGGATAATCGCAACGGTAATCAGACTAAGAAAGAATCTTTTTATCCACTTCATAATGATGAGCATAAAACATTCGACGACATAAAACTAATTAAAAAGCTGGTTTCCTAAGTATCGGGTTGTTTCATTGGCACGCCGGATAATTTGCATATATTTCGAATTGGGTCAGACGGAAACAAACTATAAATATGTTTTTCGTATTTCTTTTTATCAAGGAATTTTTCGGTCTTTGGCATCATGCCCATAATCATTTGATGCATAGAGGGAGCGTGCTCATTT
>JAYYZZ010000001.1:0-217139 GCA_036687665.1 Pseudomonadota bacterium | reverse complement strand
GATAATTTGCATATATTTCGAATTGGGTCAGACGGAAACAAACTATAAATATGTTTTTCGTATTTCTTTTTATCAAGGAATTTTTCGGTCTTTGGCATCATGCCCATAATCATTTGATGCATAGAGGGAGCGTGCTCATTTTGCTGGAAATATTCGCGAAAATAGTAAATCAACTCCCAATGATCATTGAAGAGCTTGATGTTATCTAGGTGGGCAGTTGCTTCGGCATAAGCTTCTGACCAATCCTCAATATTGACCAGAAAACCTTGCTCGTTCACCTCAACATCGTTATTTTCAACTTTTATTCTGGGCATCGACTTGCTCCCGAGCTGATAAAATTTACTATACCCCTCTTGAGCTGATTTACACCCCCGTTCTTGAAATTTGCAACACCTGTTATAATAAGACTCTAATGAGTGAAGATAAGATGAAAAGAAAATTAAATTTATTTCTCGTTGCTAGCTTTTTTAGTATGCAGATACTCACGAGCTTGCATACGGCTGAATTCGGCTTTGAGGAGCACGAGCATGATGGGCATACTTGCCTGATTTATCTACACTTTTGTGAGCATAAGGAATATGGCACACCGAACGCAGCTATTGTGCTGCAAACACCAGAATATGCTACCGACAACATAACGCTTCCTGAGTTTTCATTTATTCGCTTAGAAAGCTATATTGTGGCAGCACCCCGCGCACCTCCGCTTTTCTCCTAAACATCAAATTTAATTAATTTTATAAACACCCTGTGGCTCACAGGGGTTGTGTGTGTATTTATGTTTAAGGAGGAATAATGTTAAATACAAAACGTGTGGCTTGTGCCACATTAATTACTATGCTGTTTAGCAACATTGCGTTGGCAGCATCAGATAAAGACATCGATGCATTACGTGCCGAGATTCAACAAATGAAACAGGCCTATGAAACTCGCATCGATATGCTTGAATCGAAACTGAATAAAATGGAAAAGACGCAAGCAAAAGCCGTGTCCTCGGCGCCCGCAACACCGGCGACCGCCCGGCGTGATGTAAAAAATAATAGCTTTAATCCATCGATCGGGGTGATTCTAAACGGGCAATATAATAAGTTCTCTCACAAAGAAGGAGAAATCGCCGGGTTTGCAGTTGGCGAGGAAGGAGAACGTGCAAGTGAAAGTCTCGCGATCGATCATACCGAGCTGAATTTTTCAGCCAATGTGGATGATAAGTTCTTTGGAAGCACCACCATCGCGCTTGCTGAACATGGAGGTGAAACCGAAGTTGAAATAGAAGAAGCTTACATCCAGACTCTGCCAGCAATCGGTTTGCCAGACGGTATGGGCATTAAGGCGGGTCGTGCTTTCTGGACACTTGGTTATTTAAATGAACATCACAGCCATGCCGACGACTTCGTAGATCGTCCATTACCATATCGCGCATTTCTGAATGCAGCATTTAATGATGATGGCGCAGAAATATCCTATGTGTTGCCGACTGACTTCTACACTGAAATTGGCGGTGGCCTATTTCGTGGAGACGATTTTCCATTTGGTGGGGGTGATGGCTCAGGTGTAGGCGCCTGGTCTGCCTTTGCCCGCGTTGGTGGTGATATTGATGATAACAAAAGCTGGCGTTTGGGAGGGTATGCTCTCTCCGGCGAAGCGGATGGGTCCCGCGCGTCCAATGAAGGTGTCGTGAGCTTTATCGGTGATACAGACATTTATGTTGCCGATATCCGTTACACTTGGGCGCCGACCAGTCAACAAGAGGTCATCTTGCAGGGTGAATATTTCCATCGCAAAGAAGACGGTACATATGAAGACACGGGTTCCTCAACCGGAGCAGTGGACTTCCATGAATCTTCAAGTGGGTGGTATGCGCAGGCAGTCTACAAATTTGATCCGCAGTGGCGTATTGGCGCTCGTTATAGCCGACTGGATGCACATGATGTGCCTGCTGGTTTAGTCGGCAGTGCGTTAGATTCAAACGGAAATGATCCGGAGACGTATAGTGCGATGCTGGACTGGACAAACAATGAGTTCGCTCGCGTGCGTTTGCAATATAACCGTGAAGAGCTGGCACGCGGAGAACATGATGATCAGTTCGTGCTGCAATACATCATGAGTCTTGGTGCCCATGGCGCACATAAGTACTAGAAGGAATGTTATGAAACAATTCCTTGGGATATTCCTAGTCGGGTTGTTTTGTACAACTCCATTCATGGCACGGGCGGAGACAAACGTCTTCGCCTGTGAACCTGAATGGGCAGCACTCGCAAAGGAAATTGGTGGCAACAAGATAGAAACTTTTGCCGCCACTCACGCCAGGCAAGACCCGCATTATATCCGCGCCCGCCCGAGCCTGATTGTTAAAGCAAGGCATGCTGACCTGATAGTTTGCTCTGGGGCCGGCTTAGAAGTTGGTTGGCTGCCCGTGTTGCTTCAAAAAGCCGGTGCGAATGTACAACCCGGAACAGCTGGTCATCTGATGGCATCAGAATTTGTACCCATATTGGAAAAACCAGTGGTGGTGGATCGCAGCATGGGAGATGTACATCCGGAGGGTAACCCGCATGTGCATCTCAATCCGCACAATATTTTGCTGGTAGCCACGGAGCTGAGCAAGCGGCTAGAAACTATTGATGTGGTTAATGCTGACTTTTACCGTAACCGGTTAGAGAATTTTACCTCCCGTTGGAAGCAGGCCATCATGCATTGGGAGAAAAAGGCTGCAGGTCTGAAGGGGGTATCGGTAGTTTCTCACCACAAAACATTCAGTTACCTGCTTGATTGGCTAAAATTGAAGCAAGCAGCCTCGCTGGAACCAAAGCCTGGCATTCCACCCACCACTTCGCATCTGGAGGGCTTGTTACAACAGCTTAAAGTCAAACCCGCTGATGTCATTATTCGCACGCCATATGATCCGGACGATGCCAGCGAATGGTTATCTGAAAAAACCAGCACACCTGCTTTAGTGCTGCCTTATACTATTGGTGGAAATGTTAAGAGCGGTGATCTGTTTGCACTGTTTGATCTTACCATTGACCTCTTAAAGGGAGTCGTACGTGATTAGCAGCGAAATGATCAGTATCGTTGGGCCAGCACTAGCCGCTGGCCTCATGATAGCGTTCACCCACGCTCCGCTTGGTATTGAGGTATTAAACCGCGGTATTATCTTTATTGATCTGGCCGTGGCTCAAATTGCCGGGCTTGGACTGATTGCAGCAGAACTATTACTACACGAGCCATCATTTTGGTTAATACAGCTGATTGCGCTGGCAGCTGCAGTTCTGTCTGGGTTATTTTTTCATAAAGTAGAAATATGTGTGCCAAAACAACAGGAGGCCATTATCGGGGTGAGTTTTGTGCTGGCAGCATCACTCGCTATTTTATTGTTGGCTGATCACCCGAATAGTGGAGAAGAGATTCAGTATCTGCTGTCAGGACAGATGTTGTTTGTAACATGGGAAAACCTAGCCTACCACGCGCCCATTTATGCACTAATTCTTGCAGCATGGTTTCTAAAACCATCCTTACGAACGGGGATTGTTTTTTATATGCTCTTTGCTCTCGCAATAACCTCATCGGTGCAGCTAGTGGGTGTCTATGTCGTGTTCGCCAGTTTGATACTTCCGGCTTTGGCAGCACTCAAGTCACGCCACCCGCATAAGGTTGCATGGTTATGTGGCGCAGTCTCAGTAGTAGCGGGGATTATAACCGCGATGCTTTTCGATATTCCTGCAGGACCAGTAATTGTGGTGAGCTATGTAGTGACAGCTTCAGCATTTTATGGGTTATATAATACTTAACTTTGAATTCTTGAAATCTGCAGCCCCTGCTGCATAATGAGTCTCCAATCTTTAGTGAAAAATATGTCATTTACACATGGCCAGGTAGCTCAGTTGGTAGAGCAGTGGACTGAAAATCCTCGTGTCGGCAGTTCAATTCTGCCCCTGGCCACCACTTTTGAAAAATGAAACGTCTACTCTCAGCCTCTTTTATTATTTTTGTCAGTACTTTTTTTACACTCATTGTTCTAGAAGTTAGTTTTCGCCTAGTCGAAGGTATTCCTCTTAACAAACTGGAAAATCAGGTCTACAAACAAAGAAATTTGCTCGGCATTACCGATCAAAATATCTACAACCCGCTGGTGGGCTGGTCGCTTGCCCCGCATAGACAATCATCCATGATGACGACAGGTGAGCACGGCATCAGAATGAACGCTGCAACCATCACGGCCATCAAAAAAGGTGGTGTCCTTGCCGTCGGTGACTCTTTTACTGCAGGCTCGGAGGTGCAAGATCATGAAGCATGGCCGGCGGTGCTCGAGAAAATCATCAATCAGCCAGTCATTAATGCTGCGGCAGGGGGTTACGGTGCAGATCAAATCATACTCCGGGCTGAAGAGATGATGCCGCATACCCAACCGACGACCATCATTATTTCCTATTTTATCGGCAGCATTGACAGGGCTACCTATAAAACCTATGGCGGCGGCAACAAGCCCTTTTTTGTTTTTGAAAACGGCACGTTGGTACATAAAAATAATCCGGTGCCACCGCTGCAAGCCAGTCGCGAAGATATCGGTACAGCTCGATTTATTTTTGGTTATTCGTATTTAATTGATTATCTGATGAGCCAGCACCTGCCATCCTATTGGCTGGAAATCTACAACAAAGCCAACGGTTATTCGGAAATCACCGAGTATTTGGCAACAACCTATGCCCCTTTCTTATGGTCGGCCATAAATAACATCGATAATGACAAGGTGAAAATTGCATGCGGATTATTAGAGCGCATCAAACACAAAGCAGATACCAAAAACATCCGGCTGATCTTTCTTATTCAGTTTGGTATAGGTCAAATTGTGCAATGGGAGCAACAACCGGGCTACTCAAAAATGGTCGAGGAATGTGCGAAAGAGATGCCTATCGATACATTCAATACTTGGGATTATTTTAAAAACATGGAAGATAAAGACGACCCGGAAAAAATAAAAAAATTGGCCATGATGCATGGTGCGAATAATATCTACGGACATCATTCACCGCTCGGTAACCGCCTCCTTGCAGAAGAAATTGCACGGCAGTTTTTTCAAAATTATTAAGTCTTTTTAAACACCCACTCGCCACAAGTCGTACCAAGTAAACCAATCCCTGGTTGAGTATTGAATTCCCGGACGAGTGTAAAATTATGTTGCTCGAGAAACACGTTCAGATTGCTTGAATCCACAGACTCATAGGGATACCCCCCTAACCAATCATCAATATCATTCCAAAAACTCATACCGCGCCCTTTTTCAGCATAAGTAGTAATGTAGGTAAGCGGGTTTTGCAGGCTTAATAATTGCCTCAGTAGCAATGCAAAAGCAAATGGGATTTTAAAAAAGGGGCGGATCATGTGGCTGTTGGCATAAATGCGTTTTTCAATTCGCCAGAGCGAACAAAATGATGTTTTTAAATACAAAGCCAAAGCCAGATGGCCTTGAGGGGCAACCAGGTTTGTACTTTTTGTAATGGCATTCCACATATCGCCCGTATGATGCAAAACACCCCAGGAGTAGACATTATCGTACATGCCAAGATTGCTTTGTTTATCAGTAATATCGACCTTTTCGACAGTCCAGTTTTTGTTCGGTGCAAACTTTTCTAATAAATCTCTGGTGGTACGAACACTGTCGGCATCAATATCGATCGCGGTCACGTGGCTGGCACCAAGATGCAATGCAGCCAGACTATGTAAACCGGACCCGCACCCAATGTCCAAAAAACTTGTCCCTTGAAGATCAGGAAATAAACGGCTAAGCCAGTCCTGTGCTTGCTGAATTTTTTGGTCATCAATTTTCGCGGCAAAAGCAGACCAATTGCGTCCAAAATCATATCTTTTTTGCATTTATTTATTATGAGTCATTTTGGTGCAGTTTGTGCCATTTTTAAACAAAACCCAACACGTTTCGCGCATGGTCCAAAACAGGTAAAAATAAACCTATTTATTCTTATAATGCATTTGTTAAGTGTTTGTTTTTATTCATTTTTTCTAAAAAAAGAAATTTTCTTTTTCACAGATCAAACTGGCATGGATTATGCATATTAATAACCATACGAAGCTATTGTTATAAATTATAAATATAAGGAGTTTGATATGAACATAATTAAGTCTGCAAAAGCAATGCTCGCAATTTTAATGTTTGGGCTAGCTATGCCTGTGCATGCGGATGACACTATCAAAGTAGGTGTGCTGCACTCGCTATCAGGCACGATGGCCATCAGTGAAACAACACTAAAAGATACTGTGCTAATGATGGTTGAAGAGCAAAACAAAGCTGGAGGTTTGTTGGGCAAAAAACTTGAGGCAGTAGTTGTTGACCCGGCATCAGACTGGCCTCTTTTTGCAGAAAAAACACGCGAGTTGATACAAGTGCATAAGGTAGATGTCATTTTCGGATGCTGGACATCAGTATCAAGAAAATCCGTTCTACCTGTCATTGAAGAATTAAATGGCATGCTTTTCTACCCGGTTCAATATGAAGGCGAAGAATCATCCAAAAATGTTTTCTATACAGGAGCTGCACCTAACCAACAAGCCATCCCTGCTGTGGATTACTTAATGACTGAATTTGGCGCTGAACGCTGGGTGCTTGCTGGCACTGACTATGTCTATCCTCGCACGACAAATAAAATTTTAGAATCCTATCTGAAAATGAAAGGTGTTCCTGCTGAAGACATCATGATTAATTACACACCATTTGGTCACTCTGACTGGCAAACCATTGTTTCAGATATTAAAAAATTTGCCGCTAAAGGGAAAAAAACAGCTGTTGTCTCAACAATCAATGGTGACGCCAACGTCCCGTTTTATAAAGAACTGGGTAATGCCGGGATATCTGCAGATGAAATCCCTGTTGTTGCATTCTCGGTGGGAGAGGAAGAGCTCGCCGGTCTAGATACAAGCCCTCTTGTAGGACACTTAGCTGCATGGAATTATTTCCAAAGTGCAGATGCGCCAGAAAATACAAAATTTATCGAAAGTTGGAAAGCATTTATCGGTGATGAAAAACGGGTAACAAATGATCCGATGGAAGCCACCTATATCGGATTCAAAATGTGGGCTAAAGCAGTTGAAAAAGCTGGTACAACAGATGTCGAAAAAGTAAGACCCGAAATGTATGGGATCAAAGTACCGAACTTAACAGGCGGGACAGCCGTTATGCATGAAAATCATCATTTATCAAAACCTATTCTGATCGGAGAAATTCAAGCAGATGGTCAATTTGATATTGTTTCTCAAACCGAGGAAGTCAAAGGAGATGCTTGGACTGACTTTCTTCCTGAAAGCAAGGTAATTACCGCAGACTGGAAAGATCCAAAGGTCATGTGCGGTAACTACAACCAAAAGACTAAAAAATGTTCTGGGCAAAACTACTAACGCTGCTGTAAAAGCAATACAGTCAACGCTCTTTCTTTAATCAGGTCTCATCCTGGATCTTAGAAAGAGCGTGCCCACTGTATCAAAGAATATATAATAATCTACGATGAACCTCTTAATGCATAGAAAGCAAATATTGCTTAGTCTGGCTGTGTCTATACTACTTGCAATAACAAGTACCAGTGCATTAGGAGAAAGTGCTTCATTCAAATCAGCCGCCGAGAATTTATCTGCAAAAAAATATTCTGAAAAACAAAGCGCTTTAGAAAAACTTGTTAGCTCCTACCCTAAAAAGAGCACCTCGGTACTAGAGGCCATATTAGATAGCCGTTTATATTATATAAGGGCAACCAATGAAATTGTTTTCATTGAAAAATCGGCCGATGGCTATGTCTTATTTGACATAGAAACAGAAAAAACTATAGCCACAATGCCGAAGAGCAAGATAAAAAAAATCACGCTCAACAACAAACTACGAAGATATGTAAAAAATGAGCTTGCCGAGCTTTCCTTGTACCACAAAAATCCGGAAAAAAGATTACGAGCTGCTCAAGCATTGCTAAAAAATATAACTCTTAAACGGAAAACCATGCTAGAGGATGCTTTGAATAGTGAAAACAAATCAAATATACGAAAAGTTTTAAAAACAGGCATAGCAATGGCGGAATTGGATCACCCCGACATTGAAAAACAGATACAAGCAGCATCTTTTCTTTCAGGGACATTGCAAAGGGATGCTCAAACACTTCTAGTAAAAAAATTAGATTCACTGGTTGATGCTGAAACTGAAAATCAAAAAACGCTTAAAAGTACTTTAGAAAATACATTACAAAAAACAAATAGAAATGTGTTTATCAATCAACAGGTAGAAAATGCACTTTTTGGTTTGAGTCTGGGGTCTGTTCTTTTTCTAGCTGCGGTGGGTTTAGCGATTACCTTTGGCGTGATGGGAGTAATTAATCTCGCACACGGGGAAATGATTATGTTGGGTGCTTACACAACATATGTCGTGCAACTACTCATGCCTAATTACATTGACCTTTCAATAATTGTTGCTATCCCGGCAGCCTTTATTGTTGCGGGGTTATTTGGAATTGTAATAGAACGAACTATCATACGTTACCTTTATGGAAGACCACTTGATACTTTGCTGGCTACATTTGGGCTAAGCCTAATACTGCAACAATTAGTCAGATCTGTATTTAGTCCATTAAATCGTGCTGTCGCGACACCATCATGGATGAGTGGTTCATTATCCATCAATCCATCTTTGTCAATAACCTATAACCGGATATACATCATCATTTTCAGTGTGATTGTTTTAGCGATCTTATTTCTCATGTTGAAAAAAACAGTTTACGGTCTGCATATGAGGGCAGTAACCCAAGACCGAAATATGGCAAAAGCCATGGGCATAAAAAGCAATTGGATTGATGCATTAACATTTGGGCTTGGTTCAGGAATTGCAGGGATGGCCGGAGTTGCATTGAGCCAATTAACAAATGTCGGCCCAAACATGGGACAGGCCTATATTGTTGATTCATTTATGGTCGTTGTGTTTGGTGGTGTGGGTAATCTCTTTGGAACATTTTTAGGTGGCTTAACTTTAGGAGTCGCCAACAAATTCTTAGAACCTGCTTTTGGTGCTGTGCTTGCTAAAATTTTGATTCTTGTTTTCATCATTTTATTCATACAGAAAAGACCGCGCGGTATGTTTGCAGTAAAAGGTCGGGCGGCGGAAGACTAACATGCTGTTAAAACTAATATTTCCAAAAATACTGGATGATGATTTGGGTGGGCGGATTCTGATCGGGGCACTCATGATCTCTGTCTTGACCATACCAGCACTCAATGTTTTGGTGCCAGAGTCCTCCGCCTTGCATGTATCTTCCTACACGGTAACTTTACTCGGCAAATACCTAACTTTTGCATTGCTGGCTATTGCTGTAGATCTGGTCTGGGGTTATCTGGGCATTTTAAGTCTGGGGCATGGCGCTTTTTTTGCATTAGGCGGTTACGCAATGGGAATGTATTTAATGCGTCAAATTGGCGACCGTGGAGTCTATGGTAACCCGATACTGCCTGATTTTATGGTGTTCCTGAATTGGGATAAGCTGCCTTGGTATTGGCATGGCTTTGATAATTTCGCTTTTGCAGCCATTATGGTCATGCTGGTGCCCGGCTTGCTGGCTTTTATTTTTGGCTGGTTGGCTTTTAGATCTAGGGTGACGGGAGTATATCTTTCCATTATCACTCAAGCTTTGACATATGCACTACTGCTTGCTTTTTTTCTAAATGATTTAGGTTTTGGCGGAAACAACGGTTTAACAGATTTCAAAGATATCTTGGGTTTTGACATCCAAGCAAACACAACCAGAAGTGCGCTATTTGCATGCTCAGCAATTGCGGTCGCCGCAGGGTATCTAGCTTGCAAATACATTGTGAAATCAAGGCTCGGGCAAGTGGCCATGGCTATTAGAGACTCTGAAACAAGAGTACGTTCTCTAGGCTATCGTGATGAATACGTTAAATTATTTTTATTCACTGTCTCAGCGGTACTCGCTGGAATAGCAGGCGCACTATATGTCCCTCAGGTTGGCATCATCAATCCAGGTGAATTTTCTCCCATAAACTCAATAGTCATCGTAATTTGGGTTGCTGTCGGAGGGCGCGGCACTCTATATGGTGCTGTAATTGGTGCAATTTTAGTCAATTATGCAAAAACTTTTTTTACTGCCTTTGCGCCAGAAATCTGGTTATTTGCTTTAGGCGGTCTGTTTGTTTTTGTAACTGTATTTCTACCAACCGGAATTGTGGGTTTTATAAAAGAGAAAAAACTAAACCGCTTTTTCCTGCTGACAAAAAGCTGAGTTATATCCTATGCAAGAAACAATACTATATCTAGATAATGTTACCGTCAGTTTTGATGATGGTTTTAAGGCAATAGATAACCTAAGCCTTTATGTCAAAACAAATGAATTACGCTGCATTATCGGTCCAAATGGGGCTGGCAAAACAACAATGATGGATATCATTACGGGGCGAACTCGCCCTGACACAGGAAAAGTGATTTTTGGTGCAAATACTGACCTTACTATCCTAAGTGAAGCTGAAATAGCCAATCTTGGAATAGGTAGAAAGTTCCAGAAACCAACTGTGTTTGTAAATCACACGGTAACAGAGAATTTAACGCTCGCATTAGAAAAGCAAAAACGCGTATTTGAAAACTTATTTTTTAAATTATCTGCTGAGCAATCTGAAATGATAGAAAAGGTGTTAGAACAAATCTCACTAGTTCCTGAAAGACATGATCTAGCAGGCGAGTTGTCTCATGGGCAAAAACAATGGCTTGAAATTGGCATGCTGCTTATGCAAAACCCTAAAGTGTTGCTGGTAGACGAGCCTGTGGCTGGAATGACACAGCAAGAATCTGAGAATACGGCGGCACTGCTTACGAATCTGGCCAAAAATCATTCAGTTGTGGTTGTGGAACATGACATGAATTTTGTCCGTTCAATAGCAAATGAAAATAAAGTAACCGTGCTACACCAAGGTGCGGTATTAGCTGAAGGAACAATGGAAGCCATTCAAAATAATAAGAACGTAAAAGAAGTCTATCTGGGATATTAGAAATGCTGGCAATAAAAAAACTGAATCAATATTACGGCGATAGCCATACACTATGGGATCTAGATTTTAATGTAGAAAGAGGAACCTGCACGTGCCTAATGGGAAGAAACGGCGTTGGCAAAACTACACTTCTAAAGTGCATTATGGGACTCCTTCCTACGCGCTCTGGCGCTATTGAATTTAATGGACAAGATATAAGTCAACTTTCTGCAGAACACCGCGCACAAATGAGAATAGGTTATGTGCCTCAAGGTAGAGAAATTTTTTCTAGACTCACTGTAGAAGAAAATTTAAGAGTTGGGCTAGCATCTCAAAAAAGTCTTGCATCGCGTGGTAGTAGTAAGGGCATACCAAACCTTGTTTTTGAATTATTTCCGGTTTTAAAAGAAATGTTACAAAGACGTGGAGGCGATCTGTCAGGTGGACAGCAGCAGCAACTAGCCATAGGGCGCGCACTGGCTGTGAACCCTACATTATTAATTTTGGATGAACCCTGTGAAGGCATTCAACCTAATATAGTCAGCTTAATTGGTGATATCATCACTAAATTAAATAAGGAAATGGATGTCACAGTGCTATTAGTAGAACAAAAAATAGGTTTTACTCAAAAAATTGCAACTAATTTTTGTATCATGGAAAGAGGAAAAAATGTCGTAGCGGATGATATCTCTGCATTAAGCGATGACTTGATATCTGAGTACTTGGTAGTTTAACTTTGAAAAAGGAGCATAGTGAATGAAAAAACAACGGTTGCTTGTGGTTTATTTGACAGCTTTGCTAACAAGTGAAGCATTTGCGCATGGTGGGCACAGCATAAATGATTTGGGGTTCCCAGTGATTACCTTATTTATAATAGTTAGCTTATGTATTTTCGTTAAAAAATGGTAGCTGTTTTAAAAAAAACAAATCAAGCGAAGGCCAACAAAAAAGAAGCTAGTTGGGTTGCCAACCTTAAACTTCAGTTTGAATATAAAGACGCTAAAACTACTCTGTCTAAAATAAATCATACTGGGCCACTGGTTGTTCAAAAACCTTTTTATCCAGAAAAAAACCATATAAATCATACATATATAGTACATCCACCTGGCGGGATCGTGGGTGGAGATATGCTGCAAATTAATATTGACTGCTTAAAAAAAGGACATGCTCTGATCACAAACCCCGGGGCAAGCAAGTATTACCGGACCGCTGGGCCAATTTCTAATACACAGCAAATTATCTCTATAGAAGAAGATGCGTGCGTTGAGTGGCTACCCCAAGAAAACATAGTCTTTGATGGGGCATTAGCAAAAACAAATACATGCATAAATTTAAAAAATAATGCGAGCTTTCTCGGTTGGGAAATAACGTGTCTGGGAAGACCTGTTGGGGAGCAACCCTTCAGCAAGGGTTGTTTTTCTCAGTCATTTCAAATCTGGCATGAAGGGAAACCGGTATTCATAGATAATACTAAAGTAGATGGGCAAGGGGCTTTAATGGCAGAACCATGGGGTCTAAATGGCAATTCGTCTTATGCAACTTTGATCGCTAATAGTGCTACAGACGCCGTACTAGATATGGTCAGAAAAAAACTGGCACAAAATAAAATTTGTGCTAGTGCAACGCTCATCGAAAACTTATTAGTATGTCGCCTAATTTGTAATAGGGCAGATATATGCAAAAATATTCTAATTGATATTTGGAAAACTATTCGTCCTGAGTTGCTAGGACATCATGCTAATATCCCAAGGATTTGGAATACATAATAGGCGGCACTATGGAACTTTCACCAAGAGAAAAAGATAAATTATTAATATTTCTAGCTGGGCAAGTTGCAGAACAGCGAAAACAAAGGGGTATAAAATTAAATTATCCCGAGGCTGTAGCTTATATTTCAGCAGCCATACTAGAGGGTGCCAGAGAAGGTAAAAGCGTAGCTCAACTCATGGATTATGGGTGCACATTGCTAACAAAAAAAGATGTGATGGAAGGAATTGCTGAGTTAGTTGCTGAAGTGCAAGTTGAGGCAACTTTCCCAGACGGCACAAAACTTGTCACTGTTCACAACCCAATTAAATAGGTAAAAACATGATACCAGGCGAAGTGATAACAAAATCAGGTGAAATTGAAATTAATAAAGATCGCGAAACAATAGAGGTCGATGTAGGCAATGGTGGTGACCGCCCGATACAGGTAGGTTCTCACTATCATTTTTATGAAACAAACTCAGCGCTTGTTTTTGATCGAGAGGCTTCAAAAGGAAAGAGGTTAAATATACCAGCTGGCACAGCCGTGAGGTTTGAGCCAGGACAAAGCAGAAAGGTAACTCTTACAAGTTTTGCAGGGGATAGAAAAATTTTTGGTTTTAATGCAAAAATTATGGGTTCTATAGAGTAAAAAAATATGACAAAAATCACAAGAGAAGCTTATGCCGAGATGTATGGACCAACAACTGGGGATCGTATTCGCCTTGCTGATACAGATTTGTTTGTGGAAGTTGAGCAAGATCATGCGGTATATGGGGATGAAGTAAAATTTGGTGGCGGAAAAGTAATACGTGATGGCATGGGCCAGAGTCAAAAAAGCAGTAAAGAAGTTGTCGACACCGTAATTACAAACGCTCTAATTATTGATTACTGGGGAATTGTAAAAGCCGACGTAGGTATAAAAGATGGGCGTATTTCTGGCATTGGAAAAGCCGGCAACCCTGACACCCAAGAAAATGTAAACATTGTAATTGGTCCTGGTACAGAGGCCATCGCAGGTGAAGGGCAAATACTAACGGCAGGGGGTATTGATGCCCATATTCATTTTATTTGCCCTCAGCAGGTTGAAGAGGCCTTAATGTCAGGAATAACAACCATGTTGGGCGGAGGAACAGGCCCCGCTACAGGGACTAATGCTACTACCTGCACGCCCGGTCCATGGAATATACATAAAATGCTTCAAGCATCCGATGCGCTACCAATGAATCTTGGTTACCTAGGTAAAGGAAATGCAAGTCTACCAAAGGCTTTAGATGAACAAATAGAGGCTGGGGCAATGGGGCTAAAATTACATGAAGATTGGGGGACAACTCCTGCGGCCATTGATAACTGTTTAAACGTAGCTGAGAAGTATGATGTTCAAGTCGCTATACATACCGATACGTTGAATGAATCTGGGTTTGTTGAAGATACGTTGGCAGCTTTTAAGGGTCGCTCTATTCATACATATCACACGGAGGGTGCTGGAGGCGGTCACGCTCCCGATATAATAAAAGCTTGTGGAAAACCAAATGTTTTACCATCAAGCACAAACCCTACAAGGCCCTACACTATCAACACTGTTGACGAGCACTTAGATATGTTGATGGTTTGCCATCACCTTGATCCCGCCATCGCAGAAGATGTTGCTTTCGCAGAATCACGCATAAGAAAAGAAACTATTGCAGCTGAAGATATTCTTCATGATCTGGGTGCTTTTAGCATGATCGCGTCGGATTCCCAGGCCATGGGAAGAGTTGGTGAAGTTATTTGCAGGACATGGCAAACAGCACACAAAATGAAACAACAGCGTGGTGCTCTATCAGAAGATACAGAAAAAAACGATAACCACAGGATAAAAAGATATATAGCTAAATACACAATTAACCCTGCTATAACTCATGGCATATCACATGAAGTAGGGTCAATAGAAGTAGGTAAGTTTGCTGATCTTGTTTTATGGAAACCGGCATTTTTCGGAGCAAAACCTTCATTAATACTGAAAGGTGGTTTTATCGCAGCTGCCCCTATGGGGGATCCCAATGCATCGATACCAACACCACAACCAGTTCATTATCGGCCAATGTTTGGCGCGCTCGGTGCTGCAAGAGAAAGTACTTGCTTGACATTTTTATCAAAAACCTCAGCGGATAGTAACTTGGCTAAAAAAATAGGGCTAAAAAGCAATATTGCTTATGTAAAAAATACAAGGAATGTAAAAAAAGAAAATATGCTGTTGAATAATTACATGCCTGAAATTGTTGTTGATCCACAAACATATGAAGTCAGAGCTGATGGCGACCTTTTAGTTTGTGAACCAGCAACTACATTACCCCTTGCACAAAGATACTTTTTATTCTGAGGTAAAATGTTAGAGCTCACTGAAAAATTAGAAAAAAAAACAAAGGCAGAGGCAAAGCTAGTATTACCTTTTGAGTCGAGACAAAAAGCTCGGCTTAAGGCAAATTTAGATGACGGCACAGAAGTTGGTCTTTTTCTACCCAGAGGAGATGTTTTAAGAAATGGAGATTTATTAAAAGGTGCTAATGGCATAATAGTAGAAATAGTTGCTGCTGCTGAGAAAGTATCAACTGCATCTGCAACAAATGAACTGCAACATGCTTGCGCATGTTACCACCTAGGGAATCGGCATATACCGGTGCAAATTGGGAGCAATTGGGTAAGATATTCACAAGACCATGTTCTTGACGAAATGGTTGCAGGTTTGGGTTTACAAATAAAACATGAGCTATCACCTTTTGAACCAGAATCTGGCGCATACTCACATCAACATTCTCACCGCCATGAACACTAGTAGTGCAGCTCTGCTCCAGCTAATGAGGCTTTCAAGCCCTTCGTTGCCTGTCGGCACATACTCATACTCTCAGGGTCTAGAGTATGCTTGCAATGTAGGTTGGGTTAAAGATGAAAAAACGGCATCAAACTGGATAAAAGGGGTTTTGCACCATGGAATTGAATCATTAGACGTACCAATAATACGAGAAATATTTCATGCATTGACGGCAGGAGATCAAAAACAAGCAATTTGGTGGAGTAGTTATCTGCTTGCTTCGAGAGAATCATATGAGCTAAGACTGCAAGATAAACAACAAGGCCTTGCTTTAATAAAATTGTTAAATGATATAAAAATTTTAGATGCGGGAGAATTTCCCGAAGATGAAATGAGCTATGCACTTATTTTCGTGACAGCATCAATAAAGTGGGAAATCAGCCTTGAAGAATGTGTGCATGGATATATTTGGAGTTGGCTGGAAAATCAAGTAACAAGTACAATGAAACTTTTACCTTTGGGGCAAACAAGTGGGCAAAGAATGTTGAGTGAATTAATCACTGAAATACCCGAAGCTATATCATGTGGATTGTCAATTCCAAATGATAAAATATGCAGTACTTGCTATGGTTATGGAATTGCCAGCGCACTCCACGAAACTCAATATACACGTCTATTTAGATCATAAATGCAAGAGAAAAACGTACTAAGAATTGGTGTTGGCGGGCCTGTTGGGTCTGGAAAGACTGCTCTATTAAATGCTTTATGTAAATCAATGCGCAATCAATATGAAATAGCCATTGTAACAAACGATATCTATACAAAAGAAGATGCTCTATTCTTAACACGTGCAAATGCATTGAAAGAAGATCGTATTATAGGTGTTGAAACAGGAGGTTGCCCGCACACAGCAATACGAGAAGACGCCTCGATGAATTTAGCAGCTGTTGATAATCTTATTAATAAATTTACGAACTTAGACATGGTGCTTGTTGAAAGCGGTGGTGACAACCTAAGCGCAACATTTAGCCCTGAACTTTCTGATCTGACAATATATGTGATTGATGTAGCTGCAGGTGACAAAATTCCAAGAAAAGGGGGCCCGGGGATTACTAAATCAGATCTCTTAGTAATTAATAAGATTGATCTTGCACCTATGGTTGGTGCTTCGCTCGAAGTGATGGAAAATGATGCAAGAAAAATGCGAGGCGAACTTCCTTTTGTGTTTACAAATCTGAAAAAAGACGACGGTTTAAGTGTAATAATTGACTTTATTGTTGATAAAGGAATGCTAAATTAAAAGTAACTGGACCATTCATATTGTGAATCGCCAATGACCAGCAACTTAGGGTTAATTAAAGAATCCTTTTTATTATATCTAAGTTTGGTAAAGTTAATATCAACAACAGTGCCGCCCGCTTCTTCAACAATACATTGTGCAGCAGCTATATCCCACTCCGCTGTCGTGCTAAAACATGGATAAATATCAGCGCTGCCTTCAGCAACCATGCAGCTTTTGATTGAACTCCCTATCTGATTCATTTCATAATTGACTAACCTATTTAAAAAATTCTGCATAGTTGCGCCTGGGGCACCGTAACTTGTTAAAACTAATGGCGGTTTAGAGGAATCCTGTAACCGTGTTTTAATTTCCTTTTTCGCACCTCCTTTTGCTTGTTTGTAGGCCCCTGAACCTTTACAAGCACAATAAAGCTTTTGGCGCGCAGGCATATAAATAACACCTAAAACTGGCTCCGATTTTTCCATAAGCGCAATATTTACAGTGAAATCTTCCTTTCCCTTAAGAAAATGCTTTGTGCCGTCTAGCGGGTCAACAAGCCAATAGGTCTCCCAACTTCTCCTTACTTCATTTACCGCAGACTCTGACTCCTCAGACAGAATGGGGATATCCGGTGTGAGTTTAGATAAAACTTCACATAAAAAGCTGTCAGCCGCAATATCTGCATTAGTTACTGGAGTTTTATCAGATTTTTGTAAGACATCAAATCCGGTATGATAAATTTCCACTATTCTTTTTCCTGCTTCTGCGGCATATTCAGAAACTAGTGGTAAAATCAACTTAAGTTCTTTTTCTTTCATATATATAAGATTAATGGCTAAAAATAAATTTAAAACATCCGACTGGGGTCACATTAAAAACGTGTTTCTTGACCTAGATGGAACCTTATTAGACTTATTTTTTGACAACTATTTTTGGCACCAGTTCCTTCCAGGAGAATATAGTAAAAAGTTTAATATATCCTATGAAGAAGCTTATAACCAATTGCAAATCAAATACAAAAAAAAAGTCGGCACTATAGACTGGTATTGTATAGATTATTGGAGTAAAGAGCTTAGGGTTGATATTGCATCCTTAAAAAACAAGCAAAAACATAGAATTACTGTATTCCCATTTGTTAGACAATTTTTAGCAAGATTAAGAAAAAAAAATTACAAAATTTTCCTTATAACAAATGCCCATCCGGATGTAATAGAAATTAAACTGAAAAAAACTTGGTTAGAGAGAGAGTTTGATCATATTGTAAGCTCTCATTCTTTTGGAACACCTAAAGAAACTACTGCCTTTTGGGAAAGATTATCACAAGAAATCTCTTATGATCCAGATGAAACTTTATTTATTGATGACAGTCTTGGTGTATTGGATAAAGCATATGAAAATAAAATTAGATATATTTTGACAACAAAAAAACCTGATTCAAGTAAACCTTCAAGAATAAAATGCGATTATCCAATGATTTCTAATTTTACTGAAATACTTCCTGAATGAAACTTAATACTCCCAATGCTTGAATCTTTTTTTGCAGTATTTTAAGAAAGACTGATAACTATTAAAATATAATTCAAAACCATCTTCTGCATCAGTATCAAACTCGCAATAGTCATTTGAATGGTCACGGCATATTTGAGGACGCTCATCATAAATCATACATTCTCCATTATTGCCTAAATGGGTACATTTAGCGTCTACTAGAAGATACCATCCATCATCATCTTTATAGACACTAATATCTTCGTGCGACACCTCCCACAAAAGAGTAGAAAAATCATATTTTGACCTTGGTGTTTCTATCTCTTGAGTTATATACGTGCAGCATTTAGAGTTAGTACAAAATCCACACTTATTTTCTGGAGTTAGTTTGACGCCCTTATATGTCTTTATGGGTATGTCTTTAAATTTTGCCATGGTTAATTGCTTTATAAACTTTTAGCGCATAATACAACAATTATGATTACATATGAAAAATAACATGTAATAATTTAATTCAAATTTATAAGGGATCTCATGCAAACAGCAAAATTTTCAATTGGCGAAGTTGTATACCACAAATTATTTGATTATCGTGGCGTAATCTATGATGTGGATGCTAATTTCCAAGGAACTGAAGAATGGTACCAGCAAGTGGCACGCTCAAGACCTCCAAAAGACAAACCATGGTATAAAGTACTAGTAGATGGGCAAATTGCAGAAACATATGTAGCAGAGCAAAATTTAAAAACAATACCTAATAATAAAAATACAATAGATAATCCCATGGTCGAACAAGTTTTCACAAGATTCCAGAATGGATCATACATTCTAAGGCAAACGAATAACTGAAATATATTGCAGACTAAATAACTAGATCCATCAATGTCATTAGATAATATAAAATCTTTTTTTAAAAAGAATGTTGTCCAAGAACTAGGTTCAGAAAAGAAAGAGCCCCATGCTTTGCATCTGGCATATGCTATCTTAATGTTTGAAATTAGTTATGCAGACTTTGATGTGCAAGAAGAAGAAATCAGATCAATAGGAAAAATTCTGGAAAATAAATTTCAGCTAGAAAAAGAAGATACGAATTGGTTATTAGATATTGCTAAGATGAGACATGAAGACACGCTTTCTTTATATCCATTTATAAAAGAAATCAACGAAAATTTTAAACATGAAGAAAAATTCCAGATTCTGGTTTCAGCATGGGAAGTAGCTTATGCAGACGGGCGGCTAGATAAGCATGAGGAGCATAGGATAAGAAAAATATCAGATTTGCTTCGCATGTCGCATAAGGATTTTATAAAATCAAAGATTCAAGTTGTTGATGCTTAAGATTATTGTTTCTTATTTCTACTGAAGCGGTATATTGCAACCTCACCAAAAAAATTAGGCAGTATTTTCATCAGTAAATTCGACTTGTGAGCATAATCTACAACGGTGCGTTGATGTATATAGATATTCATGCGTGCACACAAACTCTCAAAATCATTGAAAGTGCACAAATGTATATTTGGCGTGTTATACCACTGGTAAGGTAGAACCCTTGTCACAGGCATGCGCCCTTTTAATAAGAACTGCAACCTACCGGTCCAAAAACCCAAGTTAGGAAAAGTAACGATACCTTGTCTACCAACTCTTAACATCTCATTGAGCAATTTCTCAGGATCTTTAATTGCTTGCAAAGTTTGTGTCATAACAACAAAATCAAATGACTCAGAAGCAAAGAATTCAGACCACCCCTCGTCTAAGTCAGATTGGATCACATTGAGACCTTTATGAACGCAGTTAACAATAGCTGCATGGTTAATCTCCAGCCCATAGGCATTAATATTGTGAAGGTCACTCAAATGCTTAAGTAATTCGCCATCCCCGCAGCCTAAATCAAGCACTCGGGATTTAGCATGAATCCAGCTACTAATTGCCGCAAACTCAGGTTTCATTGTTTACCTCTTTATCAACTTGCGACATATAGCAAGTTAGTAACTCTATGTAATTTGGGATAGGAAGCAAAAAAGCATCGTGGCCTTGATTCGCTTCTATTTCTGCATAAGTTACTTCCTTATTTGTATCTAATAATGCTTTTACAATCTCTCGAGATCGTTCTGGCGGGAAACGCCAATCGCTTGTAAAAGAAGCAACTAAAAAATTACATTCGGAGTTTTCAAAAGCTCGGCTTAAATCGCTTTCATAGTCTAGGGCAGGATCAAAATAATCTAAAACTTTTGTGATTAATAAATAAGTATTAGCATCAAATTTATCTACAAAAGCCTGACCTTGGTGTCTCAAATAACTTTCAACTTGAAAATCCACATCAAAACCAAAGTTAAGCTTACCCTCCCTAAGCTCTCTTCCAAATTTAGCTCGCATTGAGTCATCTGACAAATAAGTTATATGTCCTAGCATCCGCGCTAAGCTTAAACCTCTTCGAGGTACTGTATCATGCTCATAATACCGGCCTGCATGAAACTCGGGGTCAGATATAATGGCCTGCCTTGCAACTTCATTAAACCCTATATTTTGAGCAGACAATTTTGGCGCCGCAGCTATTACTAGTGCATTTGCAAGTCTCTGAGGGTAATCAATTGCCCATTGTATTGCTTGCATTCCTCCAAGGCTGCCTCCAGCTACACATGCCCATTTCTTAATACCAAGCGCGTCAGCCAAATAGCTTTGACTTTTTACCCAGTCTTTAACAGTTACAATAGGAAAATCTGGGCCATATAATTGATTGGTTTTTTCATTAAGAGTATTTGGGCCCGTAGACCCTTTACAGCCCCCTATGTTGTTGCAACATACAACATAAAACTTGTCTGTATCGAAAGGTTTGCCTGGGCCTATGCAGGAATCCCACCAGCCTGGTTTCTTGTCGTCTAACGTATAGTACCCAGCTGCGTGATGATCGCTAGACAAAGCATGACAAATCAAAACTGCATTCGTAGCTTCCTTATTGAGTGTGCCATAAGTTTCATATGCTAACTTAAAACTAGATAAATGCTGGCCACAATCTAGTGATAGATTTTTTTCAAACTCAATAATTTCAGGTCTTACCAAACCGACCGAATTTTGTGTTATTTCTGCTGGCATGCTCTCTCGCTTTAGCGGATTTTTATACTATGGGGTCCGCAAGTTGAATATTAAATCTTCCCCAAACCAAAACAACTTGGCTAAAAAAAAACCACTACAGCTATTGCTGAGTGGCTTTATGCCATCGCTTTAGCTGTATTTATCATCGCACCCGCAAGCTGACTTCAAATCGGTGCATGAAAATACTATACACAAAATGCGAACAAGCCACAACTTAATTTGAAATATAAACTAACAATGAATAAAAACCGTAGCGGATGATTTCTAAAAATATGAACAAGGCAACCATAGCCACCATTACTGAAAAATCAAGAATTCCGACGGGAGGTACAATTTTTCTGACCCTTGATAGAAATGGTTCTGTGATGCTGTGAATCACTGACAATGCAGGATTTTGATGACTGCCACCATGAGGCATAACCCAGCTGGATAAAACTAGAGCAATAAAACAAACGATATACATGTATGTTGCAGTTTGCAGTAAAAGATACACAGAAATTATAGAAGACTGAAAAAACATAAAAGGTTGATCACTAATCAAATGAAGTAAGTATGTTTGTAAGATTTTTAAAGAAAAAAGTAAAGTAATTGCAGCGGTATCAACTGACCCAATTAAAGGGAATACTCTGTTAAAAATGGAAAGAAAAGGATCAGATATTTTAACAAATGATTGAGTTAAAGGATTGTAAAAATCTGCTCTCACATACGCAAGGACAAATCTCAACATAACAATGATAATTAGTATTCCTAAAACAGAATTAATAAGAAACTCTATTATTCTCACTGCCTACTTACCCGTTTCCTTTGAGATTTCTACGGAACGCTCTTGTGCTGCCTTAATTGCCTCTTTAATAATACGTTTAAAATCTTTTCTATCAAATATTTCAAGTGCTCTTTCGGTAGTACCGCCTTTGGAGCTAACTTGCCCTATTAATTGAGTGAACTCTTCTGATGATGACTCAGATAATTTTAAGCTACCATAGGCTGTCTGCCTGACTAGCTTCTTTGCATCATCTTGAGATAATCCAAGCTCAACAGCAGCTTGTTCCATCGCATCAAAAAAATAAAAAAAGTATGCTGGGCCGCTACCAGAAATTGCTGTAACTACATCGATCATACTCTCATTATTAACCCAGATAGTTTGGCCAACTGTACTGAGTATTACTTCTGATAAATCACGATGTTTCTGTGTTGTTTCTTTAGATGCGCATAATGCCGTAATACCCTGCTGTACCCTTGCAGGAATATTCGGCATACATCGCACAACGGCACAAGTATTATCGGTCCATTCATTGATATTATTTATATTGAGGCCTGCAACAATAGAAATGAGAAGAACGCGCTTTTCTTTTTTCTTCAATGCCGACTGAAAACTTTCTAATGCTTTCTTTGACGATTGTGGTTTCACTGCCAAAATTACAACTTCAGAAGAATCTATTGCTTCACAATTATCAGTAAACATATTTGAAATATCGTTATGGTCAGTAATTTTTTTTAATGCTAATTCATCAGGATCAGACACAGCGATACTCTCTTTTGCCCAGCCAGAAGCTAACATGCCTACAATAATAGAGCTTGCCATGTTTCCTCCACCTATAAACACAACCTTTTCTTTATTAGTCATAATAATAAATAACTCAACTACTGCTCTCTAATACCAAATATATCCGTACCTATTCTAACCATTGTTGCTCCCTCAGCTATTGCTGCTTCAAAATCTCCACTCATCCCCATAGACAGTGTATCAAGATCGTATCCAGAGTTTTGTGCACCTGAAAAATACTCGTATAGTACTCTAAATTGTTTACGCTGCTCAGAAAAGCCAGCAGTTAAGCTCGAGATCCCCATAAAACCTCTTACATTTATATTCGGTAACAAGTATAGCTTAGATAAAAAATGATCTATTTCTGCGGGGTCAATCCCAGACTTTGAGCTCTCTTTACTAATGTTAAGTTGTATACATACCGATAATGGCGGCATACCTCGAGGTCTCTGCTTACTTAAGCGCTCTGCAATATTTACTCGGTCTATGCTATGCACCCAATCAAATTTTTCTGCAGCAAGCCGTGTCTTATTGCTTTGCAGTGGACCAATAAAATGCCATACAATATTATATTCTTCTAATTTTTGTATTTTTTTTTGTGCTTCTTGCAAGTAGTTCTCTCCAAAATGCCTCTGGCCATGCTCATATGCTTCAGTTATATCTTCAACCGTTTTTGACTTACTTACTGCAAGCAAAGTCACGCTATTATTTTGCTTGCCATATTTTTCTTCAATAGAATTAATTTTATTTTTTAATGCAGCAAGATTGTCTCTAATATTTTCATCCATAGATTTCCTCTGAGAAAAAAACAGGTCCATCAACACAAACACGCTGCATAGATTCTCCTTTTTCTGTATAAACTTTCACATTACATCCAGCACACCCACCAACCGCGCAAGCCATATGTTCCTCAAGTGATATTTGGCATGGCAGACTAAATTCTTTAGCAAGACTTGCGACAGCTTTAAGCATAGGTTCTGGCCCACATGAAAATATCGCAACACGAGATAACTCTGCTTGCTCTAAACTATTTAGCCAAATTCGAGCAAACTCATCTACATAACCCTCATAACATCCTGGAAAATTATTTTTACTACATAGGCGTGAAGCAACTTGCCAACTCTCCATTAATGGCATACCTGCAATAACATCATTGGGTAACCCCTTAAGCATGATTGCAGAAGGTTGTGTTGTAAATGGGAATGGTATTTCTGACCCCATTAAAACTAGGGGGTTGTAATTTTTATCGCTCTTAAGCAGTTTTGCTAAAAAAACTATCGGGGGAATACCTACCCCACCCCCAAGTAATAAAGGTAAGTCAAATTTCTTATTTAATGTAAAACCACGTCCGATAGGACCCATTAAGCTTAAAGAATCTCCAATTTTTACACTGCTTAAACTCTTTGTGCCATCACCTACAACTTTATACAAAATATCAATCCACCCCTCTTTTTTTGAAGAAAGCATGATCGAAAATGGTCTACGTAAAAGCATGCTCCCACACTGAAGATGTATAAAACTTCCTGGAGTAGAAAATTTTGCACTTTTTGGAGCATGCAAACGAATTATATATTGTTCAGCTGGAAATTTTTTTATATCCAGAACTTTTGCATACTCAACATAAACACTTTTGTTTTTTTCTTTTTTACTGATTTGGTGTGAAGCGTTCACTCTTCTTTCCTTTGTTATAAACAACTTTACCTTTAAATATTGTATAAACAATTTTTGATGAAAATTCCCAGTCGTCAAATGGACTATTGTTGCCAGCGCTATGCATTTCTTTCTTTTTAAATATCCATTTAGTGTCAGGGTTAAAGATACATACATCAGCACTCATGCCCTTATCGAGTTTGCCTGCATTGATATTCAATATTTTGGCAGGTTGATCAGTTAATCTTCTTATTGCATCTATTCTCCCAATAGCACCTTGCTTGCTAAGCTCCATCATAAGCGGTAGCAATGTTTCTAATGATGAAATTCCGGGCTCAGATGCAGGGAAAGGAGCATATTTTGCATCTGCATTATGTGGTTGATGGTCTGAGCAAACAGCATCAATAACACCACTTTCCACGCCCTCGATCAAACGCAACTTATCATCTCTAGTCCTAAGAGGTGGTACCGTGTGGCACATTGTATTAAAACCAGTTATATCTGCATCAGTTAAAAATAGTTGATGAGCGGCTACATCCGCTGTTACCTTCACTCCTTCGTATCTGGCCCATTCAATCATGTTAACTGACTGCATTGTCGACAGTCTGCAAAAATGAACTCTTACGCCAACTTCCTGAGCTAATGCTAAAATTTGTGCCACAGATGTGGTTTCTGCGGCCCTTGGTATACCTGACAAACCAAGTCTTGTAGAGTATTCCCCTTCATGGACACACCCCCCGTCAGATAATGAGTGATCGATAGGTTGGAAAAAGACTGTCAAATTATGACTAGACGCGTATTCAAAAGAACGGCGAAGAACCAACGTACTAGCAATTGGTTTATGCACATTACTTAAACCAACACAACCAGCTTCCTTGAGCTCAGCCATAGAGGTTAACTGCTCACCCTTTAAACTTGATGTAAGGGCAGCTATAACATGTACATTACAATAACCTGCTCTCTTGCTCTGTTGCCTAATAAGCTCCACACCCGCAGTTGTATCAATAATTGGGTCTGTATCAGGAAGATTGCATACAGTGGTAATTCCGCTTGCTGCCGCTGCTCTAGACTCACTTTCTATTGTTGCTTTATTTTCTTCTCCAGGCTCTCTAAATCTGGCTGCTATATCGACTATGCCAGGTATAACACACAATCCTTTTGCATCAATAACTTCTACCCCATCTCCTTTATCAATTTTTTTATCTAATGCAAGAATTTTTCCATCATCTATAAAAATATCATTGGGCTCATCAATGCCATTGGCCGGGTCTATAACATGGCCACCTTTGATAAGTAGACTCATAATAATTACCGTTTAATGCTGCATTGCCATTGACATAATTGCCATCCTTACAGCTATTCCGTAAGTTACTTGTTGAAGTATTACAGATCTTGGTCCATCAGCTACTTCTGAACTGATTTCAACACCTCGATTAACCGGCCCCGGATGTAAAACAATTCCATTGTCATCCAGAAGCTCAACTCGTTTTGGTGTTAAACCATATAATTTATAATACTCCTTCTCATTAGGTATATAGGCACCCGTCATTCTTTCACGTTGCAGCCTAAGCATTGCCACTGCATGAGCTCCCCTTAAACCCTTATCAATATCATTGAAAACTTCTACACCCAATTGTTCTATATCAGCTGGTATCAATGTTTTTGGAGCTACAACTCTAACTTCTTTAAAACCAAGAATTTTAAATGCGTGTATCTGTGACCTGGCAACGCGTGAATGCATGATATCTCCAACAATGGTAATAATTATTTTCCGAAGATCTGGAAAATGTCTTCGCAAAGTAAAAACATCTAACATGGCCTGTGTAGGATGGCAATGGCTACCATCACCTGCATTTATGACACTGACATGCGGAGATACATGTTTTGCTATAAATTCAGCAGCTCCAGAATCACTATGCCGTACTACAAACATATCGCAGTACATTGCTTCCAAATTTCTCAAAGTATCTAAAAGAGTTTCTCCTTTGGTAGTTGCTGATGTTTTCATGTTTAAATTGAGAACATCAGCAGATAATCTTTTTGCTGCAAGTTCGAAAGTTGTGCGTGTTCGTGTACTCGCTTCAAAAAACAAATTGATGACAGTCTTACCTCTTAGTAAAGGTACTTTTTTTACGGGTTTGTTTTCGACACCAGCAAATGATTCGGCTGTGTCTAAAATTTCTTCTAGTAAAGATTTTGGAAGGCCTTTAATGCTTAGAAAATGGCGGAGTCGTCCCTGTAAATTTAATTGTAGATTGACAGGTGATTCATCAGAAATCTGATCTTGCAGCTTTGCTCTCACGCTGCTGATTGCTCCACTTTATTTCCTTTTTTAACTAATATATTTAATTTTAATGGTTCTGGTCCTGCTAATTTTACGTTTTCTTTACCCTTCAATTCTAGTCTTTTCCCAACAATATCAGCAGAAATTGGCAATTCACGACCATTTCTTTCTATCAACACAACTAGAATTACAGATGCAGGCCTCCCATAATCAAATATCTCATTAAGCGCAGCCCTTGTTGTGCGACCTGTATATAGTACATCATCAATGAGAACAATGTGCCTACCATCAATATTAGGGGGTAAAGAAGAGGGTTTGACTTTGGGGTTAACACCAATACGGCTGAAATCATCTCGATAAAAACTTATATCAAGCATACCTATAGGTTCTTGGGCTTTTAAGTACCCATGCAAATGATTCGCTACCCACACTCCACCTGTATGAATACCAACCATTAAGGGGTTTTCAATGCCACGATCACTCAGATAAGAGGCTAAATCCTTAGCCATCTGTGATAGAAGATTATCAATATCAAATTGCATAATTTTATCTTACCCCGAGATTTACTGATTTAGCCAGCATTGAAGAATAATTGCTGCAGCAAGTTTGTCAATCTCTTGTCTTTCAATCTTCTTTTTATGACCTTGAGCACGCTGCATTTTCAGTAAGCTGTAGGCCTCAGTTGAGGAAAAATCTTCATTACAAGTCTCGACAGGTAACGAAAAACGGTCTTTCAGAGACTCACAAAAAAGATCAATTTGTTTCAGCAGGGTATTATGCTCACCAGCATCTTTATGTAAAGCAGGAACTCCAACAAGAAGTATCTTTGGCTGCCATTCAAGAATAAGATTATTAATAGCGCCCCAGTCCGGTCCATCTTTTTTATTAATAATAGTAGAAATTGCAGTTGCTATTTTTGTGTCTAGCGACCCAACAGCAACACCTATGCGTTTGAGACCATAGTCAAATGCTAAGATATTATGCATTGCCCGCTTGATTGACTAATAGGCTGACATCTACGCCTATTGTTCTTGCGGCAACTTTCCACAAATCATCTGACGGAGTGTGAAAAACTAGACTTTCATCGCAAGGAACAGTCAACCATGAATTTTGCTTGATTTCACTTTCAATCTGGCCAGCAGACCATCCGGCAAAACCAAGGGCAATAATTGAAGTTTCGGGCCTACCTTCGCTTGCAATAGACTGAATGATGTCACGAGAAGCAGTGATTGAAATAAACTCATTTACTTTCTGTGTATCTGAAGAATAATTATGATCTAAGTGTAAAACAAAACCCCTTTCAACTTGCACAGGCCCCCCAAAATATACCTTTTTACTTGTCTTTAACCCATTGTCTACCTGAATTTGTAAATCATGAAGAAGATCAGAGAAAGATAAGTTAGTTGGGCGGTTAATAATTAGGCCCATAGCGCCATTTTCATTGTGGTCACATATTAATGTGACTGTTTGAAAAAAATTCAAATCTGCCAAAGATGGCATGGCAATAAGTAACTGGCCTTTTAAATTGTACATGAAAACATCAATTTACATTTTCGTTTGTTACTAAGCCATCTTTTTCTGTAAATATCCATGTCCGCGTCACCATGAGTTGGTCATAAACTTCTCGCATTTCTTTTGGAAATGGTTTGAAAGGAGAAGAAGAATATGCAATTGCAACCGCTGCATTGTCAATATGATGCTTTCCTGATGTTTTATTCACGACTGTTCTTAATATTTTTCCTTCATGATTAAAAAGAACACTCAAAACTACTTTACCTTGCAGGTTTTTTTTCGAAAGTTTCGGCTGATATTTATAATTACCTATGTATTCAACTCTGCTAGTCCACTGTTTTATATACTTGGCCTCAACAGCAAATTCAGCATTCACAGAGCTTACATATTCAGTACGAGGCTGTTTAATATAATGAATTTTATCTTGCGCTAGCTGCATCATGAGAAGAGCAAGTTTAGTCGCTAAGCCTTCCTCTTCGCTAATTTTACTATTTAATTGGAGTAAGTCTGTCCTATTTTTTAAATTTTTATTATTCTCTGAATTAATTGTATTTGATTCAATAACTTGCATATTGTTAGCTGTAAAAATACTTTTGTCCTTATAAAGATCTTTGCTAATAGTGAGATTTACTCCTGATGGTTTTATATAAGCATCTTTTGAATTATTTTCTTCATTCTCTTTTGCAGAACTAGTTAAGTTAACATTTGACAATATATGGGCATTCTTTTGGGGCTGTTTATACCTATCATTGCTAAGAACTATCTCTTTATCATGCGTTTTTTCATTGTCAAAAATAGGGGAGAAAGTAATACCAAGTATGACAATTGCATGCAAAACAGTCGTCAAAAATAAACTCATGCTCAGCCTATCGCTAGCTCTTATATCAGATGTGTCTTGCATACCTATCATTTTCTTTACAAAATTTTAATCATTTAGCCTAGATTCTATTACATCACACAGCAAGCTACTAACATTTACATTGAATATTTTGTCAATTTCTCTAACACATGTGGGAGATGTAATATTTATCTCGGTTAAATAACCAGAAATAATGTCAACTCCTGCAAATACAATTCCGTTTTGTTTCAACAGAACACCAATATCATTACAAATTTGAGTTTCTTTCTCATTTAAAGAAGCTCCCTTGGGAGTGCCTCCCGCAACCAAGTTAGCGCATAATTTGCCGGGCGCGGGGATTCTTAATAACGCATGTTTAAAAGGGTAACCATCTATCATGATTATTCTTTTGTCCCCTTGAATATATTCAGGAATAAATTTCTGCATCATAATTGGCACAGACTCCTGGCATGTCATCGTAAGTATTTTCTTTTTTATGTTATTACTGTTTTTTGATACGTGTGATATAAAATTTCCCCCCATGTTGTCGAGCGGTTTAATAACCACTTCTTCTTCCTGTTCAAGAAAATCGCGTAATGTTTTGTAAACAGACGAGACAATAGTGCTCACGCAGTGTTGCGGAAATTTAAGTATTGAAAGCTTTTCGTTAAATGAAAGTAAACTCTGTGGACTATTTATAATCCAAACACCCTCTCTTTCAGCTTGGCACAGCAATTGATTGCAGAACATGTAACTCATATCTATTGGAGGGTCTTTGCGCATTAGAACCACATTGAAATCTGTTAGCTTATATTCAGTTTTCTGCTCAGTAGTAAAATGCAGGTCTTTTTTCTCGTACACCTGGATTCTTTGTGCATGAGCATATACACCATCTAGTTTTTGAATTATGTCTGCTATCTGTAAATAATAAATCTCCCAATTTCTAGATTGTGCTTCAAGCATAATTGCAAACGAAGTATCTTTTTTTATGTCTATCGACTCAATTGGATCTAAAATAATCGCTATCTTCATAGTCAATGTATCCTTTATACGTCCTATCACTGCCCCCACAATGTTTGTATTGCTGCAATAGATGCTATCCCAGCAGTATCTGTTCTAAGAACAGAATTTCCCATAGTCACTGGCATAAAACCATTTTTAATTGCATAACAACTTTCATCTTCGCTAAAACCGCCCTCAGGGCCAATAAGCACACAAAATCCTAAACTATGTTTAACTGAGATATCTTTAAACTTTTGTGCTGCCTTTTGATCCAAAATTATTTTATTCGCATTCCTTTGCATCTTAATTATTTCACGAAAAGGCTGAGTATTTTTTAACTTCGGTATTATGTTACGCCCTGATTGCTCGCAAGCACTGATAATGATGGATTTCCAGTGTTTTTCCTTCTTATCTAGAACCTCTTGGCTATAGGAAAGAGGGGTAAATTGAGTTAAAACTGGTTGCAAACTTGTTATACCAAGCTCAACTGATTTTTGTATCACAAGATCCATATATTTATTTTTTGATATTCCCTGAAGCAAGTCTATTTCTAACTTTGGCTCTACACCTTTCTTTTTTTCTTTAATCACCTCAATAATAAGTTTCTTTTTGTGTATTTCTTTTACTATTGATTCATAGTCACAACCATTGCCATTGAAAAATACAATAGGGGAATTTTCTTTTATGCGCAGTGACTTAGTTATATAAAAAAAGGAATCTCCATCTAATACAAGTTGAGATCCCGTCTCTAATATGTGGTCAATAAATATACGCGAAAGACGCATAGCACTTGTGGAAGAAAATATTAGTTAAAATACAAGCAATATTTAGTAACGGTAGTAATCTGGCTTATAAGGTCCATCTTTTGATACATTAATATAATCAGCCTGCTCATCGGTTAGTGTTGTTAATATAGCGCCGATCTTATCAAGATGCAGACGTGCTACTTCTTCATCGAGTTTCTTAGGCAACAAATAAACTTTATTTTCATATGTTTTATGATTTTTCCATAATTCTATTTGCGCAAGAACCTGATTTGTAAAAGAATTAGACATAACGAAGCTAGGGTGTCCTGTTGCACACCCCAAATTAACTAAGCGTCCTTCAGCGAGCAAAATAATACGTTTACCATCAGGAAAAATAATGTGATCTACCTGTGGTTTTATATTTTCCCAAGTGTATTTCTTTAAGGACTCAACATTTATCTCATTATCAAAATGCCCTATGTTGCAAACAATGGCTTGATTCTTCATCTTCTCCATGTGTTCGTGTTCTATCACCATATAATTACCAGTTGCTGTCACAAAAATATCTGCTTTATCTGAGGCATAATCCATAGTGACAACTCGGAACCCTTCCATTGCAGCTTGTAGAGCACAAATCGGGTCTATTTCTGTTACCCAAACAGTAGCCCCTAAGCCTTTAAGGGATTGCGCAGACCCTTTTCCAACATCTCCATAACCAGCGACAACGGCTATCTTGCCAGCCACCATGACATCCGTTGCCCTTTTTATTCCATCGACTAAAGACTCACGACAACCGTAAAGATTATCAAATTTAGATTTTGTAACGGAATCGTTGACATTAAATGCTGGTGTAAGTAGTTCACCTTTATCTACCATCTCATAAAGCCTATGAACTCCTGTTGTAGTTTCTTCCGATAAGCCTTTAACATCTTTCATCAAATTAGGATGTTTTTCGTGCATCATTTTTGTTAAATCCCCGCCATCATCCAATATCATATTGGGGTGCCAATTATTAGGGCCTGTTATCGTCTGTTCAATACACCAATCAAATTCTTCTTCCGTTTCTCCTTTCCAAGCAAATACCGCAATCCCAGAGGCGGCAATAGCGGCGGCTGCATGATCCTGTGTTGAAAATATATTACATGAGGACCATCTTATTTCTGCGCCAAGTACTATAAGTGTTTCAATTAAGACGGCCGTCTGAATAGTCATATGTAAGCATCCAGCAATGCGTGCACCCTTTAGTGGTTTCTCAGAAGCATAGCGCTCACGCAACGCCATCAAACCAGGCATTTCGGTTTCAGCAATTGCGATTTCTTTTCTTCCCCAGTCAGCAAGACTGATGTCTGCTACTTTATAATCTGTTTTCAATTTTTCTGCTATTTCGCTCATTAAAAAATCCTATTTTGTAATTAACCAGCGTATGACTGCAACTGCTCAATCTTGTCAAGTTGCTCCCATCTAAAAGTGCTTTCCGTCCTGCCGAAATGTCCATAAGAAGCTGTATCTTTATATATTGGTTGTAATAAATTAAGCATATTCACTATTCCCCATGGACGCAAATCAAAAACTTCAGTAATAATGCTCTCAATACGTCGATCATCTATTTTTCCTGTCCCAAAAGTGTCCACGCTTACAGAAGTGGGTCGAGCAACGCCTATTGCATACGAGATTTGTATTTCGCAACGTTCTGCAAAACCTGCAGCTACAATATTTTTAGCGACATACCTCCCAGCATATGCAGCTGATCGATCAACTTTAGAGGGATCTTTACCAGAAAAAGCTCCTCCTCCATGACGTGCCATGCCTCCGTAAGTGTCAACAATAATTTTTCTCCCAGTGAGCCCGCAATCACCCATCGGGCCTCCTATTACAAAACTTCCAGTTGGGTTTATATGATATTTTGTATCCGATGATAGCCACTCTTTTGGTAAAACTGGTTTAATAATGGTCTCCATAACCGCTTCGGACAAATCTTTATGTGAAACGTCAGGGTCATGCTGTGTAGATAAAACTACCGCATCAATTCCTTCTGGTTTGTCATTGTTGTAACGAAATGTGATTTGACTCTTTGCATCTGGGCGCAGCCACTTAAGCTCACCAGACTTTCTAATTTCAGATTGTTTTTTTACTAAGCGATGTGCATAAGTTATAGGTGCAGGCATTAATACGTCCGTTTCGTTAGTAGCATAACCAAACATAAGCCCCTGGTCTCCCGCCCCTTGATCTTCCTTACTATCACGATCAACTCCTATTGCTATGTCTTGCGACTGCTTTCCAAGCCCATTTAAAATTGCGCATGTCTCGCTATCAAATCCCATGCTTGAATCTGTATACCCAATGTCTTTAATAACACCCCTAACTAAATTTTCAAATTCTATTTGAGCATTGGTTGTAATCTCGCCAGCAAGCACTACCATTCCTGTCTTCACCATAGACTCACAGGCAACACGAGCGTTCTTGTCTTGCTCAAGAATTGCATCAAGAACAGCGTCTGAAATTTGATCACACATTTTATCTGGGTGACCTTCTGAGACAGACTCTGAAGTGAAAAGGTATGAATCACTCATTTTTTATTTTGCTAACGTCTTTGAAATATATGTATTTTACTCTGTAGCACTTTATCACAGATGTTTTCTAGTATGTACTCATCCTTAATATTTCATACTTTAAATGCCAAAAAAATTGCTCTTTGCGGTGCTGGGTAACCTTCAATCGTATAGTTGCTATTTTCCTTATCTAAAAAATCAGGCAATGACCTATAGGTCATCCAGTTAGTTGTCCGCTGCTCTTCAAATGTAGTTTTCGTCTTGTCAATACAGTTAGCGTCGCAGAAACCGCTTTCTTCCAACCAAGTAAAAACCTGAGTGCAACTTGGAATATGTCTTACGTTTTTCATACACGCATATCTTCCTTGAGGAATAAATAATTCACTAAATTTCTCTTCTACAATTAGTGTCTCAAGAACAAGAAGGCCGCTTCCTTTAAGGACATTTGCTATATATTTCAAATGTTCGATAGGATCGCGATGATGATACAGAACACCCATAGAAAAAACCGTATCAAACTGACTCTCTTTGAATCGCAAACCTTCTACAGAGAATGGTGATATAAAAACATTATTAATATCTTTTAAAAAATTCTTGAGTGCTAGAAACTGCATTGCATATAATAATGTTTTATCTGCACCAACAGCATATTTAACACCGCAACCAACCATCCTGAGCAAGTAGTAACCATTATTGCACCCAATATCAAGAACACATTGGCCTTTAAGCGAAGGAAGATGCGAAGCAATCCTGTCCCACTTCATATCAGATCTCCATTCTGAATCAACATCAATGCCAAACAAATTGAAGGGGCCTTTTCTCCAGGGTTGTAATTTTTTTAATTCTTTTTCTATATAGTTTCTTTCTTTGTCATCACAGTCTTTGGCCGAACCAATGACAATTTGACTTGCGTTAAGTTGTAAAAAGGAAGTATCTATAGAAGGCAATTGCTCTAGCACTTGTAACCAAGTATCAAAGTTTCCTTGTTGTGCTCCGTCTAACTCTACCTCTTTAGGAAGAAGATAATCAGCCCAAGAATCTAAATCAGTGTCTGCAAGTACTGACGCAAAATAACCCGCATAATTCATTTAAAAGTAATCCATGAAGTAAAATTAAAACACTGAAACCACCTGTATGGTTCCTCGAAGCCTGCTTCCTGAATGCGCGCCTCGTTCTGAGTAATAGTTTCGGTTAGCAGTGTTTCTTCCAAAGCAGCTCTTTTTTGGCTAATTTCAAGATCGCTGTATCCATTTTCTGATTTAAAAGTGTTATGCAAGCCATCTGCTAGTGTTTTCTGATCACCCTCTAAATCAATTTTTTCTGACAAAACAAGAACGCCATTTGGTAAAAGCCCATCATATATTTTCTGCAACAAATTAAGTCTTTTGTCTACAGGTATAAATTGTAAAGTCAAATTGAGAATTACAAGAGAAGCATTTTCGATTTCAATATTGAGTGCATCATCACAAATATATTGGATCGGTAAGTTTTTGGGAATTGTTTTAAGTTGTAACTTACATTTAGAGAGCATAGGTGCAGAAGAATCAACAGCAACAATACATCCTTGATTATCTTTTGGAATATGATTTTGCATAGATAAAATAGCTGCGCCCGATGAACAACCAATATCATAAATATTGGAACCTATTTGAAAATATTTTTTGGCAATAACTCCGATATTAGAAACCAGAGATCTGTATCCGGGTACAGATCTTATAATCATGTCATCAAAAACATCGGCTACTGCATCATCAAAAACAAAGTTGTCGATTGTGCGTTTTTCTTTTTGAAAAAGAGTATCAATTTGGCCTTTACGAGACATCAATTAAGTTGACACTATTTAAGTTTAAAAGAAGATTTTAGTTTCTTTTTTACAGCAGTATTCCGTAGTTGAATATACTGGGGCAATCCATTTTTATAAGGAGGATAGTCCTCACCTTTAATAAGAGGTAATAAATAATTCCTGCACTTTAGAGTAATGCCAAATCCATCTTTATTAATATAGTTACGTGGTAATTTCTTTTCAATATTTGCAACACGGGACAGTGGTGTCTCACCAATTCTCCACCGATACGGTTTGTTGGATGTCCTAATAATAATTGGCATCACATCATTCTTGCCTTTAATTGCAAACTCCACTGCTGCTTTGCCAAGAGCATAAGCTTGGTCCACATCAGTTTTGGATGCGATATGGCGTGCTGAACGCTGCAGATAATCTGAAACTGCCCAGTGATATTTGTAACCTAACTCTGATTTAATTAAATTTGCGATTACTGGTGCGACACCGCCGAGTTGCGCATGACCAAAAGCATCCTTGAGCCCGCTTTCCGATAAAAAATTTCCTTCATGGTCCTTCACACCTTCGGAAACTACAATGGCACAATAATCATATTTTGTAACAGTTGCTTTCACCCGCTGAAGAAATGCTTTTTTGTTAAAAGGAATCTCTGGAAATAATATAATATGAGGTGCGTCTCCTTTCTTTTCTGCTGCCAAGCCGCCGGCTGCTGCTATCCAGCCTGCGTGCCTGCCCATAACTTCCAAGACAAAAACTTTAGTAGATGTTTTGGCCATTGAAAGAACATCAAACGAAGCTTCTTTAATAGAAACTGCAACATATTTTGCTACCGACCCAAAACCAGGACAATTATCTGTGATCGCTAAATCATTATCTACAGTTTTAGGAATGCCGATACAAGTGATCGGGTAATCCATTCTTCGTGATAACTCTGAAACTTTATGCGCGGTATCCTGAGAATCACCTCCCCCATTGTAAAAAAAGTAACCAATATTGTGGGCGCGAAAAACTTCCATTAAGCGCTTATATTCGGCTTTGTTTTCATCAAAACTTTTCAGTTTATAGCGACATGACCCAAAAGCGCCTGCTGGTGTGTGTTTTAGTGCTCTAATCGCCGCGGCAGTTTCCTTCGATGTGTCAATAAGATCTTCTGTGAGAGCACCAATTATTCCGCTCTTTCCGGCATAAACTTTGTCAATTTTAGTTCTATGTTTTCTTGCAGTCTCAATCACTCCGCTGGCTGTGGCGTTAAGTACTGAAGTAACCCCTCCTGATTGAGCATAAAATGCGTTCTTTTTTGTTGATAATTTACTACTCATATTTCGTACTATACAATAACTTAAAAAGGAACCTTTATGAAAATTATTCTCCTAGGAGCCCCTGGCGCTGGCAAGGGCACGCAAGCAACTTTCATTCAAGAAAAATATAATATAACGCAAATTTCAACAGGAGACATGCTTAGAGCTGCAGTAGAAGAAGCTTCGCCTTTAGGTTTAAAAGCCAAGAAAATCATGGATAAAGGGGAATTGATTCCTGATAATGTTATATTGGATCTAGTCAAAGAAAGGATACAACAAGACGACTGCATAGATGGTTTCCTTCTAGACGGCTTCCCAAGAACACTTGACCAAGCTGAGGGCTTGAAAAAAAATAACATTTTCATTGATTTTGTTATTGAAATTAACGTCTCGGACGAACAAATTTTGCAGCGCATGAGTGGTCGTCGAGTACACCCTGCATCTGGACGCACGTATCACGTTACTCATAATCCCCCGAAACAAGATGGGAAAGATGATGAAACAGGGGAAGAATTAATACAAAGAGATGATGATCACCCAGAGACAGTAAGAAAACGGCTTGATATTTATCACAAACAAACAGAGCCGCTGATTGAGTACTACAAAAAATACTCTGAGTCAGAAGCAGATACAAAGCCGGTATTTATAAAAATTCAAGGTGATCAAACCATTGAGAGAATCAATGAAAATATGGCAAGCATGATTTCTAAGTAAAATACAAAAATAGTTGTAACATTGGGCTGAGTTCGTTAATATGCCGCGCCTTTAAGTAATTTTAGAAAATAATATGAAAACCACAGTAAGTGCGAAGCAAAGCACAGTTAAACGTGATTGGTACTTGATAGATGCAACAGACAAGATTCTAGGCCGCCTTGCTAGCGATGTTGCCTCCCATCTCTCAGGTAAAAATAAACCAGAATATACACCGCATGTAGATACTGGCGATTATGTAGTAATAATAAATGCTAAAAAGATAAAAGTAACTGGCAATAAATTTTCAGACAAAATGTACCATCATCACACGGGTTTCATAGGCAACCTAAAGTCTATTAGTTTTGATAAATTACTACAAAAATCTCCTGAAAAAATTATTTTTTCCGCTGTGAAAGGCATGCTCCCAAAAAACCGCCTGGGAAGATCCATGATAAAGAAATTGCGCGTATATCCTGACAATGAACATAAACATCATCCTCAGCAACCACAAAATATACAAAACTAATTAGGAAATCATTATGGCACTTGACTTGCATTATGGGACTGGTAGAAGAAAAAGCTCAAAAGCACGTGTATTCATGCGAGCTGGGAAAGGTGAAATAATTGTCAATAAGCTCTCTTTAGAGAAATATTTTGGTCGAGAAACTGCGAGAATGGTTGTTTGTCAACCTTTAGTAGCTGTCGGAATGCCGGATAACTTTGATATAAAAGTTACTGTAAAGGGTGGTGGATCAAGCGGCCAAGCAGGAGCTATTAGACTTGGAATAGCGAGAGCACTTCTTAGTTATGACCAATCCTTGAAACAAACCCTCAGACAGAATGGTTTTTTAACCAGAGATTCCAGAGAAGTGGAGCGCAAAAAAGTGGGTCTTAGAAAAGCACGTAAAGACGTACAATACTCCAAACGTTAATAGCAATATATTAAAATAAACCCACTATCTATGGGGTTTTTGGTCCTTCACTTATAAGAATATTTGGGTATACTGCCAGTTAGAAAAGGTTTGCATATGACCTTTTACTCGCTCACAGCAACGAAAAATTGCTTTCTCTCTAGGAGTAACCTCTCATAGGAAACCATGAATAATTTAGATTAATCATGAGGTGACAATGAGTGTCGAAGTAAACAAACAAACTAGCGACAAAAACACAAGGATTGTAAAAGATGCAACATGCACTTTTTGTGGCTGTGTTTGTGATGATATGGAGCTGACTGTTGATTTGAAAAAAATGAGAATCACAGAAGCAAAAAATGCCTGTATTTTAGGAAAAGCATGGTTTACAGAGCATGTAATTGAAGATCGGCCTGCATGTTTAATAGATGGGCAAGAAGTAACATTTGATGAAGCTGTCGAAGAGGCAGCGCAAACACTTTGTAATTCAAAATTTCCCATTACATACGGACTCAGTGATACAACTTGCGAAGCACAACGGCAAGCTGTAGCAATTAGCGATCTTATAAAGGGAAATATAGATACAACAACTTCAGTATGTCACGGTCCGTCCGGAATAGCTTTCCAAGGGGTTGGAGAACCAACAATGACTTTGGGGGAGGTCAAAAATCGGGCAGATCTAATTATTTACTGGGGGGGCAATCCTGCTGAATCTCATCCGCGACATTTTGGCCGTTACTCTATCACCCCAAAGGGTATGCATATACCTAATGGCAAAAAAGATCGGTACGTTGTTCTAGTTGATGTGAGAAAAACAAAAAGTGCTGGTGTTGCAAATTTATTTATTCAACCAAAACCAGGCAAGGATTTTGAGCTAATCTGGGCTCTAAGAGCATTAGTGCAGGGCAAGAAAGTTGACCCTGAGATTGAAAATACTACAGGAGTATCCCTTGACACTTTAGAGGAATTGGTCGCACGCATGAAAACTTGCAATTACGGTGTCTTCTTTTTAGGTATGGGGCTTACAATGACTCGTGGTCGTCACTTCAATTCTGGCGGTATTTATGCGCTAACTGCCGATTTAAATCAGTATACACACTTTGTTGCAAAACCAGTGAGAGGTCATGGCAATGTGACTGGTGCAGATAATGTAGTTGCCTGGCAGACAGGGTATCCTTTCGGAGTAAACTATAGCCTTGGTTTCCCAAGATTTAACCCTGGGGAATTCACAACTGTCGATCTTCTCGCAAGGGAAGAAGCTGATGCTGCATTAATTATAGCAAGTGATCCCGCATCTAATTTTCCTAAGAAAGCTATAGAGCATATGGGGAAAATACCAATAATTTCTTTAGATACAAAACTCACTTTAACTGCTCAATTAGCGCACGTTTCCTTCGCAACAGCAACATACGGCATAAATACTGAAGGCACAGTTTACCGAATGGATGATGTTCCTATATCTCTTAGAAAAGCCTTTGATTCACCTTTTCCAAGTGATTTGGAAATCCTGACTGCAATCAGAAATCGAGTCACGGCACTAACAAAGGGGAAAAATAACACTCAACGGAGAGGGTCAAGAAAGACTCGCCAGTCGTAATGAAAAAAAGTGGCTAAAGAACTACTAATCAAAAATGGAAAAGTTTTTGACCCAACTAATAACATCGATGGCGTTATTGGTGATATCTCTATAAGTGATGGAAAAATCGTTGACAATGTCAGCGATAAAGCAAAAACTATTGACGCACATGGCATGGCTGTATTGCCTGGCGGTGTTGACATACACTGCCATATAGCCGGACCCAAAGTTAATCTAGCACGAAAACTACTCCCGGAAGATCATCGTCTTGACCCTCACCCCAGCACAAAACATACTCGTTCTGGAGTGGGAGGTATCGTTCCATCAACATTTGCAACTGGCTATCGCTATGCAACATTAGGTTACACAACAGCCATGGAGGCTGCTGTTCCACCTCTTGTGGCAAGGCATGTGCTTGAAGAATTATATGATACACCTGTAATTGACACTGGTTACTATGTTCTCCTTGGAAATAATATTTTTCTACAAAAATTAATCAAACAAAAAAAGAAAAAAGAATTTAAAGATGCTGTTGCTTGGTGGCTTAATGCCTCTAAAGGTTTTACAACGAAACTTGTAAACCCCGGAGGAGATGAGCCTTGGAAAGGAAGCAAAAACAAAAATGTAAAAGATATTGATGAAGAAAGCGATATGGTTGATGTTTCCCCACGACAAGTTATCGAAGCATTCATTGTAGCAGTCAACGATTTAAATCTACCTCATCCCCCTCATATTCATTGCAACAATCTAGGACATAGCGGAAATTTTAATACTACATTAGAAACAATGAAAACTGCGGGCGACAAGAGAGCTCATATTGCACATATCCAGTTTAATAGTTATGCCGGGGAAGTAGGATCTAACCCTCTTTCTGCTGCTAGAGAAATTATTGAATACATAAATGACCACAAAAATATAACGTGCGATGTTGGCCAAGTAATGTTTGGTAAAGCGACTTTTATGACAGCTGATGCGCCTCTCACATATCTATTGCGAGATTTCAATGATAGAAAATGGGTGAATGCTGATACTGAATGTGAGAGCGGATGCGGAATTTTACCTTTTGACTATATGGAGCATATATACACACATGCTTTGCAGTGGGCGATAGGACTAGAAATATTTTTATTATCAAAAGACCCATGGCGAGTAGTGTTGTCTACAGACCATCCTAACGGTGGCTCATTTATGCATTACCCTAAACTGATAAAACTATTAATGGATAAAGAATTTAGACGAGAAGAAATGAATCGCATGAATCAAAAAGCAATGAATGCTTCCTTGTTAAGGGATCTTGATCGCGAATACACAATGAATGAGATTGCAATTATTACGAGAGCAGGTCCTGCCAAATGTCTTGGTCTAAAAAACAAAGGGCATTTGGGGGTTGGAGCAGATGCCGATATAACAATATATGATGAGCTAGAAGATAAGGAAGAAATGTTTAATGCCCCACGCTATGTCATAAAATCTGGGCAATTACTGATATCGAATCATGAGTTTGTCAGTGACTATACAGACAAAAAGGTTTTACGTGTTACGCCTGAATATGATGAAAATATTGAAAACTTAATAAAACCTTTTTTTGCGGACTATTATTCAATTGAATTTTCTAACTATGCTGTACCAGATAGCTTTCTGCATAATAATGAAGTAATTTCTATAAATAAAAAGAGCTAAAAGACATGAAAATCAAATCAACTGAAATCGATAAGACATTTGCAGAAGCTTTTTCTCTTTGGGGCGCCCGAATAATCATAACGGCTGAAACAATAGACTGGGCAAAAACTGCAGCTGGCTCCATGACTGGTTTTGCAACCTCAATTATAGGGTGTGGATGTGAAGCTGGGATTGAATCAGAGCTAACAAAAACAAAAACGCCTGACAAGAGGCCCGGGGTGAGTGTGCTTCTGTTTACACTAGATAAAAAAAGTATCCAAAAACGGCTAGTAGAGCGTATTGGACAATGTGTCATGACTTGCCCAACGACATCTTGCTATAACGGCCTGGGTAATAGCGATGAAAAAGTTAATGTTGGTGGGCAGTTACGATATTTTGGCGATAGTTTTCAAATAAGTAAAAAATTAAACGGGCAAAGATTTTGGCGCATCCCTGTCATGGATGGTGAATTCGTTATAGAAGAAGAATTTAAAATACAAAAAAGTGTTGGTGGGGGCAATATATTTCTCTTAGGGGAAAACCCAGATGTAACTCTACAAGCAGCCCAGGATGCTGCGCGGTCAATGCGAAAAATTACAGGCGTAATCTTGCCATTCCCCGATGGAGTAGTTAGAAGCGGCAGTAAAGTAGGGTCTAAATATAAAGCACTTCCTGCTTCAACAAATCATGCGTATTGCCCGACCCTAAAAGGTGTTGTAGAAGATAGCAGTCTTGATGATGATGTGAATTGCGTGCTAGAGATAGTAGTTGATGGGCTTGATGAAAAAGCTGTCAAAAATGCAATGCGAGCAGGCATTAAAGCTGCAGCAAGAAAAGGTATTAAAAAAATTACTGCGGGAAATTACGGCGGCAAACTTGGCCAACACAAAATTAATTTACATGATATTTTAAAATAACATGGCTATTCAATTAAAGTTACACACAAAACCAGATGTTCCTATCGAAGCCTTTAACATTAATACAAGCACATTTTCTGATCTAAGTAATGCAAAAATTGCTTCTTTGTTATTGATGCATGGCAATGTTAAAGCCGAGATAGGAGATTTTTTCAAAGTCTCTGGGAAACAAAACAACAAAATTATCCTAGTAGGTGATCTAAAAAATATAAAACATGTAGGCACTGCGATGTCACATGGGGAAATTTTAGTAAAAGGCAATATAGGTTCGCACGTGGGTGCTGAAATGTCAGGAGGCCAAATAATTGTAGAAGGAGATGCTGCAGATTGGGTTGCGCCTGGAATATCAGGAGGCCAAATAATTGTAAAAGGAAATGCTGGCCATTGTGTCGGTGCCGCATATCGTGGTGCACACATTGGGATAACTGGCGGAGAAATAGTCATTTGTGGGAATGCAAAGAATGAAATCGGCGGAGGAATGAGAAATGGATTAATCGCTATCGGCGGCAGCTCCGGCGACTTTGCAGGTGTAAATATGAAAGCAGGTAGTATTTTTTTACTTGGTGAAACTGGAATCCGCACAGGTGCAAGCATGAAACGCGGCACTATAACAATGATGCAACAACCAGAACTTCTGCCAACATTTAGCTATGATTGTGTTTATAAACCAATATATCTTCGAATATATTTAATGTACTTAAAGAATCTAGGTTTAAAAATCGAAGATAAAAAAATAGTTGGTGATTATATGCGCTGGAGTGGAGATTCTGTTGAACTTAATCGTGGAGAAATCTTAGTTTTCACTCCACCAGAAATTGCATAGTATTTTTTATTTAAAAAAAAATAGGAGGGGAAAATGACAACAGTAGTAACTGATAACTGCAAAGGTTGCCGTTTCACTGATTGTGTAAGCGTATGCCCAGTAGAGTGTTTTCATGCTGACGACGAAATGTTGTATATAGACCCTGATGTCTGCATTGATTGTAGCGCTTGTATACCTGAATGCCCTGTGCAGGCAATCTTCGAAGAAGATGATTTACCTCCGGATAAAGAAGATTGGGTTGAAATAAATGAGGAACGTTCGCAAGAGCTTCCGGCAATCACAGAAAAAACTGATCCACTCCCTGGAGCAGAAGAAAAGAAGGAAAGCTTAGGTTTTTAATTTTAAATGAGTAATTTAGGAACAAAAAAGAACCCTCTAAAGGTCGCAATAGTTGGTGCTGGGCCTAGTGGCTTCTATGCGGCAGAAGCTCTTGGAAAAGCAGAGATTGATCTTGAAATTAACCTTATTGAGAAACTTCCAAACCCATATGGCCTTGTAAGAAGCGGGGTTGCTCCAGATCACCCGAAACTAAAAAATGCAATAGGTACTTATAACAAAATAATTGAAAATGATGATATTAATTATATTGGCAACGTAATGCTTGGGAAAGATATAAAGATAGAAGAGCTTTGTGAAAGTCATCATGCAGTGATTCTTACTGTAGGGGCAGAAACTGACAGACGTTTAGGAATACCGGGGGAAGAATTAAAAGGTAGCCATACAGCAACGGAGTTTGTTGGATGGTACAACGGCCACCCAAAGTATAGAAACCTAAAATTTGATCTTTCCCATGAGGTAGCAATAATCATTGGGCAAGGTAATGTTGCTGCTGATGTTAGCCGTATACTTTCAAAAACTGCCGATGAACTGAAGCGAACAGATATGTCTCAACATGCTTTAGATGCTCTAACTAAAAGTAAAATAAAAAAGATTTATGTCATTGGGAGAAGAGGGCCTGCTCAAGCAAGTATTACATCAAAAGAATTAAAAGAATTTGCGGAATTCACAAATTGCCAGGTTATGGTGGACCCAAAAGAAATTAATTTAAACAGCTCAAGTAAAAAAGAAATGGAAGAAAAAACAAATGCTGGGAAAAAAAGAAGTTTCGATCTCTTTAAAAAGTATTCAGAAAAATTCAGTGGTGATAAAAATATTTGTGAAAAAATGCTTCTTATCCCTGGGAGATCAAGTAAACAAGGAACTTCTTTGAATAAAGGAAAAACAAAGAGTGAATATAATGAAATTACAACTACAGGCGAGATGAACACAAATGATATGGAAAGACTAGGTATAGAGCCAGGCAATAAAGTAAAACTAAGTAATGAGATTGGAGAAACAGTGATATCAATCGCAAAGGGCAAAAAACCAGAACAACACCCTGATGGTGTTATATTTATTCCTTATGGCCCCCCATCTAGCGAGCTAATGGCAGATGATACCGCAGGAAGCGGCATGCCTGAATCAAAACATTTAGAAGTAATAGTTGAAAAAACAAAAAAAAATAAAACATGTCAATTTCAGTTCCTTAGGAGCCCTATAGAGCTAAAAGGTAAAAAAGGTAAGCTTGCAAAAGTAATCATTGAAAACAATAAACTCTCTGGAGATCCCTTTAAACAATCTGCAAAAGGAACAGGTAAAAAATACGAGCTTAACGCAGGCATTTTATTTAGAAGTGTTGGTTATCGTGGTGTACCACTCCCAGGAGTTCCTTTTGATGAACAACGTGGTGTCTTTCCTAATGAAAATGGGAGAATCATGGACCAAAATGGCAAACAGGTACCCCAACTGTACACAGCTGGGTGGATTAAGAGAGGACCGAGTGGAATTATCGGAACAAACCGTGAATGTGCTGTTAACACTGTACAAGCTCTAGTAGAAGACATAGCTAAGCTAGATACAGGTGCGAAGAAAGAAGGGAGAAAAGCCTTACACAATATATTAAAAAAACGAAATGTGAGGTATGTTACTTTTGCAGATTGGGAAACAATTGATAAAGAAGAAATCAAACGCGGCTTACCAAAAGGAAAACCAAGGGAAAAGCTCACCAGCATCAAAGAAATGCTAACTACCATTAATTAGCTTTTAAATTTTTCTTTTACACTATTGCAGGTCTCCTGAGCACCAAGGCCTAAGAACAAAACATCAATACCCACAGCTATCAGAGAAAAACCCATGTCGATATACTTGTCAACGGCATCCAAATCTACACCAAATATTCCTGCAGGAATATTCTCCTCAACACATGCATTCAAAACCGTCTTTATTGCTGTCTGGACTTCCTTGTTTTCAATTTTCCCGGGAATACCCATGCTCGCAGATAAGTCATAAGGCCCCACTAAAACAGCATCAACTCCATTAACTGCAACAATATCTTTTATATTTGTAACCGCGTCGATATGCTCAGCTTGCACTATAATTGTTAAGTCTTGATTTGAGTCCTGAAGATATTCAGTGAAAGAAAAACCATAATTATGGGCTCTTGCAAGACCAACTCCTCTTTCCCCGGCAGGAGGGTAATGGCAAAGTTGCACAACTTTACGCGCTTCGTCCGCTGTATTGATTTGAGGAATCAGCAAACCAGCAACTCCGAGATCTAAAATTTTTTTAACCCAAATTTCGTCAAGGGCAGGTATACGAACTATACTAGGTGTAGATCGAGCTGCCTGAAGTAAAGATTGAACATCGTATGGTGAAAAAGGCCCGTGTTCAGCATCAATAAATAGCCAATCGAATCCGGCTTGAGTAAGAATTTCAACATTTTCACGATTATTAAGCGTAACTATTGTTCCAACTAAATTCTCACCACTCTTCAACCTTTTCTTAAATTCTTTATACATCTAATTATTTCGCTAGTTTTTCCACAACCGTATCATTTCCAATAAGCAATATATCTGCGCCTCTGTTAGCAAAAATACCAACTGTTACTACGCCTGAGATACCATTAATCTCATTTTCAAGCGCGATAGGATCTAAAATTTCAAAATGCTCTATATCAAGGATTTGATTCCCATTATCTGTGACAAAATCTTCTCGTAATTTAGGCGCTCCTCCTAATTTAACTAACTGTCTGGCCACATAGCTAGTTGCCATCGGTATTACTTCTATGGGTAGTGGGAATTTCCCAAGCACATCAACAAGCTTGCTATCATCTGCTATGCAAATAAAAGTTTCACTAGCTGCCGCTACAATCTTTTCTCTAGTTAACGCGCCGCCGCCGCCTTTTATCAAATGCAAATGTTTAGTGGCTTCGTCTGCTCCATCAATGTAAAGCCTCAAATCAGATACTGTACTTAATGCTACGACATTGAATCCGTTAGCTTTCAACCTTTCTTCAGAAGCGATAGAGCTTGCAACTGTTGCATCAATCTTTCCCTTTATCTGTACCAATGCGTCGATAAAGTAATTTGCTGTAGAGCCTGTCCCTACTCCAATAACATCGCCTACTTCTATGAAATCGAGAGCTGCCTCAGCCGCAGCTTGTTTTTTCTTTTCAATATCCATATATAAATTCTTACCTGTATTGATATAATTCAGACAATATAACTCTCAGTTGCAAATGATGCCTTATTTTATATACAAAGTCTTTCCAGATGATACAAACAGCCAAAAAAACTTCACTTTGGTTGATACTTTCGAAGAATATAAAACAGCAAGAGAACTTGCCAGAATGGAGAGACAAAAACAAGATGAGTCAGAAAAACATATCTTTAAGATTATTTTTGCAGACAATGAAGATGATGCAGAAACAACTCTAACAACCCCCAGAGAAGCTCCGATTTTAAAAGAATGGGAAAAGTAAATCGAACCAAAAATTGCACTACCATTAGCTAAAATCAAGAGAACTACAAGGAAAGAATAGTCAAAATTACATTAAAAAAAGCAATGCTCTATTGGTTTAAGCTCGGTTTTATAAGTTTTGGTGGGCCCGCTGGACAAATCAGCATGATGCATCATGAGTTAGTCGAAAAGCGCAAGTGGATAGCTGAAGATAACTTTATGCATGCATTAAACTTTACTATGTTATTGCCTGGCCCAGAAGCACAGCAGCTAGCAACATATCTTGGTTGGTTGATGCATGGGAAACTTGGTGGCTTTATTGCAGGTATCTTTTTTATATTACCCTCACTTCTGATTTTAATCGCATTGAGCTGGGTGTATATAGAATACAATGAATTAAATTGGGTAAATGGTTTTTTCTATGGCGTAAAACCAGCTGTTGTTGCAATTGTTTTTTTTGCTGCTGTAAAAATAGGAAAAAAAGCACTCAAACACCCTGTTTCATGGATGTTAGCTTTAATTTCTTTCGCTAGTATATCGTTACTAAAAATCCCTTTTCCGTACATCATCATCAGTGCAGCAGCTTTCGGTTTTTTAATAAATAAATATAAACCTACAATATATGAAAGCTCACATGCTCAAGAGAAAAATACAAAATACCCAAACGAAAAAACTTTGGAAATTGAAACACAAGGAAACGGAATATCTAATTATAAAAATTTACTTTCAGTTTTATCTGCAGGTATTGCAATCTGGTTGTTAGCCTTTTATCTAGTCCCTTTAACTTTTTCAAATGCCTCAATTTTCAAAGATATGAGTTTATTTTTTACTAAAGCTGCTTTAGTCACTTTTGGTGGTGCATATGCTGTTTTGCCATATGTGTACCAAAATGCAGTAGATGGTTTTCAGTGGTTAAGTGCGGGGCAGATGATTGATGGATTAGCGCTTGGAGAAAGTACACCTGGGCCTCTTATAATGGTTGTAACTTTCGTTGGTTTCGTGGCTGGATGGAGTGCTGATCTTGCAGGCATTCCATCTTATATGTCAGCTGTGGCATGTGCATTAGTTGCAACATTTTTTACCTTTCTGCCGTCATTTATTTTTATTTTTATTGGAGCACCATTTGTAGAAATAACGCACAATAATCCAAAATTTAAAATACCATTAATGACTGTGACTTCTGCTGTAATAGGAGTAATTGCAAGCTTAGGTGTTTTTTTTAGTTCCAATGTTTTTTGGCCAAATGGTTTTGATTCTCAGCCAGATAGATATTCAATATTACTCGGGGCGCTGGTTGCCTTAGTGCTTTCTAAAAAAGATATGCCTATTTTGCCAGTTATATTTGTGAGCGGCATAACTGGGATAATAATGACTATTTTTTAAATATCTTTATAGCAAAAGTATCAAAAAACTGATGAAGTTATTTCATCAATTGCTTGCATCATTTCAGGGTCGTCCGTCAAAGCTTGGGAAATAGAACTATGGCAAGCAATATTTGGGCTTATGCCTGCAACAATAAGCTTAGCTGCATGAACTAACAGACGTGTGCTCGCTCCCTCATCTAAACCATTACCTTTTAGATTTCTCGTCATTTGTGCAAATTTTACTAACTGTCCAGCAGTCTTTTGCGCAACGCCCGTTTCTTTTATCACTATCTTTTCTTCTACATCAGCAGATGGATAATCAAATTCTAATGCGACAAAACGTTGTCTTGTGCTTTGTTTTAGATCTTTTAAAATGCTTTGGTAACCAGGATTATATGAAATAGCCATACAAAATTCTGGAGCGGCTACTAATGACTCGCCAAGTTTTTCCATAGGTAGAACGCGTCTATCATCGCATAACGGGTGAATAACAACAGTAGTGTCTTTGCGTGCTTCTACAATTTCATCCAAATAGCAAATACTACCCGTACGCACTGCTCGGGCTAATGGACCATCTACCCACACCGTCTCGCCACCTGTTATAAGATAACGCCCAACCAGATCTGATGCTGTCAAATCATCGTGACACGACACAGTGAGCAGGGGTCTTTTCAAACGCCAACTCATATGCTCCATAAATCTTGTTTTCCCGCAGCCTGTCGGGCCTTTCAATAAAACGGGCAATTGGTTCTGATAAGCAGACTCAAACACTTCTATTTCATTAGTGATAGCCTCATAGTAAGGCTCATCCTGCACAAGATATTCCTCTGATTTTATAGAGCGCGCTTTCGACATTTCCTAGATTCACCAATATGACGGATTGGTAACCATTATATAGGCAATACGTTGCAAGATTAAATTAGAAAATCAGGAAGATATTAGTCACACTCTTTCAGCCTGCTAAAAGAAAAACCTATCTGCAGTCAGAAAGCTCTCCTATCATTCCATTCTTTGAAAAAAGCACTTGCCATAACTGATTATCCCTTGCTCGGAAAGAAGCAGCACATGCATGCAAATAATACTTCCATAAGCGATAAAATCTTTCATCATAATTCTTCTGAATTTCATGGTATGTTGTATCAAAATTTTTAAACCACGCCAGCAGTGTTTTATCATAATCACGACTAAAATTATGCCAGTCTTCCATAATAAAAAAATCTTCGGCTGATTTCCCAATCTGCTTAATTGAGGGCACCATCCCATGAGGAAAAATATATTTGTTTATCCATGGATCAGTGCATGTATTGCTTTCATTTCTTCCTATCGTGTGCAATAAAAATAAACTATGATCTTCTAACATTGAAGCTACCGCTTGCATGTATTTTTTGTAATTTTTATACCCAACATGCTCAAACATCCCAATAGAATAAATAGCATCAAATTTCTCTTTTAGGTCTCGGTAGTCTTGAAGACGAATATCTACTGACAGTCCCTGACATCTCTCTTTCGCTAACGCTGCTTGTTCAGATGATATTGTGATTCCAACGAGTTCAACTTGGTATTTTTCAGCAAAATATTTACAAGCTCCGCCCCATCCGCAACCAATATCAAGCACCTTCATTTTTGGGCGAAAATTGAGTTTACGTGCTATTAAATCAAGTTTATTAGTTTGTGCTTGATTGAGATCTGCAGCATTTTTCCAGTATCCGCATGAATACATCATAAGATCATCAAGCATTCGAGAATAAAGATCATTGCCAATATTATAATGCTGTTCAGCAACTCTTAAAGAACGACTCTTAGTTTGCATATTTAATAAACGGCCGCCAAGTTCACAAAAAAAAGTATCTACTGATCGGAACTTAGTCGCTGCTTTTGCCTGGATGAGGCGCAATAGAAACTCATCCACAGGTTCAGAATCCCACCAACCCTCCATATAACTTTCACCAAGCCCTAAGCTGCCCCTTAATGCTAGGCTAGAATAAAATCTCGGATCATGGACTTCTAAGTTGCAAGAGGCACTGCCATTTACACTTATTTCAAGACCCGACAAAAAACTTAATACTTTCTTTTTAACTATCTTTTCCAGCATGCTGGAATCTTCTCAGCTAAAGCAATAACTATCAACCTTCCAGCTTGAATCGCTTGATGTAAGCACCATGCAACAATGACCCCCATCAAGATTTCTAGTTTTACCCGCTGCACCAGGATTTAATACCCATGGTATAGATTGTTGATCACAAACTTGGCGGTGTGTATGCCCATACGCGATTGCGCGAGCATTAGGGTGTTGGGATCGCATATCAGAATGGTTAGGTTCATGCCCGTAACGATCACCATGTTCTACCACGAGCAAACCACCTGGTAATTCAATATTGGCAGTTTTTGGAAGATTTTTTACTAGATCCCGATGTTCTGCAGGCCACAACGCTGGGATATCATTATTACCCGCAACAGCAATAACTTCATCAGAAAGTGTTTGTATTTTCAATAATAGCTCTGCGCTACATATGTCGCCTGCATGCACAATTACATGTGAATCTGACAAAATCTCCTCGATACGCTCATCAAGATAAGCATGTGTGTCAGAGATAATCGCGACTTTTTTATCGTTATTTCCCATAAAACTAAAAAATTGTTGCGCCAAAAATCTTCACTTCATCATTTTCTGTCCCAAGCACTAAACGGCCTAAGTAATCACCTAGGACCTCGCTACTATTCTGCTTATAAAGAACAGTTACAAATTCATTGCGTCTTAAGCAACCTAAGCAGTCACCTCGGTCTGATAAAGTAGTTAATAATTTATTGTTTGCCCATTGCTTGCCCATTTCAACTTCATGAGCTGCCATTAGCATTGTCTCTGAAAAATCTTTGGTAAAGCTTCCATAATCCTTATTATTAGAAGCCCTTATTAGGTGATCCCAGAGAGGATTGGCAATCTCTATTATTTCTTTGTCCGTTTTTGCCACAAGATCCACTTATCCCGCCTTTTTCTCCTCTTCATCTACCATATGGTAGACCGGTGCTTTCTCCATTGTAAATTTACCTGTTTTAGGGTCACGCCTAGATAAGGTTAAACAATGCCAATTTTCATCGTCTAATTTCATATGATCGCCTCGATAATAATATCCAGGCCAACGGGTCTCTTCACGAAATAAGGTATGTTCAGTAACACATTGAGAAACTAACGCGCGGTGTTTGAGCTCCCAAGCTCTCATAAGCTGATGCAAATCTTCAGCCCCAACGTGCTCTAAATCCTCTTCAAGAAGTTCTAAATTCTCTAGGCCTTTTTTAAGGAGATTGCCATTAGTCATATAATTGTTCGTTATGCCACCACAATATTCATCCATAATCTTTTGTAAACGTTGAAGACCTTGTATAGGTAAAATATAACTTGGTGAAACAGTCCCGGCAGTAATTTCATTACGACCAACAGTATAATTTTCCAAAGGTTTGTAAACTGCTTCTTTAATCTCTTGAATCTGTTCTTCAGAAACATTCGGTTTGTCATTCATATCATTTATATATTGAACTGCACCTTTGGCAGCAAGACGACCTTCAGTAAATGAGCCTGAAGAAAATGCATGAGCGGTACCACCTGCAGCATCCCCTGCTGCAAAAAGACCATTAACTGTCATCATTCTATTGTAACCCCAGAAATATTCTGGTGGTGAAAGATCCTCTGGCCCGCTGCACCACGCCCCAGAACAAGTTGCATGTGAACCCATAACATAAGGCTCTGATGTAGTTAATTCTGGATTTTGGTACTTCGGATCAATATTTTGTGATGCCCAAACGACTGCTTGCCCAACTGTCATACCCAAGAAATTTTCCCAGCCGATCACCTCCAAATGTGGATCTTGAAAGGCTTCCGTAGTTACCATATAAATTGGACCTCCGCCTGCAGCGCTCTCTTGTATAAATGCGTGATTACGCAGACAGGTTGGAACAGGCAGATGATCTATATATTCACCTACCATATCTTTTGTGTTTTCGTACCATTTTTCTTCGTAATTTTCACCATTTGCGTTTTGTGTATAAGTTTTAAGATGTAAAAAGTAAGCTCCAACTGGTCCATAGCCATCTTTAAACCGACATAGAACAATTCTATTTTCCATTTGAGTCATTTTTGCACCAATAGCGATTGGTAATGCATATGCGGAGCCATTGCTCCATGGTGCATACCATGTACGCCCCATGCCTTCTCCTACAGCTCTTGGTTTAAAAATATGTGATGCGCCCCCTGCTGCGCAAATAACCGCTTTTGCACGAAAAACATGAAAATCTCCCGTGCGCATGTTGAAACCACAGGCGCCGCCGATTCTATTCTCATCCTTCTCATCCATTAAAAGATGAGTGATCATTACCCTGTTATATATTTTGTTTGCAGATTTTTTAGCCGCCTCAGCAACAATCGGTTTATAGCTTTCTCCATGGATCATTATCTGCCATTTCCCTTCGCGCATATAATGTCCTTCTTCGTTTTTCATCATGGGGAGGCCCCACTCCTCGAACATGTGAACTGCTGAGTCAACGTGGCGTGCCATGTCAAAAGCGAGATCCTCACGGACCATTCCCATTAAATCATTTCTAGCATAACGTACATGATCTTCTGGCTGATTCTCATTCCAACGGGTACCCATATAGGTATTAATAGCGTATAAGCCTTGGGCAACAGCTCCACTACGGTCTATATTTGCTTTTTCTACACAAATAATCTTCATGTCACGACCCCAGTACCTAGATTCAAATGTAGCGCCGGTACCAGCCATCCCACCACCAACTATAAGGACATCACAATCTTCGTAAATTGTTTTATGTTTAGCCATTAGTAATACACTCCTTGCTTTAATGTTTCTTTTTTACGCGAAGGAAGTCCATCTTCATTTAAATCTTCAGCTTCTCTGTTGTCTCCAAGTTTTAAATATTCTGGTTCATTAAAAAGCAATTGCGATTCGTGTGCAGCTTGATTAGGCACATCTGCATCAGCAACTTTATGAATATGCTCTCCCCATGGCTTTGTAGTAATTGGTGATACAAAATTTTTCTCAGTACCATTTCTAAATTTAATTCTCCATGAAATCGTTCCTTTTTCTTCTTCGCGAAGGACCCGCACCTTGTGGCCCATAGGAGCAAAATCAGGATAACCACGAGCATCAATTGCATTTTGTGGACACGCTTTAACGCATGAGTAACATTCCCAACAAAAATTTGGTTCAATATTTACAGCACGTCTGATTTTTGGATCAATGTGCATGATGTCACTCGGGCATATATCTACGCAATGGCCACAACCATCACACCTTGTCATGTATACAAATGTTGCCATAATTTTTCTCCTATATTCCTTGCTTCTATTCGTTAATCAAAAATTCTTATATTCGTAAAACTATATATTAATAATGTCTAGGCGCATCACGTTTCATTCCTAAACCAAATTGTTTTGGTGCATCAGCTGGAGGTGGTAAATGATCGCGTGAGCCATCAGCTTCTGCCAAATGTTTTTGAATTGCTGCACCAGGTTTATAGAACATATGCGCAAATTTAGACCAATATACTCCTCCATATAAAACAACATTAGAAAGAATAAATAAAATTAAAAATAAATTGCTCCATTGAGAGTCGGCTGCTTGCAAATAAGACCAAGCTAAACCAAAAGTAGCAGTTACCACCAGTGAAAGGACAAATAAATCTGTGAAAACTACGCGGTACCAGGGATGCCCTTCCGCGGCTACATCTACTCTAAGAAAGAACCAGAACCAATAAGCCCCAAGACAGGTCATAGCAGCGCCTAGGTGCCATAGCTGTGAATATATAACAGGTGTTTCTGATGTTGGAGTGGCATAACAAAAAACTAGAATACCCGAGGAAATCCAAAAAATAATTGTGCCGTACATCCCAAGCAAATGCGCTATTCGCCGTTGCCAGCCACAGAATTCCCCTGAAGCTAACACATCATTAGCTACTGTTTCTGCGATAATTTTAGCTTTTTTTCCTGCACTAACATCTGTTTTTGCATACTGTTTAGCTTTTTTTGCATTTTCAAAAAAATACTTAACATTTTTTTTATGCATAATATCTAGAATTACCCCGCCAACAACCAAGGCAACCATGGCAATGAGAAATGCTTGCATGGCCACCGCTGGTATAGAATTCGAAAGTTCCACAAACGGATTAATAGAAACAAATGTTGGCATATACCCTCCTCTAAATATTTTTATTCTTGCAATTCTACAGTATTGAAGAAAAATTTATTTATAAATCAATACTTTAGAAATTTTATACCTACTCTTATTTAAGAGAGAAGACATTAGTCTTTTAGGCCTGCAATTCCAAATAGTTATAACTTTTCTTCTCATAAAACCAGCTTATAAGTAAAGACGAGGAACATGATCATTCAATTCTACTGGACGGCAAATATGAAGTTAGGTTATGGTCAAGATATGTCGCTAAAACATACTCCTGCAGGGAATCTTGAGTCAATTGCGCCAAATTTTAAACTAATTGGCACTGATGGAAAGTATTACTCATTAAGTGGCTGTAAGGGGGAAAAAGGAACTTTGGTTATGTTTATTTGCAATCATTGCCCTTATGTAATCGCGGTTAGAGAAAGGCTCGTTGAAGTTGCAAATAAACTGATTCCTTATGGTGTAAATTCTGTCGCTATAATGGCAAATGATCCAACTGACTATCCTGAAGATTCTTTTGAAAATATGAAAAAAGTAGCTGCAAAATTTAATTTTTCTTTTCCATATTTGCTTGATGAGTCACAAGAAATTGCAAAAACATATGGAGCTGTTTGTACGCCAGATTTTTTTGGGTATAACCAGAATCTAAAATTACAATATCGAGGACGCCTTGATGAAGGGCATATGGAACCACCTCAGAAAGATGCAAAACATGAGCTGTTTGATGCAATGAAATCAATTACTGCTACTGGAAAAGGGCCAAAAGAACAAATTCCCAGCATGGGTTGTTCAATTAAGTGGCGCTCTTAAAATTTAGTCGTTAAGTTCTTCTAAGCTCCAACGCGGTCTACAAACAACTTCTCTAGTGATTTTTTTACAAGATTCAAACCGCAAGTAACCTGTATAAGCGATCATTGCTGCATTATCAGTACAATACTCAATAGATGGGAAATGCACTTTTACTGAGATTTTATCTGCTTCCTTTTTAATTAAGTTGCGTAATTTACTGTTAGCCGCCACACCTCCAGCCAAAATAAAATCTCTAGTATTTGTTATTTTCATAGCAGCAATTGCTTTGAGTATAAGTGTCTCAACAGCAGCATCTTCGAACGCTAATGCAATGTTGGCGCGAACTTGGTCTGTCTTTTTGCTTTTTTGCCACTCGTTCAATGTATAGGTCTTGAGCCCACTAAAACTGAAATCAAATCCAGGTTTTTTTGTCATGGGTCTTGGAAACTTATAGACGCCCGTCTTTCCTTTAGTTGCAAGAGCAGCCAACTCTGGCCCCCCTGGGTAACGGAGTCCTAAAATTTTAGCTGTCTTGTCAAAAGCTTCTCCAACAGCGTCATCTAAACTTTCGCCCAATATTTTATATTTACCAATTTTTTTTACTTCAACTAATAGTGTATGCCCGCCCGAAACAAGAAGAGCAACAAATGGCAATCTAATTTCTGGATCTTCCAGCAATGGGGCAAGCAAATGTGCTTCCATATGATGCACTGGTATTGAGGGGATACTTAAAGACCAAGCCAAACTCTCGCCAAAACAGGCCCCAACCAATAAAGAACCCATTAATCCTGGGCCAGTAGTATATGCAACGCCATCAATATCTTGAATATTGCAGTTAGAATTGCTCAAAGTTTTTTTCATGAGCGGTATTAGTCGTCTAATGTGGTCTCTTGCTGCTAATTCAGGCACGACGCCCCCATATTCAGAGTGTAATGCTGCTTGACTGTGCAACATATGTGCTAATAGACCCTGCTCACTATCATAGATAGCAATAGCTGTTTCATCACAAGAGCTCTCAATTCCTAGAATTTTCATTGTCTTTTTATATATAACCTTTTGCTTTTATAGCATGTGTAAGTATAATCGCCGAACATTTTGAATTTGTAAAATTTGATAAAAGAATATGCCAAGTATACGTGTTAAAGAAAATGAATCTTTTGATATCGCCATAAGGCGATTTAGAAGAGCTTGTGAAAGAGCGGGGGTCTTGACTGATGTTCGTCGTCATGAGTTTTATGAAAAGCCAACAAGCGTAAGAAAGCGGAAAGCTGCCGCTGCAATTAAAAGAAACGCAAAAAAGAATAGACCAAACCTCCGTCAACGAAGATATTAATGATGGCTGAACAAGCCCCCTCCCCGCTACAATCGGAGCTCACAGAAAATATGAAAACTGCAATGCGCAGTGGTGACAAAAAACGACTAGCAATTATTCGTCTAATTCTTGCTGAAATACAACAAAAAGAAGTTGATACACGCCAGGCTCTTGATGATAAGGTCATAATGAAGCTTTTGAACAAAATGTTAAAACAAAGACGAGAATCAATGGAGCAATATAAAAAAGCGGAAAGACATGATCTTTTTGATCAGGAAAATTACGAGTTGGGTGTTATTTCCGAGTATCTTCCAGAAAGTTTAAGTGAAGAAGAAATTGAAAAAATTGTCATAGACGCAATAGAAACAACCTCAGCATCAAGCATGAAGGACATGGGTAAAATAATGTCATATATAAAATCTAATGTTAAAGACAATATAGATATGGCAGTTGTCAGCACGCTTGTAAAAAACAAATTACTTTAATATTTTATTTTTACAAAAAAATAAAAAAAATTTCTTACTTTCCGCATACATGAAGCATAATAGAGATTATGGCTAATAATATGCAGTTTTTGGACCTTGAAAGGAAAGATCCTAAGATCACACCTGTTAAAGTCCGAATTTACGACCAGAAAGAAATTTATGGTCAATATAACCAGGAAGCAGCTGCAGAGCAGGCGGGACGCTGCATTGAGTGTGGCAACCCGTATTGCGAATGGAAGTGTCCTGTTCATAATTATATCCCCAACTGGCTAAAACTAATTGCGGAAGGTAATCTTTTTGAGGCGGCAGAAATGTCTCATAAAACGAATTCTCTACCAGAAATATGTGGACGTATATGCCCTCAAGATAGGTTATGCGAGGGAGCATGCACATTAAATGATGGCTTTGGTGCTATAACTATTGGCTCAATTGAAAAGTATATAACTGATGAGGCTTTCAAAGCCGGCTGGAAGCCAGATATTTCTAATGTAGTGGCAACAGGAAAGAAAGTAGGCATTGTAGGGGCTGGCCCTGCCGGTCTTGCTTGCGCAGACATACTTGTACGTAACGGTGTAAAACCAATTGTTTTTGATAAATATCCGAGAATTGGAGGGTTATTAACTTTTGGTATTCCTCCATTCAAGTTAGAAAAAGAAGTTGTCGAAAAAAGATATGATCTCATGAAAGAAATGGGGGTTGAGTTTCAACTAAATACAGAAATTGGCAAAGACATACCAATCACACAATTACTAAAAGAATTTGACGCACTATTTCTTGGTATGGGGACCTACACATACATGAGGGGTGGATTTCCTGGCGAAGATTTAGAAGGCGTGATTGAAGCCTTGCCATATCTCGTGTCCAGCATAAACAAACATTTAAATATAAATGTTAATTCTCTTGATTTTATGGATATGAAAGGGCAAAAAGTTATTGTTTTGGGTGGTGGTGATACAGCTATGGATTGCAACAGAACCGCTATCAGGCAGCAAGCCAAATCAGTTAAATGCCTTTATCGCAGAGATGAAGAAAATATGCCTGGATCAATGAAAGAAGTAAAAAACTCTCGTGAAGAAGGTGTTGAATTTATTTTTAATTGCCAACCTATTGAAATTATTGAAAATAATGGAAAAGCTGCGGGCGTGAAAATAATAAAAACGGCACTTGGTGATCCTGATGAGCGTGGCAGAAGGCTACCAATTCCAGTTCCTAATTCAGAAGAAATTATAGAAGCAGATAAAATTATTGTTGCCTTTGGTTTTCGCCCTAATCCACAATCTTGGTTTTCAAAAAATAATATTAATATAGACAATAATGGCTTAGTTGTAGTCAATGAGAATAAGTTAAAATTCCAAACAACAAATCCAAAAATATTTGCTGGAGGGGATATGGTCCGAGGGGCCGATTTAGTTGTTACAGCAGTATTTGAAGGACGTGAAGCAGCATCTAACATGCTTGAATATTTAAAAATATAAAAACTAAGTAAATAAATATGGCAACTAAGCTGAAAAATGCACGCCTACTCCATGCACTTTTAAAAAAACCTGTAGATAGAACGCCTGTCTGGATTATGCGCCAGGCTGGGCGCTATTTACCGGAATATCGTGAGCTAAGAAAAAAAGCTGGGAGTTTTTTAAAACTATGCAAAACACCGGAATTGGCTTGCGAAGTTACCTTGCAACCAATCAACAGGTTTGATTTAGACGCAGCAATTATCTTTTCGGATATATTAACAATACCTGATGCAATGGGATTAAATCTAAAGTTTGCAGATGGAGAAGGGCCTTATTTTGAGAACCCAATAAAAACTATAGATGATATTAGGAATTTATCTGTACCAGACCCAACCGAAGAACTAGGCTATGTTATGCAAGCAATATCTTTGGTAACTTCAGAACTGGATAATTCAATACCTGTGATCGGATTTGCTGGAAGTCCATGGACCACTGCTACATATATGGTAGAAGGCTCAAGCAGTAAAGACTTTTTAAAAATCAAAAAACTCTTACATGAAGACCCCCTGGCATTAGATTTGCTGTTAGAAACTTTAAGTAAAAGCATAACTAGTTATTTGGATGCTCAAATAGCATCGGGTGCTAACGCTGTGATGCTATTTGATACTTGGGGAGGGCTTCTTGACACAGAGGAATATAAACACTTTTCATTAGAACCAATGCGCAAAATACTTCAGGGCTTAAAACGAAATAGTAACAATGCTGATATACCAACAATTATTTTCACAAAAAAGGGTGGAAAATGGCTTGAAATTATTGCGGAAAGTGGCTGCAGTGCGATAAGCATAGACTGGGAAACTGATATTGAAAAAGCTAGAAAAAGAGTAGGTACGCAAGTTGCCTTGCAAGGAAACCTGGACCCCTCCGTGTTGAAAGAAAAAGATGAAGTAATAAAAAATGCAGTGGAAGAAATATTACGCGGATATGGTAAAGGGCCGGGGCATATTTTTAATCTGGGTCACGGTATAGGCCAAGAAATTGATCCTGATAGGGTCAACACTTTAGTTGAATCCGTCCATGCACTAAGTGCTAAATACCATAGTTAAAATAATTGTTCTGGGATCGCCGGTGTTTCCTTTTTTAAAGTTGTAGGATCTGTAGAACTAAATTTTCTTGGAACATACTCTTCACGAAAGGTCTCAATTAAAACATCTTCATTATTAACTGCAGATAGCAAACCATCTTTAGGATCAATATTTACTGTCACTATCCCTTCTGGTGGTTCAGTGATAAATTCAGGATCACCTTTTAATGCTAGTCTCATAAAATCAATCCACATCGGTAATGCAGCAACCCCCCCAACCTCTCGGTTACCAAGCGGAGTATGGTCATCAAACCCTACCCACGCGGTTGTAACAATATTATTATTATAGCCACTGAACCATGCATCGCGCTGGTCATTTGTTGTTCCAGTTTTTCCAGCAAGATCTTTCCTCCCAATTTTCTTTGCTTTTCTTCCGGTACCATTTTGTATGACATCACGCATCATGCTTACCATTTGAAAAACATTTCTTTTTTCTAAAACTCTTGGAGCCTGCTTAACTGATCTAGTCAACTTACTAAGATCAATCAATTCGTCGGTAAAACCAATATCACTCAGCGGCAAATCTCCCTCTTCTAAGCTTTCACATGTAATATCACAAGCAACTTCTGGGTTAGATACATATTCAATACCTCCATGCTTAAATTGAATACGCTCAATTAAAAAAGGTTTTATCTTATAGCCACCATTTGCAAAAGCTGCATAAGCTTGTGCCATCTCAATTGGTGAAACCTCACCACTGCCTAATGCTAATGTTAAATTAAAAGGTAATCTTTCTCTTTTGAAACCAAAACGTTCAATATAATCCATTGCATAATCCAAGCCGATGCGATTCAAGAGCCTTATAGATACCATATTTCTTGAGAGTGTTAGCGCTTCTCTTAAACGCGTTGGACCAAAAAACTTACCGCTATAGTTTTGTGGGCGCCAAATTCCTTCTACGCTTTCATCAGTAAACACCATAGGAGCATCATTAATTATGCTTGCCGGGGTATAACCTTTTTCTAAAGCTGCAGAATAAATGAATGGTTTAAAACTAGAGCCTGGCTGCCTGAAGGCCTGTACTGCTCTATTGAATTTGCTCAACTGAAAATCCATTCCGCCAACTAACGCTTGAATACTTCCATCTTCCGCTGCAATAGAAACTAGTGCTCCCGAGACTACCGGTATTTGTCTGAGCTTCCATCCTTTTTTGTCCGTGCCACTTATTCGTATAATATCTCCTATTTTTAGAACATCTTTAACAGATTTTATTTTTGGCCCTTTTGCATTTTCATTAATATATTTTCTAGCCCATACAATATTATCTAATTTAATTACAGCGAGCTTATTGTGGTTTCGATATACCAAAGCATCTTGCTCACTTATATCAATCACAACTGCGGGTTTTAAATCAGCTATTGTCGGCACATCTTTTAATATTTTTTTATAGTCATCCATGCCCATTGATTTCATGTTCGGTATATTGCGTTCAGGTCCACGATAACCATGACGCATATCATATTCCACCAAAGCTTTTCTTAGAGCTTGGTTTGCTTTTTTCTGGAAATCACTTCGCAGAGTCGTAAAAACATCATAACCATCAAGATAAGCATTTTGTCCATAACGCTCAAACATTTCTGCACGAACCATTTCAGCTACGTAATCGGCATGTAACTCAATAACGGGTTGATGCAAAACTGCGGTAACTGGTGCAAGATCCGCTTCGTTGTAAGATTCTTGTGTTATATACCCTAAAGCTAGCATGCGATCTAGGACATAATGACGACGTTCGATAGCGCGCTCTGGGTTTATAATAGGGTTGTAACGTGACGGTGCTTTTGGCAATCCAGCAATCATACTAACTTGCGCTAATGTTAAATCATGTAACGCAGCTCCATAATATATTTCTGATGCAGCTCCTACTCCATATGCTCTGTTTCCTAAATATATCTTATTTAAGTAAAGCTCTAAGATTTCTTCCTTTTTAAGAATTTTCTCAATACGAAAAGCGAGAAATATTTCTCTCAACTTTCGAACGAATTTCTTTTCTCTGCTGAGATAGTAATTTCTTGCCAGCTGCATAGTAATAGTGCTACCACCCTGCCTGATCTTCCCTGTCTTCAATAAGCTAAGAGTTGCGCGCGCAAGCCCTTGATAGTCAACTCCAGGGTGATCAAAAAACCTGTCATCTTCTGCAGCCAAAAAAGCCTGTTGCATTTTGATCGGAACATTATTTAAAGAAACTGGGCTTCTTCGCTTTTCTCCAAAAATTGATAAAAGGCGTCCGTCGCGAGTAAAAATTCGCATTGGTGTTTGCTGCCTTTCGTCTTTAATCCTTTCAACTGAAGGAAGACCTGGGTAAATATAGACATAAGCTCCAATTAAAATATCTACGCCAATAGCAATAGCAAGCACAATCGATAAAACTAAATTACGTAGTAAAAAATTCATTCAATTTCTGTTAAATTGCTTATAGTTTAAAGTATACATCTTTGTTTATTTATTGGATTATTGTTTTGGCAAAAAATTCAAAAAATATTTTCTTAATAGGCCCTATGGGCGCTGGGAAATCCACCATAGGGAAAATATTAGCAAAACGCCTTGATTTGGACTTCTGGGATAGCGACCAAGTAATAGTCGAACAAACAGGTGCCAGTATTAACACAATATTTGAGCATGAGGGTGAATCTGGTTTCCGCATAAGAGAAAATGAGATTATTGCTGAGTTAGTTGAAAAGCAGGGAGTTTTAGTCGCGACAGGAGGAGGGGTTGTTCTTGATGCAAATAACAGAAAACTGCTTGCGGATAAGGGCATTGTTATCCATCTAAAAGTTGGCCTAGAAAAACAGATTGAACGTGCTAAAAATGATACCAATCGCCCTCTTTTACAGGGAAAAGACTTACGCCAGACTTTAACTGAATTAGATGAAAAAAGATCTAAACTATATGAAGAGATATCAAATTTTTCTATTTGCACTGATGATGGCGGCCATATAGATAAAATTATTGCAGAAATATTGGATGCTCTTAAAACATATGGGTACAAATAGAATCATTCCAATATAAAAAATATGTTAATTTAGAGAAACTTAATGCAAACACTCAATCTTGACCTTGGTAATCGCAGTTATCCTATCTATATAGGTAAGGGTCTCTTGGGTATAGAAAAAATACTCTGCCAACATATAGAAGGAAAAAATGTTGCCATAGTTTCTAATGAAACAATCGCAAATCATTATCAAGAGATTCTATGCAAATCCCTTGGTGAATATGAAATACTATCTATAACTCTCCTTGACGGAGAAAAACAAAAAAATCTATCTACTGTAGAAAAGATATACGACTTGCTAGTTGAAAATCATTTTCCAAGAGATTCAACTTTGATAGCTTTAGGTGGCGGGGTTGTTGGAGATATAACTGGCTTTGCAGCTTCCACGTACCAAAGAGGCGTAGGTTTTATACAAATACCAACCACGCTACTTGCTCAGGTTGATTCTTCAGTAGGTGGAAAAACTGGCGTTAACCACCCCCAAAGTAAAAATATGATTGGCGCTTTTTATCAACCTAAAGCCGTAATTATTGATACCGAAACTCTTAAGACTTTAGATAATAGAGAAATTTCAGCTGGTCTAGCAGAGGTAATTAAATACGGTCTCCTTGCGGATGCAAATTTCTTCTCTTGGCTAGAAAATAATATTACAGAACTTCTAGCTAAAAATGACGACGCCTTAATACAAGCCATAACCGAATCTTGCAAAAGTAAAGCGAAGATAGTTTCAGAAGATGAGTTTGAAACTAATAAGAGGGCATTATTAAATCTGGGACACACATTTGGGCATGCAATAGAAGCAGTCCTTGGTTACGGAAATTGGCTACATGGTGAAGCGGTAGGATGCGGGATAGTAATGGCAGCTAAACTGTCAAATCAAATTGGCTGGCTGAATAGCGTTGATTTAGAAAGAGTTATTGCTCTCATTGAAAAAACTAATTTACCCACTAAGCTGCCAAAAAATATAGACAGAAAAAAATTAAAAGAACATATGTTTTTTGATAAAAAAATACTAAAGGGTGAGCTGCGGCTAGTGCTGTTAAAAAATATCGGCGAAGCGGTTGTAACAACCGATTTTACTGAAAGCATACTTGATGATTTACTGTTGAACTTTTAAAAAAACAGTATGCAAAAATTGGAAAAATTTGCCGTTACAAAAAACAATTCAAAAGGAAGAATCTATGCTGAACCAGAAGCTGAATACAGAGACTTGTTCCAAAGAGATAGGGATAGAATCATACATAGTACTGCATTTAGAAGGCTGGAATATAAGACTCAGGTATTTGTAAATCACGAAGGTGATTTATTTCGGACTAGGTTAACACACACATTAGAAGTAGCCCAAATTGCACGCTCAATATCTAGCGCATTAAATTTAAACGAAAATTTGTCTGAAGCAATAGCTTTGGCCCATGACCTTGGCCATACCCCATTTGGCCATGCTGGGCAAAATGCTCTCAACAGATGTATGTTAGAAAATGGAGGTTTCGAACATAACCTCCAATCTTTGAGAGTAGTTGACATGCTAGAAGAAAGGTATGCAGAGTATCCTGGACTCAATTTATGTTTTGAAACTAGGGAGGGTATTTTAAAACATTGTTCAAAAAAAAATGCGCATGAATTAGGGGATCTAGGAAAGCGATTCATAGAGAAAAAACAGCCAAGCCTAGAAGCTCAATTGACAAACATCGCAGATGAAATTGCGTATAACAACCACGATATAGATGATGGTTTCAGAGCAGGCATGCTCGATATTGAAAACTTAAAAGAGACAGAACTTTTTAGTATGCATTACCTTGAAGTATGCAAAGTGCATAAAGAGTTAAAAAAAAGAGTCTTAATTTATGAAGTTATAAGAAGAATGATAAATACACTAGTGTTAGATCTTATACATGAAACAAAAAATAATATAAAAAAATTGTCACCGCAAAATATAGAAGACATACGAAATCATAATAGACCACTCGTTTCACAAAGTTCTGAACTTAAAAAGCAAAGCAATGAGTTGAAAAAATTTCTCCGCACAAACTTATATGAACATGAAAGAGTAAAAAAAATGACAGCAAAAGCAGAGCATATAATTACTAAACTTTTTATATCATTCCTAGAAAATCATAAATTAATGCCAGATGATTATTGTAAAAAAGCTCAAGAAAGTGAAAATAATATGGACAAAACTCGTGTTATTGCAGACTATATAGCAGGGATGACTGATCGTTTTGCATTTTCGTGTTATGAAAATCTATCAAATACCAAATAAATCAGATATTTAAACGCATTTTCAAAAAATTGAACCAAAGTGTCTCCCGCTTTATACTGTTCTATTACGTTGAAAAAATGACGCTATGCGCTCTCAAAAGCGCAGACCTGCGTACGTAAAGAGTATATAAATGATTGATATCCCTAATAAAAATAGTATGTACGACCCCCGGTTTGAAAAAGACAGCTGTGGGTTTGGTTTGATAGCACAAATGGACGATAAGCCCAGTCATGAGCTCATCAAAACTGCAATTAAAGCCCTAACACGCCTTACCCACCGAGGGGCGGTAGCAGCAGACGGTAAAACTGGCGATGGGTGCGGTTTGCTGATTAAGAAACCTGATAGTTTTTTTCAATTAATTGCAAAAAAAGAGAATTTTGATTTATGTAAATTATATGCCGTTGGTATGGTATTTCTAAATCCAGAAGAAAAAATAGCTAAATACCAAGAAAAATACTTTAGACAAAAAATTAAAGAAGAGGGATTACATTTTGTTGGCTGGCGGTTAGTTCCTATTAACTCAAAGGCTTGTGGTGAAGCAGCACTACAGACATTGCCGTGTCCAAAACAAATATTTATTAATGCTCCAAACGGTATGGATGAAAAAACTTTCGAAGCAAAACTTTTTCTTATAAGAAGGCGTGTAGAAATCCACTTCAGCAAGAAAGATGAAAATTTCTATGTACCAAGTCTCTCTTCAAGAGTAATCTCATATAAGGGCCTTATAATGCCTGAATATCTTCCTACATTTTATGAAGATCTCAATGATGAAACTTTAGCTTCATCAATTTGCGTTTTTCATCAAAGGTTCTCAACAAACACCTTGCCTCAATGGGATTTAGCTCAACCATTTAGGTTCCTTGCCCATAACGGGGAAATAAATACAGTTTGTGGAAACAGAAATTGGGCTGAGGCGCGTGCGTCAACTTTTCATACCAACCACATTCCAGGACTATCTGAGCTCAGGCCGTTAGTCTCTATGGCTGGTTCTGATTCGTGTAGTTTAGATAATATGCTTGAAATTTTATCAATAGGTGGAATGGACTTATTTCGTGCTATGAAACTCTTAATCCCTCCGGCATGGAAAAACAATAAGAATTTAGATGCAGAAACCCGAGCTTTTTATGAATACAACTCAATGCACATGGAACCTTGGGATGGGCCAGCTGGCATTGTATTTACTGATGGCAGATATGCTGCTTGCGTTATGGATAGAAATGGTTTGCGCCCAGCACGTTATGTAATAACTGACGACAGATGCATAACTTTAGCATCCGAGATAGGCGTCTATGATTACCTGCCAAAAAATGTTGTAGCTAAAGGAAGATTAGGCCCTGGAGAAATGGTAGCTGTTGATACTAAAACTGGAAAGCTACTTATGTCTGATGATATCGATCAAGAATTAAAATCTAGACAAAATTACGTTGGATGGATGGAGAAAGCAATACATATAGACTCTTTGCAAGATGATGATATAAACAAGGATCCTATAGATAAGCAAACATTAAGGCAATACGAGAAGATGTTTGATATCACTTTTGAAGAACGAGACCAAGTACTAAGGGTGCTTGCTGAAGCAGGACAGGAAGCAGTTGGCTCAATGGGAGATGATACTCCACTTCCTGTCTTCTCTCGGCAAGTCAGGTCTTTATTCGATTACTTTAGACAACAATTTGCTCAAGTTACTAATCCACCAATAGATTCACTGCGTGAACAAATTGTCATGTCTCTAGAAACATGTTTAGGACCAGAAAAAAATATGTTTGAGGAAACAGAAGAGCATGCAAAGCGTTTAATCATAGACTCGCCAATATTAACTAATGAAATGTTTAAAAAACTTTTGGAAACTCAGGATAAAGATTATAAGTCAGTAGTGATTGAGCTAAATTACCCCAAAGCTATGGGTCTTGAAAACGCTATAAAAGACATCTGTAAAAAAGCTGTAAGAGCTGTAAAACAAGACGTGGTCTTAATAGTGCTATCAGATAAAAATATAAATCCTGAGGCTATTCCAGTTCACTCAGCACTAGCAACTGGAGCTGTGCATCATTCGCTGATAAAAGAAGGTCTTAGATGTAAAGCTAATATTATGCTTGAAACAGGTGTAGCAAGAGACCCACATCATATGGCTGTATTAATAGGATTTGGTGCGACGGCTATATACCCATTCTTGGCATACGATTCACTGATAGGTATGCAAAATTCTGGCGAGATACCAACTGAGCATAACCAAAGATTACTAGAAAATTACAGAAATGGTATCAATAAAGGTCTTTATAAAATCATGTCGAAAATGGGTATTTCAACAATAGCAAGCTATAGGGGTGCGCAATTGTTTGAAATTGTAGGCTTACACCATAATATCGTAGATCTTTGTTTCAAAGGGGGAATTAATCGCATAGAAGGAAGCAATTTCATAGATATACAAAAAGACCAAGAAATTTTAGCTGATGAAGTATGGAGACTTAGCCCAACTAAACAAGGCGGTCTTTTAAAGTATATACACGGCGGCGAGTACCATGCTTTTAATCCTGATGTTGTGCAAGCTTTGCAACTAGCTGCTAAAACAGGTGATATTAAAGATTACGAAAAATACACTAGTTTAGTAAATAGAAGGCCTCCTATAGTTGTCCGGGATCTACTAAAGCTTAAAAAAAATACAGCACAAATATCTATTGATCAGGTTGAATCTATTGAAAGCATAATAACAAGATTTGATTCAGCAGGAATGTCGTTGGGTGCGTTGTCTCCTGATGCTCATGAAACTTTAGCTCAGGCTATGAATAATTTAGGTGGAAAATCAAATTCTGGGGAAGGCGGGGAAGACTCAAAACGCTTTGGTACAAATAGAAATTCTAAAATAAAACAAGTTGCTTCTGGTCGTTTTGGTGTAACACCTCATTACTTAGTAAACGCAGAGGTATTACAAATTAAAATTGCCCAAGGAGCAAAACCTGGAGAAGGGGGACAACTTCCAGGAAAAAAAGTAAATAAAATGATTGCAGAGCTTCGATACTCTGTCCCGGGTGTTACGCTGATCTCTCCGCCCCCTCATCATGATATTTATTCAATTGAAGATTTAGCGCAACTTATTTTTGACCTTAAGCAAGTAAATCCTGAAGCTAAAGTTTCTGTCAAGTTAGTTGCTGAAGCTGGAGTAGGAACTATCGCTGCAGGAGTTGCTAAAGCATATGCTGATCTGATTACAATCTCTGGATATGATGGAGGAACTGGAGCTAGCCCCATCACAAGTATTAAGTATGCGGGTAGTCCATGGGAATTAGGAGTAACTGAAACCCATCTTGCTCTAAGAGCTAATGGCCTGAGAGAAAAAGTACGTCTACAAGCAGATGGTGGTCTAAAAACAGGCTTGGATGTAATAAAGGCGGCCATACTTGGGGCTGAAAGTTTTGGCTTTGGAACAGCGCCTATGATTGCAATGGGTTGTAAATACCTTCGTATTTGTCACCTAAACAACTGTGCTACTGGAGTCGCAACACAAGATAATATTTTGAGAAAACATCACTTTATTGGTGAAGATGTTATGGTGATGAACTTCTTTAAATTAGTAGCAGAAGAAACAAGATCTTATTTGGCTCAATTAGGGGCAAAAAAACTAACAGACATTATTGGTAAAACAGATTTGCTAGACATAGTTGAAGGTGACACAGAAAAACAACACAAGCTAGATTTACGCCCACTTCTATCAAATGGCGGCATCCCTGACAACGAACCTCAGTTCTGCACGCACGAGAAGAATCAACCATTTGATAAAGGCAAGCTAGCTGAGAAAATGGTTAATGACATGTCGGAAGCCATTAAAAACAAATCCGAGGGTGAGTATATATATAAAATTAATAATACAAATCGCTCAATAGGGGCGCGCATCTCCGGTCTTATAGCAAAACAACATGGTAATTATGGTATGAACAAAAACCCTCTGCGTGTTCAATTTTCTGGCACTGCTGGGCAAAGTTTTGGGGCTTGGAATGCTGGGGGTCTGCATATGTATCTAGAAGGTGACGCAAATGATTATGTGGGAAAAGGCATGGCAGCAGGGAAACTAGTGATATACCCGCCTAAAGATTCACGATATAAATCAAATGAAACTACTATTATGGGCAATACGTGCTTATACGGCGCCACAGGTGGGAGAATCTTTGCGGCTGGCGGTGCTGGAGAAAGATTTGGTGTTAGAAATTCAGGTGCCATAGCTGTAGTGGAAAGCGTAGGTGATCATGCGTGCGAATACATGACCGGTGGTGCAGCTGTAATTTTAGGGCAAACAGGCTTTAACTTTGGCGCCGGGATGACAGGTGGCTTTGCAATTGTTTTAGATCAAAAGAATTGTTTTGAAGAGAAATATAACCCTGAGCTTGTTGAAGTGCAAAGAATAAAACTAGCGTCAATGGAAAAACATGCCAACTACTTAAGATCCCTGATTATGCAACATACCGGAGAAACAGGTAGTGAATGGGGCCAGCATATACTCGAACATTTTAGCGAACTATTAGATAGTTTCTGGTTAGTCAAACCAAAAGCATCAAAATTAGAAACATTAATAGAAAATCTAAGGCAAGCCGCCTAAGTCAATATTCATGACTATCAGAAATTTATGATACCGAAAGAGTTTATAGACACGCTCTTGTCGCGCACAGATATTGTTGATCTCATCGATAGTTATGTGAGCCTGAAAAAGAAGGGCAAATCTTTCATGGCATGCTGTCCTTTCCATAATGAAAAAACACCGTCATTTACAGTAAGCACAGAAAAACAGTTTTATCATTGTTTTGGTTGTGGTGATCATGGAAATGCCATTACATTTATTATGAAATTTGAAAGAGCAGATTTTGTCGGTGCTATAGAGATTTTATCTACCAAGTTAGGGCTTGAAATACCAAAAGATTCCACCCCCTATCAAAACGAAGATCATAAGCCGTTATTGGACTGCTTAAATGCGGCTAACTCATATTACAAAGAACAACTCAAAATATCTGAAAAAGCTAAAGACTATCTGAAAAAAAGAGGGCTTGATGGTAAAACAGCTAAGAACTTTTCTTTAGGCTATGTTCCACCAGGTTTCAATAACATTATAAATAAATTAGAAAAAGATTTTGACCTAGAAACACTCGAGCAGGCTGGCTTGGTTAGTAAAAATGATAATGGTAAACACTATGATAAATTCCGAGACAGAATAATGTTTCCTATAAATGATAGGCGGGGACGCACGGTTGGCTTTGGTGGCCGTGTAATGGATAGCTCTTTGCCAAAATATATGAATTCTCCAGAAACTGTTTTGTTTGACAAAAGCAAAATACTATATGGCTTATATGAAGCATATCAGGCTCATAAAAAACTAGATAAAATTCTCGTTGTTGAAGGCTATATGGATGTAGTTGCATTGTCACAACATGGTATATCAAATGTTGTTGCAACTTTAGGAACAGCAACGACACCTGAACATGTAAGACAATTGTTTGCTGCAACCCCAGAAATAATTTTTTGTTATGACGGTGATAGCGCAGGACGGAAAGCGGCGTGGCGCGCATTAGAGAATTTATTAGGAGAATTTAAAGATGGGAAAAATGTTCGTTTTATGTTCCTTCCAGAAGGGCAAGATCCAGATAGCATAATACAGACTCATGGGGAAAAAGGCTTAAAGGAATATATAAAAAAATCCTTTTCCTTGGGGGATTTTATTTTTAAAGAAATGGAGCTGGGACTTAATCTAGAAAATCCGGAAGATAAAGCAAGCTTTGTACAAAAAATTAAGCCCATATTAGAAAAACTCCAAGACACAGTATTCAAAAACCTCTTAATACAGCAATTATCTGAAAAAATTAATTTACCTATTGAACAACTAAATATAGAAACAGTCAGCTTCAAATCAGAAAAAGTCAAAAATATTAAATCTGCTATAAAACCACCATCAGCAATACGTCTAGCTATATGCCTCTTGCTACACAAACCAGATTTATATAAATATTCACTCCCAATTAATGAATTATTAGTGCTGAAACAACCTGGAATAGGGCTTTTAATAAAAATGATTGAACTTATGGAAAAGGACCCGGGTCTGACTGCAGGGAGGCTAATCGAAGTATTTCGAGATGATGAAAATTATCCACATTTAGAAAAACTTTTAAAACAACATCCGCCCCAGCTGGATAAATCGGAAGAAGAATTTAAAGCAATTATGTTGAAGCTAAAAGAAAATATCATAGAACAAAATGTTGAAGAATTAGTAGCCAAAGAAAAAACTGAAGATGGCTTAAACAAGGATGAAAAGGAAAAACTAAAGGAATTACTCCAAGAAAAAAACAGGCAAGCAAAAAATAGATATTAAAATTATATTTATCGATCGGTGGCCGCATGATATGATGCGCGGTCTTACCAATAGGCTGCGTACCACATGAATCAAAGACATCAATCAAAATTAAAAGAGCTCATAAGCAAAGGGAAAGAACAGGGTTATTTAACCTATGCTGAAGTTAACGACCACTTACCTGAAAGCATTGTTGACCCCGAGCAAATAGAAGAAATTATTTCTATGATCAATGACATGGGTATTGTTGTTCATGAAAACGTGCCTGATGAGGATTCTTTAAATTTAAGCGATGAAAGCACAACAACTGACGAAGATGTTGTCGAAGAAGCTGCTGCTGCTCTCGCGAATGTAGATAGTGAATTTGGGAGAACTACTGATCCTGTTCGTATGTATATGAGAGAAATGGGTGTAGTAAATTTGCTCACTAGAGAAGGTGAAATCAAGTTAGCTAGACGCATTGAAGATGGGATAAAGCAATCTTCATATGCGCTTGCCTTATTCCCAAGCACAATAGAGAAACTTAGCGCATCCTATGAAAAACACCTCACAGATCTTAAAAATGAAGAAGAACTCCAATTAAAGTTGTCTGACATTATAAATGGCTTCATTGATCCTGACGCACCAGATGAAATAGATACCCCTAATCAGAAGACAGGGCCGTCTGATGATAATGATGACGACACATCTACAGTTGATACCGGGCCAGACCCAGAGGAAGCTAATCGGCATTTCAAAGAATTAAAAAGGCTTTACCGAAGAACACGCAGCCCCTCTGTTAAGAAAAACCCCAGGCATTATGATACGGCACGTAAAAAATTGGCCGACTATTTCATATTATTTCGTCTTGTACCGATTTTGTATAGTTTATTAACCCAAGATCTTCGCACTGTAGTAAATCAAATAAGAAATCATGAGCGTGCAATAGCTGATCTTTGTATAAAATCAGGCATGCCCCGAAAAGACTTCATCAAATTGTTTCCAAAAAATGAAACTAATTTATCGTGGATACAAAATAGATTAAAAGGAAAGCCTAGTTATGCAAAAAATCTAAAGAATCAAAAAGACGCAATAAAAAAACTGCAAAAAAGGCTAGCAATAATAGAAGAACAAGCCATGTTGCCAATTTTCGAAATTAAGGAAATAAACAGGCAAATGTCAATTGGGCAAGCTAAAGCTAGAAGAGCAAAAAAAGAAATGATAGAAGCAAACTTGCGTCTTGTAATATCAATTGCCAAGAAATACACAAATCGAGGATTACAATTTCTTGATTTGATACAAGAAGGTAACATTGGGTTAATGAAGGCTGTTGATAAATTCGAATATCGCAGAGGATACAAGTTCTCAACTTATGCAACTTGGTGGATACGCCAAGCTATTACCCGTTCTATAGCTGATCAGGCGCGAACAATTCGCATACCCGTGCACATGATCGAAACAATCAATAAACTAAACCGTATTGCGCGACAAATTCTTCAAGAAAAAGGGCGTGATGCTACTCCAGAAGAACTAGCTGAGCGAATGGATATGCCAGAAGACAAGGTCAGAAAAGTCTTAAAAATTGCAAAAGAGCCTATATCGATGGAGACACCTATTGGCGATGATGAAGATTCACACTTGGGTGATTTTATTGAAGATGCCAACATTGAGTCACCGATGAATACTGCTTCTGATGAAGGATTAGGAGAAGCTACTCGAGGCGTTTTAGAGTCTTTGACCCCTCGTGAAGCAAAAGTTTTAAGAATGCGTTTTGGTATTGATATGAATACAGACCACACGCTTGAAGAAGTAGGTAAACAGTTTGATGTCACCCGTGAGAGAATTCGACAAATTGAAGCTAAAGCTTTAAGAAAACTAAGGCACCCTAGCCGTTCTGAACAATTAAGAAGTTTTCTAGATATTGAATAATGCCCTTCTCCGGAGGCTAACAATTACTTAAACATTTTCATGTAACCAAAAGTAATGGTCCATTCTTTTTCCATTTGTATCCCGTTGTAATCCTCATCGATAGGGCCGCCTATCTCCAAATTGAGGCGATGGCCACGTAACAGATCCTGACCTATCCAATTAGCACCAAATATGAGGTCAACAAAATCTCCCCCATAATTATCTGGATCAGCGGTATGTACTGGCAAAACAATATCTGGATCGATCCCGCTAATATCGTCCTCATCAGTAGCTTTAATCCGTGCAGAGAACGACCATGCAGGCGTGGGAGAATATGAACCCCAAAGAGAAACCTCGTGTTTATCTCCTAGCTCATAGTTATCTTGGTTTTCATTAAGATAAATCGTCCCTGCATACTGGGCTCCTAGCACAACATTATGAAAACGTTTTGTGTAAGTTAGTTTGGGAATAAGAGAATAGCTTCCGGAACCTAATTGCATGCTATATGGGAGAACTACGAGTGGCCGCATTCCCATGGGTGTGAAAACATTGCCTTTTTTATCAGTATCGCCTGTTGGAAAACCAACACCTAAATTTGCATACAATTTCTCATCTTCGTCTTTATAAAGTTTAGCAATGGCGTTTAATTTAAAATCACCAAACCCATGTGAAGAAGTTGAGAAATGGCCCCTTACGCAAGTAGCGCAATTTGCAGAATAAGTAGTCAGATCCATATCCTTTTGGATGTAATTGATCATTGGCATAAGCGTTAACCAATCATTGACGCCATACATCATGCCAAACATGTGCATAACCATGTCCATTTTTCTTGGCACGACACGTAATGTCGAGGGTTGACCCGCGACCGCTGAAAAACGATTTGGCTGTGCTGTTACTTCTGCATCACTTGCAGAATCATCATCATTCATAATGTTGCCATCCATCGCCATTTCCATGCGTCGGTAAGATATCATTACCTCTCCTGGGGTATGGCCATGACCACCCATGATGCCAACTGGGGCATGATTATCAGCGCGTGGGGGACCTTTCATCATGTCAGCGTTAACAGATGAATGCACTACAAGCAAATATACGAAGAATAAGAGGGTTCTGGCTTTAATATGAGTCAACTTCCTGTCCTTTGATTTTCCTAAACCGAGGAAATTATCAAATCATAAATTATTTGTAAATAATTTTTTTACTGGAGTTTCTTCACTAGGCGCCAGAGGAACCATAAAATTGATACCCCAAGAATGACCCCTATAACACGTATTATGATTAAACCTATTTCAGCCATAACGCCCTATACTACAGTATCATTAGTACTGAATACACAAAACGTTATTAATCTGCTCTTTGTCGGGGTTTTCTATATACCCCCATTCTTCCTCACTAAACTGGCCTCTATGCTCTTCCTTGTGATCGTGCCAAAAGCTATAAAGGCGGGCTGTTAAGTCTGCTCTTTTTGCATCCGCGATATTCCAAGAATCATGTATAGCTTTTTCTGTCCATATATTTCTAACTTTATTCCACGCCCTGCCTTGAGCACACCCTTTGATATTTTTGTATGTATTTTTTACATACTCTTCTTTACGTAAAAGCTCATCAAACCAAGCTTCTACTATCATACATTGGCCATACCATTTCATTAGCTTACCCGTAAGCATCATCTGTGTAAGTTCTGTCTTTTGTTCTTCTATTTCATAGAAAAGCCAAATGCACAAATCAATTTGCTCTAACCAGCCTAGACTAATTAGAGTAATAAGCGCTTCTTCCGATGGCAGATGCTCGTATCTTTTAAGAGTAGATACATCATAAAAATTCACACTCATATGCAGAGCATCAGTTTGGTATTTGGGGAACTGGTTAGGTTCTGTCTCTTCATAACTGTAATAACTATAACCCCACCCTCTACCACTTAGAACTCCCCAATCTTGATTTGTTAAATCCTTCCACATCTTAAGAAGTTGTTTGTGTATTGCTGCTGCATCTCTGAAAAAATCACTTTCTTCAATTTTATTGAATCCTTGCACATGATCAGGTTCACGCAATGAATTATAAAAGTAACCAACCCCTTCAGCAGGCAAAATACCCGTGCTTGCCCGTTTTTCGAGAACTTTATAAATTCTTCTTTGTTCTTCTAAGTCTAAATCCCAACCCATTTTTCTTCCCCTTAGTATTTCCTTATATACGCCCCTCGTATTTCTTTTCCAATAATTTTATTTAATCCCTATAATATCGAGTCTATATATAGGGCCTGTAGCTCAGTTGGTTAGAGCAGTGGACTCATAATCCATAGGTCGCAGGTTCGAGTCCTGCCGGGCCCACCACAGAATACTATCTGAGGGTTAATGCTTGGAAACTTTACTTCTTTTAGCTCTTTTACCAATTGTTTTTTTAATTATCTTTTGGTTATTGGAAGAGTTCATCTATGACCAAGCTCTAAAAAAGATAAAAGACGAGCTGCCGTTTAAGGAGTTCCCAGTTTGGATATGGGGAGTCTTAGCAGTGTTTGCGATTTCTATTTGGTTAGCATGACTTAGCTAAATCAGGGACGGGTTAAAAAATATAAAGCAGCTATTATAAAAAGACTAAAATTTGACAATTATTCCATTAGGTTGTCAGCAACAATCTCTGCAACTCTGCGCGCGCCATTTTCATTGAAATGCATGTCATCGAAAAAATATTTTACACTAGGGGGTAATAGGTTAGCTAAATCTATGCACTTTAGTTTATTTTCTGAACAAAAATCTTTTGTAATCTGATTAATAGCACTAATTCCATTAGTTAGAGCGCTAAGTGAATAATATTTTTTTTCTTTACACCAGGAAGTATTTGGTCCCACGCCTCCAGATATTAGTAAAGACTTTTCTGCATCTGTTGATGCAACATTCCAAAGGGTTGGTTGAGTAATGAGCACGATTTTTGCATTGTAATCTCGAGCTAAAGAAACTATTTTTTGCAAATTATCTTTCATATATTGATGCTGTTCCCTAGAATCAGGTAGTATATTTATATGCCTTACTTCTTGAACCGATTGCCGACACTCCCTCCAAATTTTTATTCCTTCTGATCCGCCCACAAAAGCATATTTTTCTCTTAGTCTCCACAACTTCATTTTTCGGTAAAACCTATAAATGCCAAAATTACTTATAAATGATGTATCCGGATGTATAGCATAATTAAACATCAGCTCTTCGTCAGCGCTAAGCTTGCGATAACTCGATCTGAGTGCTAATTGTAAATCGTTTGCGCCCAATAATATGAGGATGTAGTCTGGTTTTGGCATATAAGGAACTATGCGCTGCATATAATCGAGATGATGCCCAGAATGCCGGGCACTTTTACCAAGATTACCTACCCAAGTTGGGTTCCAATGTGCGTGACTATTCAAAATCGTTTGCAGTTGATTAGCCCATGTTAACTCTTGATGTAAAAATTCATCAATGGCGGTACTGCCGCCTAGGATCAAAATATTCTGCTTAAATTTTTTATCATACGAATCTGCTCTTATTCCAAACTCATTTGCTTCAAAATATGCATCTCTATGAACGCCAGGTGTAAAATCAGAGTTTGTCACACGTAAAAACTTCTGATTAGGTGGGAAAATATAATAGTTATCATTCTTATCTGTAATAAATTGTAAAAATAACTCTGTCCCAAAAAATATTACTAAAAAAAGATAGGCTAGATAGCCGATATTTTTCTTACTACATATACTCATTAAAAGAACTCACACAGAAATTATTAACTGCTAGCAGGTTTTGAAAAAACTAAATATGTAGAACAAAGATATGTAAATACCATGGCTATTAATGAACCGACAGCTACGGCTAGAAAAGAATATGACTCAAAAAGAGAGTAAGTAACGATAAGTAAAGCAAAAATAGAATAATCAATAACCCTGCCGACAACTTGTATAAAAACATATAAAGCATACTGGCTTCTGACATCTTTTAAGGTCCCATGTTCGAATGTCCATGTTCTATTTAAATACCACGTGCATGAAAGCGCAATAGGAAAAGATATAGCTCGAGCATAAAGAGGTGAAAAATTCAGAACCCAGTCAAAAAAAGTCAGTATGCTAGCATCGATAAGATATCCAACAACCCCAACTACACCAAAACGTAATATTTGCTTTGATTGCATTTTTTTAACATTCCGCTATTTGTTACAAAATTTCTCTGTAGACAAGTATTGCAAGCGTTTTTGTTCCCACTGCAGAACTGAAATATTATCTAGGATAAGACCAGTCGCTAAACTTACTACTGCGATAACCATAAGACTTGCAGCAGCAATAGCAGTAGGTAATCTCGGGACTAAGCCAGTTTCTATGAATGTCCATATAACTGGAAAACCCAGCAAGATCGAAACCAATGCAAATACTATTGCTATAGTAAAAAAGAGAGAGAATGGTCTAAGTTGTTTTAAAAAATAAATGATATATAAAAAAATTCTAAATCCATCTTGTAATGTCCTAAGTTTGCTTAAGGAGCCGCTACTTCTTGCTTGATATTCTGTTTCTATTTCAGCTACAGGTAAATTCAATTGTATAGCATGTGTATTCATTTCTGTTTCAATTTCAAAACCACTTGAAAGCGCTGGAAAAGATTTGATGTAGCGTCTAGAAAAAACACGATAACCAGAAAATATATCAGTAAATTGATTACCAAATAATTTTCTAAACAAGAAATTAAAAAGTTGATTACCAAATTTATGACCAAACCTGTAAGCTGTCTGTGTTTTTTCTTTTCTAACTGCAACAATCATATCTAGATTATCTTGTATTAATAATTCGATCATTTCAGCCGCACGTGATGAATCATATGTGCCATCACCGTCTGCCATGACAAATATGTCAGCATCTATTTCACTAAAAGCCCTACGTATTGCATTACCTTTCCCTCTAATCATCTCACTAATAACAACTGCGCCAGCTTCTTTAGCGCACTGAGAAGTATTATCATCAGAGTTATTATCAATCACATAGATTGTGGCATGCGGTAGCGCAGATCTAAAATCAGATATCACTTTTGCTATTGCTACGCCTTCATTTAAACACGGAAGAATAACGCAAGTCTTGTAATTAGCTTGTCTATCGTTCATTTCTTTTCTTTTTTATTAAAAGATCGCACATCCAGATAATACTTATAGCAGCAATCACCAGCATTGGCCACATATCAAGCGCATATCTTTTCATTCCCACTCCAATCAATGCAGTCAGCAGAAAATTTCCATGTATTGCTAGCGATAATAAACCTGACAATATTATTGGGTAACTTGGTAGCTGCATGCAACATATCTTTTTCAAAAGGAAGAGGGAAGATAATGTTGTTAATAGAAATAAAAAAATCATAATAAATCTAATTAAGTATGCAATATTATTTGGTTGCGAGTGCTCAATATAATTACTCGGCTTAGATTCATAAGGTAAAGGGCGGCTTTGCTGCAAATACTGATCTAACTTTTTTGCATTTGGAGGGTAACGTTTACTATCAATCAACCACAAGCTCTGATAGTGATTGAATGTTAGAGATAAATAACCGCTAATATCATTTTTTATTCTGCTTAAGCCCCAAGCGGTTAAGAGCTCTTCATTATGAACACCGGCACTTTGTGCTAACAATGAGCGTTCTTTTGATAGGAGCTGATATTGGGCAAATACTTCATAGTGTCTTTGAAGGTAATTAGCTATTTCTTTATTTGGCGCGTTTTCTATAAGTGAACGCACAGGGTTCATTGCCCGATCGACCTTTATATCTAATTTCTTAAGCTCTTTCTTCATGGGCCCGCTAAAAGAAACCTTATCTGGTTGTAACATTGCGCCCTTCCCAAATAGATGGATACTCAACATAGTATTTCTTCCAACTGCTTGCTGGTGGAAAGAATGATATATAAATATTTCACCAAATATTAAAAATAAAAGCGGCAAGAATCCTGCCAGAAAATATTTTATATTGATTCTTCTTTGGTAAAGGCACCCCACTACTATTACTAAAACTAGAAAAGGGGCAAGAGAATAGGCGGAAGGTCTAATGGCAATGGTCAAACCTATAAATATCCCGAGACTAAGCAAGTAGATACTGTCCTTATTATTTAAAAAAAGTATAAGTGAAGCAATTATCATCAAAATCAATGTGACAAATAATGAGTCTGTAAGTATTGAAAAATGCAACTGGGTCAAATACGGGTTCAAAGCTAATCCAATAAAAGCGAGAACAACTAGAAACTTTGGCATCGATGCTTGCCGCATAGAATACATAACAAAGGACACGGCAATGTTATATAAGGTAAGCTGGACAAGAGATACCGCATGCAAACTGATATCTAGTTTTTGAAAAATCATTAAAAATAAAGGATACCCCGCCGTGCGATATGGGCTAAAAGATAAGTAGCCTGGGCTATCAGGATAAAGGAAATACTCTTCCGAGCTAAAATAAAACCAAAACAAAAAAGCCAGAAAAGGTAAAAACCATATCAAAATATTGTCTGAACTAATATTTATTTTCTTAGTTAGCTGAATCATCAAATAATGCCTTAATAGTTTTAGTGAGATAGTCTAATTGGCCTAATGATAAGAAATGCAGTCCGCCAACTGTGTCAGATTTTTTTTTCAAATTAAACAAAATTTCCCCTATCTGCTCCTCGTACGTTAACCACTCATCTGCGGAAGATGTGTCAAAAATATCTATATAATCTTGCATAGAGTCAGATTGTATAAGCTTTGCTAAACCTAAAAAATAACTTTTTCTTGTTTTAAAAAAACAGCTGGCTCTAATATCTGTCAAAACCCTGAGATCCCTTAAATTTTTTCTCCACTGTACAAACTTTTTAATATCAAAAGTTATTTGCGTAATGACACCACTTTCTATATTTTTCTGTCTGATTAAATCTATTTTTTCTACAAGAGTCGAATATAGCTTATCTTCACTGATTGATGAATGACCGTCAGGATATGCACTTATCCAAATCTTATCTACTCTAATGCTCTCTGCAAGGTCAGACTTTAATACCTGTATTGTATCTTCAATTGTGCCAGCAACCTGATCATCATCACCCGCTAACAAAAAAATATTTTTAATGGGGCTTATATTCCTAAAATTCTCTATGGTTTTATGAATATCATCAAAATCTTTATAACGACGGACTGTTATATGAGGAACTATCTCCAAATTGTATTTGGATATATGCTCTGCGGCTTCGTAAGAATCCACTATAGAATCTTTAGCTAAATGTGAAATAAATACTTTTGTGCCATTTTTTAGATTTTTAAAGGAATGTGGGCTGCCTTTTACATCCTCAGGTGTAACTTCAATGCTGATTTTATAATTTAATAGAGATAGAATCCTCAGTATCGAAGCATATTTTTCTCTGTAGGTAGGCTCAATTTTCATGCTAGACCTCAAGATGACAAAAAGAGTAAAAACAAATAGGCATAATAAAGCCCTGTTTCAATTATATTTTATTATCTGCTTATCCATATCTATATTTTTTCCCTGGGACAATTGTCTTGCGCTCGAGCTAGACGGCAATTTAATCCAAGGGGGTCTAGTGTATGGAAAAATAGAACCAGGTGCACATTTATGGTTGGATGACAAACCCATTAGGGTCTCCCCTGAAGGAAATTTTGTCATTGGATTTGGGAGAAAACATAAAGAGATATCAACTTTAAAGGCTAAAACTCAAAACAATAAAATAATTGAAAAAGAAATAAAAATAAAACAGAGAAAGTATGAAACACAACATATTAGCGGTTTACCACCAAACAAAGTAACTCCAACCAATGATGAGCTAGAAAGAATACGTAAAGAAATCATATTGGTTAAAAATGTACGCAAAATTGATTCTGAATCACAAGATTATTTGACAGGGTTTGATTGGCCAGTCATTGGCCGCGTGACGGGTGTTTACGGTAGCCAGCGCATTTTAAACGACCAACCGCGATCACCCCACTACGGTATTGATATTGCTGCGGCTGAAGGCACATTTGTTCGAGCGCCTGCGGATGGTGTAGTCACCTTTGTTCATAATGATATGTTTTTCTCAGGTAAAACTCTGATCATCGATCATGGGCACGGCTTGTCATCCACCTTTCTACACTTAAGCAAGATAGAAGTAAAAAAAGGCGATAGTGTGCAAAAAGGCAATATAATTGCCGAGGTTGGTTCAACTGGGCGTTCAACAGGAGCGCATCTTGATTGGCGTATTAATTGGTTTGCACGCAGACTAGATCCTCGACTTCTAACCGGCCCTATGCCACAACCACTAATAATTAGACCATTTATACCAAAGAAGGAAGATATTTGATGTTGCTAAAAAAAATTTTTCTAGTTTTCATATGTATATTCTTGATGAACAATGTATATGCAACTGACAAAATATTTATAGATAAACTAGTGATAAAAAAATCTGAAAGACGTCTATATCTTTTAAAAGAGGGTAAAGTGATAAAAGAATACCCTATTATGCTAGGCAAAAATCCTGTCGGCCCAAAAAGACAACAAGGAGACGGTAAAACACCAGAAGGGAAATATATAATTGACTGGAAAAATGACAATAGCGACTACTATTTATCGCTGCATGTTTCATACCCAAATGCATATGACCTTGCGTATGCAAAAACTAACGATTTAAATCCGGGCGGGGCGATAATGATCCATGGGATGCCTGGCACATTGCAGCGTGCACGTGAGCTTTTTAGTGGGCCTGATTGGACTCAAGGTTGTATAGCAATCAGCAATAAACATATGAGAGAACTTTGGAAATTAGTTAAAGAAGACACTCCAGTTACTATCTCGCCCTGATGCAAGTCTAGATATTTCTCAAAAAATCTCGCGGATAATCATAAAACCAATTATAAAGAGTTCTCATTTTTAACGGAAACTGCCACCAGCTGACTCTCTGGCCGTCTTCATTATTTTTATTTTCATGCTCTTTCTGTTTAGATATGGTCTCGTTATGCCAAAGGGATTTATATAGCCAATCTACAATTTGTTGTTTCGGTGGGTCAGGGTCAAAATTAAAAGGTGAAAAATTGTCGGGGATTTTCCCTAATGCATAGGGAGATAAAAAGCTGCGAATTTCCTCATAAGTTTCCTGTTTTTTTATCTCAATTTCATTTATTGAATAACTATTGTAAACCTCTGAGTCTACTAAGCTATTTAAATATACATCCCTTAACCACGTTTTAACCATATTAGTTTGATTAGCAAACATAAAGGCATGCATGCATGCTTCTGCATAATTTTTTTCATAATAGTTTTTATCAAAACTCTGCCATGCTGAAAAGATATTACAGATTTCATGTTCATACCTATCGACAATTGCCCCTGGCTCAACTTCAAAAAAACGCAGAACAGCAGCCTTGTGGGCGTTCATTTCGGTCTCTTCTTCATGCTGCCACCTCGATATTGGTTCTATATGCAAGCGTAGACCTTCCGTCCTATATGAAGCTGTGACTGTTGCGGGTGGGGGTACACGCTTTATTAATTGCAAATCTGCCAACAATTCAAAAAAATTTTTCATTGTGCTATCTATCATATTCTGCAGCAGTAAAATTTCTCCCTTCTGCGATAATTTTTCCCAATATGCAATATCTTGATATGGGCAAAGGTCAAAAATAGAAAATTTTTCCAAAACTTCAAAACGCCTGTTTTTCTCTTGCAAAGATAGAACTTTAGTTTGGATCATATTTACGTTGTTTCAAATAAAAAGTTAATAGAATAGCAGGCAACCCCAGTGCTGCAGCATAAGCAAAGAAGATAGGATAATTTAAGTTATCAACGATTGCCCCAGAAAACCCTGCTAATAGTTTTCCAGGCAAGACTAATAATGATGTAAACAACGCATATTGAGTCGCAGTAAATTCTTTATTGGTCAAACTCGATAAAAATGCAATTAGAACTGTGCCTGTTACTCCTGCTGTTAAATTATCACCCACTATTGCTAAGATAAATAACTCTAAGTTATTTCCAAATATAGCTAACAATGCAAATAATAGGGTTGTTAATGAAGTAGCTATCGCACAATAAAGCAGTGGTGCAAAAACGCCGAAACGTGCGATAAAAACACCTGCGGCTGCCACGCCAACCATAGTAACTGCAACGCCGAAGACTTTGCTGACATTAGCAATCTCGGTTAACGTGAAACCAAGGTCAATGTAAAGTGGATACGCCATAACACCCATTGAGATATCGCTGAGCCTAAAAACTCCTATTAAAAGAAGCAATAAGAAAGCATAAGACCTATGGCGTTGATAAAAATCAATAAATGGGCTGATTACTGCATTTTTTAACCAGTGTTTACCTAACGGTTTTATACTTGAAGTATCTGGCTCTGCGACAATAAACGTCGTTACAAGCCCAACACTCATTAAACTCGCCATTATTAAATAAGACGTATTCCAACTAGAGTAGTCAGCCATGTATAAAGCTCCTGCCCCAGATACTATAAGTGCGATGCGATAACCAAACTGGTAAGCAGCACTCATTCCGCCTTGCAATTCGATGGGAGCAGATTCAATTCTCCAGGCATCAATCCCAATATCCTGTGTTGCTGAAGCAAAAGAAACAATTAATACGAAAAGAGCGAATAATTTTAGATCAAAATTAGGCCCCATGATTGCCATCAGAAAAATACCTATAGCAACAAATATTTGTGCAAGGAAGATCCAGCTGCGTCTTCTCCCAAAGATATTATGCAAAATTGGAAGCCGAAGATGGTCTACCAGTGGCGCCCAAACAAACTTAAAACCATACGTAAGCGCCGCCCAACTAAAAAAGCCTATAGCAGTTCTGGTCACCCCCTCTGTGCGCAACCATGCAGAGGTAGTGGCAAAGACAATCAAAAAAGGCAAACCTGCTGAAAAACCAAAAAAAAGCATTGCCAGGACGGCACGCTCTTTGTAAATAGATAATGCTGATTTCCAGCTGCTAAAAGTTTTTGTTTCCTTCATTTTTTAAAGTCATAGTCAATAATCAATGGGGCATGATCCGAAAATCTCTTTGATTTATAGATCCTTGTGGACTTTGGCGTTCCAGAAAATTTAGGAGAAAGTATTTGGTAGTCAATGCGCCATCCGACATTTTTCTCCCAAGCCCTTCCTCGATTAGACCACCAAGTATATTGATCTTCCTTTGTATTAACCTCACGAAATGCATCGATATACCCTGCTTTGTAAAGTAAATAATCTAACCATGCACGCTCTTCTGGTAAAAAACCAGAATTTTTTTGGTTACTTCGCCAATTTTTTAAATCTATATTCTTATGTGCGATATTCCAATCACCACAAATAGCATAAGCTATATTTTTTTTCTTGATCTTTAATAAGTGTTTTAAAAAAACATCTAGGAAACGGAATTTAGCTTGCTGCCTTTCATCGCTAGAAGATCCTGATGGAGCATACAGAGAAACCACAGAAATATTCTGAAATTGAGCTTCTATATACCTTCCTTCATCATCAAACTCTTTTACACCAAAGCCGCTAATAACCTTTTCTGGCTTAACTCTGCTATATATCCCGACACCGCTATAACCCTTTTTCTTTGCAAAAAAATAATTAGTGTAATATTTTTTTGGAAAGAATATGGGGTCAGTAAGTTGATCAGCCTGTGCTTTTAATTCTTGCACACAAATTACATCCGCTCGTTGCCTTGCCATCCATGAGAAAAACCCCTTCCTGGCAGCGCTCCTTATTCCATTTACATTTAAACTAATAATACGCATTAAACTCTTCATCCTTCAAATTCATATATACTTTAGTATATAGAAGTGAAAGACAAGGGCGAATAAGTTGGCATACAAAAAAGAATTTATTGAATTTGCTACAAATAGCGGCGCACTTCAATTTGGCGAATATACGCTTAAATCTGGGCGTAAGAGCCCTTACTTTTTCAATTCAGGTGTATTTAAGACTGGTTCTGCCATGTCCCGTCTAGGCGAATTTTATGCGCATGCAATTGTTGAGAGTAAAATAAGCTTTGATATGCTTTTCGGCCCTGCTTATAAAGGCATACCTCTTGTTACCTCTACAGCTATCGCTCTATCTCAAATAAATAAATTAAACATTCCTTTTGCATTTAATAGGAAGGAGAAAAAGGACTATGGAGATCAAGGCAAGTACATTGGGGCAAAGATTGAGGGCGAAATTCTTATTGTTGATGATGTTTTAACAGCTGGCACGGCTATAAAAGAATCTGCTGAAATTATTAATACTGAAGGAGGTAGTCTAGTTGGTGTAATTATTTTGCTTGACCGGCAAGAACGGGGTTCAAATAATTTATCAGCTATTCAGGAAATTGAAGACTCATTAAGCATTCAAGTGATAAGCATCATAAATATAACAGACATAATCGAATATCTATCAAATAAGAAAGGACAAGAGGGAAACCTTACGTTAATTAAAGAATATCAAGAAAAATATGGTATAAAATAACTCATTGCCAGTCTTGACGTAATGCATCGATAACTACATTAGTTTCTGGCCTGATGCCGTTCCATATATGAAATGACTCCGCTGCTTGCTCAACAAGCATACCCAAACCATCAAGTGCTGTTTGCACCCCGCAAGATTTAGACCAAGCAACGAATTTAGTATCCTCGTGCCCATACATTAGGTCATAGCAAATAGTTTTTGCTGACAAAACATTTTGGTTAAGCACTGGAAGTTCATTGCTCAAGCCCGCTGCCGTACCATTAATAATCAGATCAAAATGTCGCCCCTCCAACTTATCAAAGGCACATGACTTAATCTTTGGCTCATTATTAAATAGCTTAACTAAAAGCTCGGCCTTCTCAGAAGTCCTGTTAGCAATAATCAAAGAATTTGGGTGACTTGATAGCAATGGCTCGATAATACCTCTCACAGCACCTCCTGCTCCCAACACTAAAATATCCTTCCCATCTAAATCAAGTGCATGATTAATTGTAATGTCTTTAATCAAGCCTATCCCGTCTGTATTGTCCCCATAGACCTGCCCATCTATATAATGGAGCGTGTTAACAGCTTGTGCATTTTTAGCTCGATCAGATAACGTATCAGACATTTGAAAAGCTTCCATTTTTAAAGGGGTAGTTATGTTCAAACCTTCCCCGCCATTGTCAAAAAAACTTTTAGCTTTATCTAAAAGCTTATTTTTCTTAACATTGATGGCTTCATACAAAATTTCTTTTTTTGTCTGTGCAGCAAAATATTTATGAATGCGAGGTGATAAGCTGTGGGAAATGGGATCTCCCATAACTGCATATTTTTTAATTACTGATTCAACCATTTAGCCGCTTGCTTTGCATAGTAAGTTATTATTGCGTTAGCACCAGCACGCTTGAACGCCATGAGTGTCTCAAAAACACACTCTTTCTCTTTAATCCAGCCATTTTGTGCAGCTGCCTTGAGCATAGAGTACTCTCCGCTAACATGATAGGAAAAAACAGGGATATGAAACTTTTCTTTTACTCTTCTTAGAACATCAAGATAATGGACGCCTGGTTTGATCATAACGATATCCGCTCCTTCTTTAATATCAAGCGCTATTTCTCTCAATGCTTCGTCAGTATTAGCATAATCCATTTGGTAGGTATATTTGTTGCCAGACCCTAAGTTAGAAGATGAACCAATTGCATCTCTAAAAGGACTATAAAAATCGGAAGCATACTTTGCGGAGTAAGAAAGAATTAATGTATTTTTGTACCCTTCTTTTTCTAGCATATTACGTATAAATCCAATACGTCCATCCATCATGTCAGATGGTGCTACTATATCTGCTCCGAAGTTCGCATGAGAGTATGCTTGCTTTGATAAAACCTCCAATGTTGTGTCATTGTCAATATAACCATCAGAATTCAAAATCCCATCCTGCCCATGAGTAGTAAATGGATCTAACGCGATATCAGTGATGACACCCAATTCGGGTAGTGAATTTTTGAGTTTCTCAATCGTCCTTTGGACAAGTCCATCATTATTGTAAGCCTCTTCAGCCATCTCAGATTTCTTATCGGGTGGGACTGCAGGAAAAATTGCAATTGCAGGAATGCCATCATCTAGCATCTCACGAGCATCTTTCAGCAACTCATCAATGCTTAATTTTTCAATCCCCGGCATCGAGGATATAGGCTCTCTTCTGTTTTCACCTTCAAGCACAAAAACGGGGTAAATAAGGTCATCAGTAGATAACTTATTCTCGCGTACAAGCCGACGAGAAAACTCTTTTTTCCTTGTTCGCCGCATACGTATTTTTGGAAAATTAGGAATGAAATCAATCATATAATATACAAATAGCCCCTATATTCGAGAAGCATAGCTAAGAAACATGATGAATAGAAGTGGGAATTGTGGATATATTACGGTTTGAGGTTTAAAAAAATGCATATTAATAACTACATTGGCGCATTTATTTGCGCATGCGCATTGGGGTTTGCGTTAATTTACCTACAGGGTGAGTTAAATTTAGACCCCTGTCCTCTGTGTGTGGTTGATAGAATTATTTTAGTGCTGATGGCCTTGTTTTTTTTACTAGCAGAAATACCTACTCCAAAAAGCAAAATAAGAAAAAGTTTAGCAATAACAAATGTACTATTAGGTGGTCTAGGTATTTTTTTCGCAAGCAGGCATGTCTATATCCAAAATCAACCGGCTGCAGAAATAGCTGATTGTGGTGCTGGCTTTTGGTATATGTTGGATCACTTCCCCATACTTGATACTTTAAAATTTGTATTGGAAGGAAGTGGAGAATGTGGAAAGATCAGTTGGACATTTTTGAATCTATCTATTCCGGTATGGACTTTGATGCTTTTTATAATTTTATCTTTTTTTACTATTATAGAAATACGCACTGCTTTCAGCTCCAAGAATAGAGTTAAATAAAAAAATTGCTCTAGATATTTAAACCCATTCTTTTCGTACAAGAAAATTTTTGTATAGGTCCTCCTCAGCTGACCCCTTTTCTAAAGAATATCCATATTGCCATCTAACCTCAGGCGGAAGGGACATTAAGATAGATTCTGTTCTGCCGTTAGACTGGAGGCCAAATAATGTGCCTCTATCATAGAGCAAATTAAATTCAACATATCGTCCACGCCTATAAAGTTGAAATTTCTTTTCCCTATCAGAGTATGCATGTGTTTGTCTTTTTTTAACAATAGGCATGTATGCTTTAATGTAAGCATCCACAATAGCTTTTAAAAATTTAAAAGTTTTATCAAATCCCCATTCATTTAAATCGTCAAAAAATAAACCGCCTATCCCTCTTGGTTCATTTCTATGTTTTAAGTAAAAATAATCATCACACCAATTTTTAAAGTGTATATATACATCAGGGCCAAAGGCGTCACAAGTTTCCTTTGCTGTTTGGTGCCAATGAATTGCGTCTTCTGTGAAACCATAATAAGGTGTCAGATCAAAACCACCTCCGAACCACCATATAGAAGCTTCGCCTGGTTTCTCCGCTACAAAGAATCTAACGTTTGCATGAGAAGTAGGAATATATGGATTAAGAGGATGTGTGACTATAGAAATACCCATAGCATTGAAAGATCTACCTACTAATTCTGGGCGCTGAGAAGTTGCTGCTGGGGGTAAATCGCTTCCATATACATTCGAGGAATTGACACCTGCTCTTTCAAATATCTCTCCATCAGATAAAATAGAAGTTTGTCCACCACCACCTTCTGATCTTTCCCAATTGTCAGTTACAAGTTCTGCTGTTTTATCTTGCTCCTTAAAAACATCAATGATCATTTTTTGTGCGGACAACAAGTATTCTAGAACTGCGTCAATATTTTCTTTTTTTAGTTCATCCATCCTCTTTACCCTTCTCTTATAACTTCGTTTGTTAACAGATCTCTGATTTCGGAAGGATTTTTACATTCTCCCAGTTTCCCATCAATTATGTAGTCAACATTCGTACCAAAATACTCTTGTACTTGTACCACACTTTTTGCAGGAGGCATATCACTAGGATTTGCACTTGTAGAAATTAAAGCAGAACATAAGGAATCACATAATCCCTGGAGCGTGGGGTGTTGTGTAACACGAATAGCTATGGTCTCTCTGCCTCCAGATAAATTTGGGTTGATATCTTTTTTTGCAGGCACAATCCAAGTGATAGGCAAATCTCTAATCTGGAGAATCTTCTCTTTCTGCTTTTTTGTTAAATTAGAAATAAATGGTTGTAATTGATCGATAGACGAGGCGACCAGTATAAAACCTTTATTAATCGACCTATTCTTGATTCTTATTAACTTTTTTATAGCGTTATTATTATTTGGGTCACAATCTAAACCAAAAATACTCTCTGTTGGGCAAGCTACCAACCCTCCGTTACGTATTATTGTTGAAGCATAAAGTAAAGATTCTTTATTCATGCTGCTTAAAAGGTTTTAAAATCAAATATAAAAATTATCCAGAAGCTTTCTTTTTTGTAGGCCGGCGACGTTTTTTTCTTACGGGTGCTTTTGCGATAAGCTCTTCGCATTCTTCTAATGTAAGTTCAGCTGGCTCTCTATCTGCTGGACATTTAACATTTTTCTTTCCATTAGTCACATAAGGGCCATACCTGCCATTTAAAACTTGGATATCTGTATCTTTAAATTCTTGTATTATTCTGTTCGCATCAAGCTCTTTTTTCTCTTTTATAAGCACTACTGCTTCTTCCAAAGTAATCATGAAAGGGTCAGCACCTTTTGTTGAAACAAATTTTGAACCAAATTTTACATAAGGGCCAAAACGTCCAAAATTTGTCTCCACTCTTTCTCCCTCTTCAGTTTCTCCCAAGTATCTTGGAAGTTTAAATAATTCCATAGCATCTTCAAAGGTAACTGCAGCCATTTTTTGCCCAGGCCTCAAACCAGCATATTTTGGCTTCTCCTCATCATCCCTGTGGCCAATCATAATATAAGGGCCATACCTACCAACTCGAACGCTAACAGGCCTGCCTGTTTTTGGACATTTTCCTAGCACGCGCTCTTGTATGGCTTCCTCTCTTGTGACAGTTTTTTCTTTTTCTTCAATCAACTGCCCAAAATCTTCCCAAAACGAATTAACTACAGGAGCCCATTTTGATTCTCCGCGTGAAACAATATCTAATTTTTCTTCTAATGCAGCTGTATATTCATAATCAACATACTGGCTCAAGTGTGTAGTTAAAAAATGTGTTACAACAATACCCATATCGGTAGGCACAAATGCACGTCCCTCTAACTCAACATATTCTCTATCCTGCAATGTAGAAATAATGCTTGCATAGGTTGATGGGCGCCCTATGCCATACTCTTCTAGTAACTTGATCAAACTGGCTGTGTTGTAACGTGGGGGTGGTTCTGTAAAATGCTGCTCAGGACAAATTTCTAGCAATTTAATTTTCTCGCCTTCTTTCATCTCTGGTAACAATTTCTCGTCCACTTCTGTTTCTTTTTCATCTGTCCCCTCTAGGTAAACTTTCATAAAACCAGGGTGTTTTATTTGTGACCCATTAGCCCTGAAAACACCATTGTCGCCGCAACCTAAATTTACAGTTACTAAATCCAAAGTGGCATAAGTCATTTGGCTTGCAACAGCTCTTTTCCAAATTAAATCGTAGAGAGCATATTGATCATCTGTCAAATACCCTTTCATGTCTTCTGGTGTGCGTACAAGCGAAGTTGGTCTTATTGCTTCATGAGCTTCTTGAGCATTCCTTGATTTTGTCTTATAAGTATTGATCTCATCGGGAAGCATATCTGAGCCATATCTTTCAGTTATTAATGCGCGTATTTGCTCAATAGCATCTTTTGAAAGGTTTACAGAATCTGTTCTGTGATATGAAATCAACCCAACTTCACCTTCCCCGATATCAACACCCATATAGAGACCTTGAGCAGTGCCCATGGTTCTTCTTGCGTTAAAACCAAGTTTGCGCGAAGCCTCTTGCTGTAATGTAGATGTTGTAAATGGTGCTACAGGATTTCTACGTCGTTCTTTTCTCTCAACGGATTGAACAACTAACACACCCTCTGCAGCTGAAGTTAAATCTTCTCGAATCTTGGTAGCATCTTTTTCACTGTTAATATCAAATTTTTTAATTTTTTTATTCTTATAATGGGTTAATTTTGCGCTGAAAGTCTGCTTTTCTTTTTGTGTCTTTGCATCTATTGTCCAATATTCCTGTTTTTTAAAATCGTCAATTTCTTTTTCTCTTTCAACTATCATGCGTAATGCGGGGCTTTGCACTCTCCCTGCTGATAGCCCATATTTAATTTTTTTCCACAAAAGCGGAGATAGGTTAAAACCAAACAAATAATCGATGACGCGGCGCGCCAAATAGGCATCAACTAAGGATTCAGAAATTTGTTGTGGGCTTTTGAACGCTTCTGTAACAGCATCTTTCGTTACCTCATAGAACACAACTCGGTGGACAGGTTTTTTTTGTATCAAACCTTCTTCTTCGAATAGTTCAAGCAGATGCCAAGAAATTGCCTCACCTTCGCGGTCTGGATCAGTAGCTAAATACAGCGTTTCTGCTTTTTTCAGAGCTTGTTTTAAATCTTTTAAAACTTTCTTTTTCTTGTCATCAACTTTGAATTTGATTGAAAAATTATTTTTAGAATCACTAGGGTCAACAGAACCTGTTTTATTGAGAATATCACGGACATGGCCCACTGACGCGAGCACACTAAAGTCTTTCCCCAGATATTTACCTAGCGTTTTCGCCTTTGCGGGAGACTCTACAATCACCAAGTTTTTGCTCATAAGCTTTGCAAATATTAAAAATACTAAAAATTAGTGAACGCGTTCGAATGATTTCTCAAAAACAAGTTCCTCTAACAAATAAAATTTTTCCTCTTTACCTGGCATATTAAATAAAACCATCAGAACAACCCACTTTAATTGTTCAATATTAATCTCTTTGGAATCTAAAGCCATTACTCTATCAATTACATGCTCTCTGCTCTCAGCATCTAAAATTTTTAATTGCTCTAAAAACATAATGAAACTTTTTCCTTTATCACCAAGCTTATTATTTTCTTCAGGAACATAGTATCTATATGTATTTTTACGCGGGCTATTTATTCTTGTACGTATATCCATGTTTGGCAGGCCTTGCAACCAATCAAATGCCTTTTTTATTTCGTGACTCTCAAAACCTGCATCTGACAAATTTGCATGCAAAACATCTTGATCAAGTTCTAGTGTTTTATAATCGTCCATGTAAGTTTCTAACATGTACATCAACACATCTATAACAGTTTCTTTCATTGGTGAATTCCTCTATAAGCGGTGTCTCTGTCGCCGCTATAGGCACATATCCTATAGATTGAGTAAGTATTATTCAAACTAAATAGAAAAAAGCTATAAAACCCTATTCGCCTTGTGCTTTCTCAAATAAATCTACCTTTCTTTCTACAAACTTTATGTATGGGCGGCCATTTACACGTATTAATGCCAGCACGTCGCCCGGGTACAAAGTATAAGCATCATGCGGATTTAGATGAAGTTGCCAAAGATCTAGCCAATTTAAAGGATCCTCAAGATACATTGAGGCTATTTTCCACACACTATCATCATCTCTGACTACGTATCTAATTGGTGCATCTACTTTAACGTTTGTGAAAACTGCTTGGTTGTCTGCAAAAGATTCAGGCACAGTTATAGAAAAAATCGAAAAAAACGCCAGAAGCGCAACTAAATGAAATTTTTTCATAACCAAAGTCCCCTATCTAAGCAGGATAGGTGATAAAATTTGAGCCAATATTATATATTCAATAAGTCAAGTATAAGCTCTTACATATGGATATAAAACATGGCTAAATTAGAAATATTACATTTTCCAGACCCCAGGTTGCGAAAGAAAGCTGTGGGCGTAAAAAATGTAGACAAGTCTATTCAAAAGATAGTTGATGACATGTTTGAAACAATGTACCAAGAGCAAGGTATTGGTCTGGCTGCAACTCAGGTTAATATCCATAAAAAGATAATAGTCATCGACATTTCCGAACCTCGAAACGAAAAATTAGTACTGATAAATCCAGAAATAACTTACAAGGAAGGTGAGGAAGAGATGGAAGAGGGCTGTCTATCAGTGCCGGGTTTTAGTGGAACCATACAACGCGCCGAGAAAATAACAGTTAAAGCGCTTGACTATAATGGCAAAGAATTTGTGTTAGATGCAGATGGGCTGTTGTCAGTTTGTATACAACATGAGATGGATCATCTGCAAGGTAAACTATTTGTAGACTACCTGTCTTCTCTAAGAAAGCAATTAATAAAGAAAAAACTAATTAAACAAAAGAAAGACGGAACAATTTCTACACGCAACAAAATGCCAGAATATAAAACACAAACTTTATAAGGCTTTTTAATAGCACAATGCCAAATTTACGCATTGTTTTCGCGGGCACATCACAATTTGCAAGCGTTATATTGCAAAAATTATACGAATCAAAGCATTCTATCGTAACGGTTTACACACAACCAGATAGACCATCAGGGCGCGGGCAAAAATTAAATAAAAGTGCTGTCAAAATTTTATCTGAAAAATACAAAGTTGCCCTAGAGCAGCCACCAAATTTCTCGGATAGTAAAACTATCGAGAGTTTGCGACTTGCTGAAGCAGATATCATGGTAGTTGCTTCTTATGGCTTAATACTACCTGATAATATTTTAAAAATTCCAAAATACGGCTGTATAAATATACACGCATCTCTTTTGCCTATTTGGCGTGGCGCTGCACCAATACAAAGAGCCATCGAGAACGGTGATGATGTTACTGGGATAACAATAATACAAATGAATAAATACTTAGACGAAGGAAATATTTTAAGCATGAGTCAATGTCCAATTGCACAGAACGACACTTCAGAAACACTAGAAGACAAGCTGTCATTAATCGGTGCAGAATGTGCTTTAGAAACCATAGATAAAATAGTTTCTAATAAGCTTAAACCTGCTAAACAAGACCACAATGTTGCAACCTATGCAAAAAAAATAAAAAAAGATGAGGCATGGATTAATTGGAATGAGAATGCGGCACATATAAATCGTAAAATACGTGCCTTCGTCCCATGGCCAGTCGCACAAACACATCTAAATGATGAAATAATTAGAATATGGGATAGTGAATTGGTAGAAGAAAAACCTGAAAAACCAATAGGTTACGTACAATCAACTAAAAAAAATGGGATTGACGTGTGTGCAAAACAAGGTTTAATAAGAATAAAAAGGCTCCAAAAGCAAAATGGTAATGTTATTTCAGCTAAAGATTTCTTAAATGCGCATGATTTAAAAGGAAAATATTTTAAATAATTTTAATTATTTCTAAGTGGAAAAAATAAAAAAAATCAAGTCCTTTGTAACTGGGCCAATACCAATAGTATCTTTGTTTATATTATTGATGGTGTCTTTGTATCTAATGATTGCATCCACACAAGGTTCAGAGCAGTTCGATGAATTTCACGTATCTTTAATAATCCTGAATAGTGTCTTTCTAATTATGCTTATGTTACTCATAGGAGCAAATCTAGTTAGACTTGGTAGAAGATTTTTACACAAAGATCCTGGATCTTCCCTTACCATGAGAATAATGATTATGTTTATGTCATTGTCCTTAATTCCCGTCTTAATCATATTCATATTTTCTTTATGGCTAGTAGAAAGAGGCGTGGATAGCTGGTTTGATTTGCGTGTTGAAAATGCTTTAACGAATGCTCTCGAGCTAAGCAGATCTTCCCTTGATTCAGATATGCGCAGATTAAGGCAGCAAATTGAGCCCACAGTATTTCAATTATCAAACACCGCTGACGATCTTGCTTATGTTGCTCTCAGTGATCTAGTAAATCTCGTAGGTGCAGAAGAAGCAATGTTATTAGGTTCTGATAATCAAGTGATTGCCTCAGGGGCAGATGATATAACATCAGAGCCATTTGGACTGCCAACAGAAGAACAATTAAGATTGCTCAATGAAACAGAAAAACCCTATATTGGATTGGAAGAGATAGAAAATGCAGGCATATATATCAGGCTTCTATTCAAGATTCCAGAATCAGAAGAAAGTTCGCAGCTACGTATACTTAATGTTATATCCCCGGTATCTGAGCATGTGTCAAGCTTATCTCAAAGCGTAAAGTATGCCTTTGAAAGTTATGAAGAACTATTGCTTTTACAAAAACCACTGAAGCAAAGTTTATTATTAACGCTTAGTCTCGTTTTATTTTTTGGCATACTTTTTTCAATATGGTCTGCATTTTTTTCCTCACATAGGCTAATGTCACCAATACGGAGATTAGTAAAAGGAACTGAGGCTGTCGCCGCAGGAGAATATAGCCAAAAACTTCCAGTCGAACAAAAAGATGACCTTGGTATGCTGGTAAATTCTTTCAATAACATGTTAGAAAAACTTGCAGCAGCGAGATATGAAGCCGATACTCATCAGCAAACTATTGATAATCAGCGTGTTTATTTACAAACAATTTTACAACATTTATCATCAGGTGTTATTAGCCTTGATAAAGATTATGTTTTAAAGACCACAAATACAGCAGCTAGCCAAATATTAGATATCAGTGTTGAAAATTTTTTAAACAAATCTTTTAATACTTTAAAAGCAAAGAACCCTCATTTGAATCAATTTTGTGCTGCTTTACAGCCCCTTTTAGAAAACTCAAAGACTGAATGGGAAAAACAAATAGAAATACCCGGTAGCAACACTATCAAGACTTTAAAATGCCAAGGCGCTCGGTTACCTAAAAATGACATTTTAGGTGCAGGGCATGTAATTGTTTTCGACGATATTACAGCCGTTATAGAAGCGCAGCGCGATGCTGCTTGGGGTGAAGTTGCTCGCCGGTTAGCACACGAAATTAAAAACCCTTTGACCCCTATTCAATTATCTGCCGAGAGATTAAGAAATAAATTGTTACCAGATATTGATGAAAAGAAAGGGGAGTTATTAGATAGGGCAACCCATACGATTGTTCAACAGGTAGAATCAATGAAAAACATGGTTGATGATTTTACAGAGTATGCCAGGCCAACAAAGACAGAACATATTAAAATTAATATAAATACTCTTGTCCGTGAAATTATGGATCTATACCATATGGAAAATGACAATATTAATGTAAATATTGATTTAGACAATAATATAACTGATGTGAAAGGTGATCCAGATAGAATAAGGCAGTTAATTCATAATCTTGTAAAAAATTCACTTGAAGCATTACAAGATAAGGAAAATGGGATCATAAATATAAAAACACATATAGAGAAGATTGGTAACAAAAAATTTACAATATTATCTATATCAGACAATGGCCCTGGTTTCGATCCGAGCATTATAGATCGTGCCTTCGAACCTTACACCACGACAAAAGATAATGGCAATGGACTTGGCTTATCTATAGTAAAAAAGATAGTTGATGAGCACGCTGGGCAAATTAATATAAAAAATAAAAAAGATGGTGCCCAGGTTGAAGTATATTTGACCAACCTCAATTAAAAATGAAAATAATAAATGCTGAGAGGTAATACATGGATAAAGCACTAATATTAGTTGTAGATGACGAACCTGATATCAGAGAGCTCGTTAAAGATATTCTCCAAGATGAAGGTTATGCTGTTGAAACTGCAAAAAATGTTGAAGAAGCAAAAAAAATACAAAATGCAAGGCAAATAGATCTTGTTTTATTAGATATCTGGATGCCAGGAGAAGACGGGATTAGCCTGCTTAAATTTTGGAAAAAAAATGAACAGAAAACTTTTCCAATAGTTATGCTTTCAGGGCATGGGAATGTTGAAACTGCTGTCGAAGCAACACGCACAGGAGCATTTGATTTTATTGAAAAACCTTTAAGCATGGAAAAATTGCTTCTTGTTGTAAAACAAGCGTTAGAAGATGATAGACAAAAAAAACTCGCAGATGCTTATTCTTTTCTTGCTGAAGTTAACACAAATTCAGAAGTCCAAAGATTGCTATCATTGCCGCTTAAAGAGGCAAGGGAATTATTTGAGCGCAGTTATTTGTTATATCAGCTAGAACACTCAGAAGGCAGTATCAGCAGACTATCTAACCTTATAGGAATGGAACGAACACACCTTTACCGCAAGCTAAAATCGCTTGGCATAAATCCAAAAGAAAGTATTTAGCATATTTGGTTTATAATACGGATCTTAGTGAAATAACCCTTTAAAAGAAATCTCATGAAAATAATCTTGTTAGGGGCGGGCCAAGTCGGCAGCTCGTTGGCATATAGTCTGGTCAAAGAAGGTAATGATATAACTTTAATAGATACTGACCATGAAGTTTTAGAAGAAATATCAGACAAAGCTGATTTGCGTGTTTTGTGTGGTAATGGTGCCCACCCTGATATATTGGAACAAGCGGGTGCCGAACAGGCTGATATGATCGTTGCACTTACAAAAAGTGATGAAGTAAACATGATTGCCTGTCAGGTTGCTCACACCCTTTTCAAAACACCAACAAAAATTGCGCGCGTAAGAACACCACAATATTTAACACATAATAATCTTTTTATTACAGAATCTCTTGCGATCGATGTGGTAATAAGCCCAGAAATTTTAATTTCACAACATATTGAACAATTAATAGATAACCCAGGGGCGCTGCAAGTTTTAAATTTTACAACTGATAGCATCCAACTGATAGCTATGCGTGTAAGAGAAGGTTACTCTATTATTGGAAAGAATTTACAGTCCTTTGTAGATAGTCAAAAAGATAAAAAAATCTCAATTCCTGCATTGTTTAGGGGCGACAAAGCAATACTTCCTGACAACAAAACAAGTGTTGAAATAGGGGATGAAATATTTTTTCTTTCTGAGAAAGAAAATGTTTCTAGTATCGCAAACTCGTTACGCGGTAAAGAAAAACCTAACACCAATATTATTATAGTAGGTGGTGGCAATATAGGGGCGCATTTGGCATCTAGCTTAGAAAAAAAATACGAAACCAAAATTATAGACAGAAATCAAGAACGCTCTAAGGCTTTAGCTGGAGTCCTAGAAAACACAACTGTATTAACAGGGGATGCCTCAGATGAAGATTTACTGTTACAAGAAAATATTGAGTCTATGGATGTTTTTTGCGCCCTAACAAGCGAAGATGAAGCAAATATTGTTTCTTCGATGCTTGCAAAACGCCTAGGAACGAGAAGAGTGATAACTCTGGTTACAAAACCAAGTTATGAAGACATAATCAAAGATGGGGAAATAGATATTACTGTCTCCCCCCAGCAAATCACTATAAGTAGCGTGCTTAGTCATATACGGCAAGGGGATGTCGTATCAGTGCATGCTCTGCGCGGAGGTAATGCAGAAGCTTTGGAAGTTATTGTTCATGGCGATAAAAAACAATCTGATATTGTTGGTAAAAAAATTGAAAAAATAAAACTACCGTCAGGCTGTACATTATGCTTAATAATTAGAAAAGACGAAATTATACTCCCCTCAGATGAAGATGTAATAGAATCTGAAGATCATATAATCTTATTTGTTACCCAAAAAAAGAGTGTGCCTGCGGTTGAAAAGTTATTCCAAGTTAAAGCTACTTATATGTACTCAAATATATAAAAATATTTTTTAACATGCGTTTCAAAATAATTCAAAAGATCTTAGGCATATTGTTAATGATATTCAGTGTAACAATGTTGCCTGCAGCACTGGTGAGCGTTTACTTCAATGAATATTTTGAGACTTGGTCTTTCTTGTATGCATTCTTTTTTATTATGCTCGCTGGGACAGTCTTCTGGCTACCCGCTGTAGAAGAAAGGGCAGAGTTACGTGTCAGAGATGGATTTTTAGTAGTCGTATTATTTTGGGTAGTATTAGGTGTTTTGGGCGCTTTGCCTTTTATCCTGTCTGAATCGCTCAACATTTCAGTCACTGATGCTATCTTTGAATCTATATCCGGCCTAACAACAACAGGCGCAAGCGTTTTTGTAAATTTAGAAAGCTTGCCAAAATCTATACTTTTTTATCGTCAATTCCTACAGTGGTTAGGGGGTTTAGGTATTATCGTTCTCGCCGTTGCCATATTACCTATCTTGGGAATTGGGGGTATGCAGTTATACCGCGCTGAATCGTTAACAACTATAAAAGAAAAAACACTAACACCACGTATAACGCATACTGCAAGCGCGCTTTTGAATATATATATTGCTTTAACTATATTGTGTGCAATTGGATATAAATTAGCAGGCATGACTGCATATGATGCTTTGTGTCACAGTTTTTCAACGATATCAATTGGTGGTTTCTCTACTTATAGCAACAACATTGCTTACTTTAATAACACCTCAATAGAACTTGTTGCAACTATCTTTATGTTGTTAGCTGCTGCAAATTTTGGATTACATTTTGCAGCTTGGAGAAAAAAAGCTTTATTCCCATACAGAGAAGATTCAGAGTTTAAAGGGTACACTGCTATCATAATTATATTATCAGTGATATCTGTTACATATCTTTGGGCAGGAGGAATACTAGGCGATATTGAAAAAACGGTAATACGTGGCATATTTCAAACCGTATCAATAGCAACTACAACAGGTTTCACTACGACAGACTATTCTGCCTGGCCTAGTTTTTTACTAATGCTTTTAATCATATCTAGTTTTATAGGCGGGTGTGCTGGGTCAACTGGTGGAGGTATTAAGGTTGTTCGTTTTCTACTACTCATTAAACAAGGATTGCGTGAATTAAAGCGGCTTGTACACCCAAGCTCAGAAGTTGTAATAAAACTAGGAAAAAATGTTTTAAATGACAGGGCACTTGAGTCCGTTTGGGGATTTTTTGCCGTTTATATAGCTATATTTGTTGTAATGTTTTTGTTGCTTATGGCTGCAGAGCTCCCCTACCTTAGTGCATTTTCTGCTGTCGCAGCAACGCTTAACAACTTAGGTCCTGGATTAGGCAGCGTAAGCGAAGGCTATGCAAGTGTTAATGATTTTGGAAAATGGGTGTTGATTACAGGGATGTTATTTGGACGGCTTGAAGTATTTACCTTATTGATTATTTTTACAACAACATTTTGGAAAAAATAACTTTACTCTTTATATAGATTAGTAAAAGAAGCGCCTCTGTTCCGAAATCTTGCGTAACTCCAAAAATATTGTTCAGGGCAATGCATCACTGCATCTTCTACTGCTCGATTTACTGCAAGGATTGACTCCATACCATCTTCAGAATAAAGGTCATCATCAATTTTTAAAACATGTATATCAAATCCTCTGCCAAAAGATAATCGTTTAGCAAACATAGTTACCACAGGAACTTTGCTTCGTGATGCTAAACTAGTTATTAAAGTAGGTGTATTAGCTGGCTGATTAAAAAATGGTGCAAGGATTCCCTCCCCTTCTTTTGGGGTATGATCAGGCAAAATTCCAACAATCTTCTTCTCCTGCAAAGCTCTTAGCAATTCACGCACACCTTGTATATTTGTAGGAACAACCTGCATGCCGTATCCCTGCCTACCCTTTTTTATATAAGCATCTAATACTGCATTTTTTTGTGGTCTATACATTGTAACCATTGGGTGTTTGCTTGCCATGAAAGGGCCTACGAGCTCCCAACAGCCATGATGTGGTGCTAAGATAATGAGACCTTCTCTCTTCAACGAAACTGGGTTCAGTAGTTCTTCGCCGATTATTCTTTTAACTAAATTATTTCCATCTTTTTTTGCTACACGCCATATATATGGCGCTTCTAGTATAGTTTTTACAAACTCAATTATGCTTTTCTTTGCAATATAGTTGCGCCACGATGCTTCTTTATCTGGAAAGCATATCGCTAAATTTTTCAGGGTTATACGCTTGCGCTTGCTGCCAAATATAAAATAAATACGGCCAAGAAAACTCGAAAGCAAGTGGGTAAAGAGCAAAGGGCTATAGCTTAAGGCAAATAAAAATAATTTTTGAAGTAATATGCTGACCATATCAAATAATACATTAATCTCATTTATATATTTTTTCTAATCATGGCATAATAAATATTATTAATTAACATATGCTAAACAAAATTGCTGTTTCCAGCTATAAAGCCATATAACACGTTTTACCATAAAGTAGACAAATTACACACTTTGCATGTCGAAGAATGTGGTAATAACAATGGTTTACCGGTTATTTTTCTGCATGGTGGCCCAGGAGCCGGCTGTGAGAAAGATCATCGCCGTTTTTTTAATCCAGAGCATTACAGAATTATTTTATTTGATCAGCGTGGTTGTGGAAAATCTACGCCGCATGCTGAATTGGAAAATAATAATACACAACTTCTTATTCAAGATATTGAAAGCATCCGTAAACATTTGAATATAAACAAGTGGGTTATTTTTGGCGGCTCATGGGGTTCAACATTAGCAATTGCATACAGTGAAAAACATCCGAGCAAAGTCATGAAACTTATTTTACGCGGTATTTTTTTATGCAGAAAAAAAGATATAGATTGGTTCTATCAAGATGGCGCATCAAATATTTTTCCTGATTATTGGGACGAATTCACAAGCGTTATCCCAAAAGAGGAAAGAAATAATATGCTAAAGGCATATTACAAAAAACTTACAAGCAATGATGAGCTTATGAAAATGAAAGCTGCAAAGGCATGGTCAACCTGGGAAGGCAAAGCTTCTTGTTTACAGCATAACGCAAAAGTAGTTGATCAATTTAGCAACTCACATGTTGCTTTGAGTTTGGCTAGAATAGAATGTCATTACTTTATAAATAATTGCTTCATGGAGCCAAACCAACTACTAAAAAATGTAAAATTACTCAAAGATATAAATGGAATTATTGTACACGGCCGCTATGATGTTGTTTGCCCTATTGACCAAGCGTTTGCTTTACATGATGCATGGCCAGATTCTCGGCTTGATATAATTGCAGAGGCTGGACATTCTGCTCATGAACCAGGCATAACAAAAGCACTTGTTGATGCAACGGAAGAAACTTATTTCCAATTATCATAATAATGATCGCTTTATTGCAAAGAGTCTCGCAAGCATCAATTTCGATAGAAAGTAAAGATGTAACTAAAATTCAAAATGGTTTAGCTATATATATAGGGGTGCAGAAAGAAGACACAGAAATAGTTGCTGATTTATTAGTTAAAAAAATGACTCAATATAGAGTTTTCCCAGATAAACAAAATAAAATAAATCTCTCAGTATTAGATGTTAAGGGTGAAATCCTACTAATACCTCAAGTCACGCTTGCTATCGACACATCAAAAGGATTACGCCCTAGTTTCAGTGATGCGGCCAAACCTGAGCATGGCAATACATTATTTGATTATGTAGTAAAAAATACAAAGAAACTCGGTATAAAAGTAGAATCTGGGATTTTTGGTGCTGACATGCGAATTATGCTAGTTAATGAAGGGCCGATAACTTTTTGGCTTGAGTGTAGTTAATCGAAGCCTGTACAATGAATAAACCTAAATCCCCAAAATGAGGCTCAGCCCGCTAAATTACTAAAATGCCAACACGAAACGCAAATATTAAAAGAGAAACTAAGGAAACCAACATTAAGGTTGAAATAAATCTTGATGGACAAGGAGAAAGTAAACTTGAAACAGGGCTGCCTTTCTTTGAGCATATGCTTGATCAGGTTGCCCGCCATGGGCTAGTTGATCTCAAGATTAAAGCTCAAGGAGATCTAGAGATTGATGCACACCACACTGTTGAAGATATTGGCATAACTTTAGGCCAGGCCTTCAAAAAAGCAGTCGGCGAAAAGAAAGGGATCACTCGCTACGGGCATGCCTATGTACCTCTAGATGAAGCCTTATCAAGGGTGGTTATTGATTTTTCAGGAAGACCCGGTTTGGAATATAACGTTAATTTTTCACGCGCACGTGTGCATGATTTTGATGTTGATCTATTACATGAGTTTTTCCAGGGGTTTACCAACCATGCTATGGTCACTTTACATGTTGATAATATAAGAGGTGATAATGCACATCACATCGCCGAAACCATATTTAAAGCTTTTGGTCGCGCAATTCGAATGGCCATGACAAAAGATGGGCGTATGCAAGGGAAAACACCTTCGACAAAAGGTGCTTTATAGTAAAACAAATTTTATGTCCAAAATCGCAATCATAGATTATGGGATGGGAAACCTTCACTCAGTGTCTAAAGCTGTGCAACATTTATCTAATGGCAAAGTTTCGATTAAAATAACATCTAAACCTCAAGATATAAAAGAAGCTGATAAAATAATTTTTCCTGGGCAAGGCGCAGCCCGTGAATGCATGAAAGCCCTAAAAGAACACAACCTAATTGAAAGTATCCATGAAACCGCTTCGACACGACCTTTTTTAGGGATTTGCATGGGCATGCAAGTGCTTATGGAAAACTCCACAGAAAATGGAAATACTGATTGTTTGGGTCTCTTTAAAGGTACAGTGAAGCCTTTCTCAAAAGCAACAGATAACTTAAAGATTCCTCATATGGGATGGAATCAAGTCAAACAAAAAAAGACACACCCATTGTGGCAAAACATAGAAAATGACTCTAGATTTTATTTTGTACACAGTTATTATGTTGCCCCGGATGCTTCAAGTATAATTTCAGGAGAAACAAACTATGGTATAGATTTTACATCTGTCATTTCTGAAAATTATATTTTTGCCATGCAGTGTCACCCAGAAAAAAGTTCGGGTGCAGGGCTAAAATTACTTAAAAATTTCCTTGCCTGGAATGGTAACTTATAAATTTAAAATGAATAAAACCCCTAATGTTATTAATTCCTGCTATTGACTTAAAACAAGGGAAGTGCGTCCGCTTAGAACAGGGGGATATGAAAAAGGAAACTGTTTTTTCAAACAACCCTATCGAAATTGCTGAAAGATGGATAAGCGCAGGTGCCAGAAGGTTACATATTATCGATCTAGATGGCGCTGTTAAGGGATCTCCAATTAATATTAAAATAATTAAACAAATTGCTGCTACATATTCAAACGTTACGCTCCAAGTAGGAGGGGGCATTCGCGATGAAGAGACAGTCCAAAGCTATTTGGATGCCGGAGTAAAATACACAATTATAGGTACAAAAGCAGTCACAGACCCAGACTTTGTTAGTAATCAATGTACTAAATTCCCGGGACACATCATTGTTGGCCTAGATGCAAAAGATGGAAAGCTAGCAGTTGCCGGCTGGTCTGAACTATCAGAATATAATGCAAAAGATGTAGCTACACATTTTGAAAAAGATGGTATTTCGGCAATTATTTATACTGATATTAGTAGAGATGGGATGATGCAAGGGCTTAACATCCCTCAAACAGATCAGTTAGCTAGATCTATAAACACGCCCGTTATAGCTTCTGGTGGAGTAAATAGTATCAAAGATATTAAATTACTCTGCGAAACTAATAACCCAGGAATACAAGGAGTAATACTTGGGCGTTCTTTATATGAAAATGCAATAGACTTAACTGAAGCACAAAAGCTGGTTGATAAACAATAGGTAAATAAACAGTGGGCCTAGCAAAAAGAATAATCCCTTGCTTAGATGTAGATGCAGGAAGAGTTGTTAAAGGTGTTAAATTTATTAACATACGTGATGCTGGAGATCCGGTGGAAGTAGCGCGTCGTTATGATATAGAAGGGGCAGATGAGATTACTTTTCTCGATATAACGGCTAGTTCTGATAAAAGAAATACAATGGTTTCCGTTGTTGAAAAAGTTGCTGAAGAAGTTTTTATCCCTCTCACTGTAGGTGGGGGTATAAGAAAGATAGAAGATATTAGAAATATGCTAAATGCGGGTGCTGATAAAGTTGGCATTAACACCGCAGCTGTTACAAATCCTGAATTTGTTAAGCAAGCAAGCGATGCTGTCGGCTCTCAATGCATTGTTGTTGCAATAGATGCGAAGAGAATAAAAAAGAGTGAGAATAATAAAAATTCTTTGTGGGAAGTTTTTACTCATGGGGGAAGAAATGCAACAGGAATAGATGCGGTTGAATGGGCAAAAAAAATGGTAGAGTACGGTGCGGGAGAGCTTCTTTTAACAAGCATGGACAGAGATGGCACAAAAAAAGGTTTCGATATAGAGCTTAATAAAACAGTCAGTAGCTCTGTTAGTGTGCCGGTAATTGCGTCTGGTGGTGTAGGAAATCTGCAACACTTGGTAGACGGGGTTGCCTTAGGAGGGGCAGATGCAGTACTTGCTGCGAGCATATTTCATTTTGGCGAATATTCAATAAGCGAAGCAAAACAATATATGCGCGAAAATGGTATAGAGATTAGATTATAAGGATGGAAAAGTGAACGATAATAAAGAGATACTTTCTGCTCTAATGCAAACATTAAATGATCGGAAGAAATCAGATCCTGAGTCTTCGTATGTAGCTAGCTTATACGCAAAGGGTGTTGATGCTATTTTAAAGAAAATCGGCGAAGAATCTGCAGAGACAATAATGGCAGCAAAAAGCGGTGCTAGAGAAGAAATAATTCACGAAACAGCAGACCTATGGTTCCATTGTATGGTCATGCTCGCGAATAATGACATAGATGTAGAGGATGTTTTAGAAGAACTGGAACGTAGATTTGGCGTTTCAGGGCTTGATGAAAAAGCTAGCCGCAAATAGCAAGGCATCAAGCACAACAACAAGGTAGAATTATTACAAACAAACTTACGGGAGTATTTTTATGGGGCTGAGTATTACACAACTGCTAATCATACTTGCTATCATAGTTTTATTATTCGGTACGAAAAAACTGCGTAATGTGGGTGGAGACGTTGGAAACGCTATTAAGAATTTCAAAGATTCTGTGCGTGATGAAAATGAAGATAAAAAGGACAACCCAGACTCTTAAACCGAGCTCATTTTAATATTATCTTATGTTTGATTTTGGCTTTTGGGAGCTGATAGTAGTAATGATCGTTGCTTTGCTGGTTTTTGGTCCAGAAAAACTGCCTGAGTTAGCTACAAAGGCAGGGAAATGGATCAGTAAAGGGCGGCAAGCATTGCAAAATATAAAATATCTAGTCGAAAAAGAACTCCACACAGAAGAGCTCAAAGAAGAATTCGATGATCTAAGCAACGTTATCAATGAAACAAAGGAAGCAGTCAAAACAGAAACACTAAGCCAGGAATCCTTGCTGAATGAGATAGAAAATAGAATCAAAGATACTAATAAAGAGAACTCTTAATTCAAAATTAGTATGCCAAGCCACCCGTCAAATAAACACACACCAAAAGGAAGTGTTCTCCAGCATCTAATTGAGCTGCGCGGCAGAATACTCAAAATTTTATTTGTAATAGTTGTAGCGCTTTTATTGCTTATGCCATTTTCCAATGAGTTGTATACATTGCTTGCTCAACCATTGATAGATAACTTGCCTGGGCAAGGGAGCATGGTTGCTATAGATGTGGCTTCTCCATTTTTAGCCCCCTTTAAGCTTGTTTTGGTTTTATCTATTATATTAACAATACCTTTTACGCTTTATCACGCTTGGGTGTTTATTGCCCCCGGTTTATATGAAAATGAAAAAAAATTAGCACAACCTGTATTTATATCTAGTGTGCTTTTATTTTATCTTGGCATGCTCTTTGCGTATTTTGTTGTTTTTCCACTAATCTTTGCATTTTTTGTCAACACCGCTCCTACTGGCGTTGCTGTTATGACAGATATTAGCCGTTTTTTAGATTTTGTTATAAAAATATTCTTTGCTTTTGGTATAGCATTTGAGGTTCCAATAGTGACCATTGTTCTTGTAAAATTAGGTGTAACTGATCCTAATCGGCTCGCTAGTAAAAGACCTTATATTATTGTTGCGGCTTTTGTAATTGGCATGCTTTTAACGCCGCCTGATGTTATTTCACAAATTTTGCTAGCAATACCGATATGGTTATTATTTGAGGTTGGGTTGTTTTTTGCAAAACTAATACATAAAAAAGATTCGAAAAAACATGACATATAAAAAAGCTATATTAATTATTCTTGACGGCGTCGGTATCAGCGAGACTGAAAAAAATAACGCATTAGCATTAGCAAAAACTCCAAATTTAGACAGCTATTTCTTTGAGGATGAAATATGCACAACAATTGAAGCATCTGGAAAAGCAGTTGGTTTGCCTGAAAATCAAATGGGAAATTCAGAGGTTGGGCATACAATTATTGGTTGTGGCTCAATTCTCAGGCAGGATTTAGTTCATATTAAAAACTTAATTGATGATAAAAGTTTTTTTAATAACGGCACACTATTAAACGCTATAAGGCGTGCAAAACAAAATAACAGGCCCATTCACCTCTTGGGGCTTGTGTCTGACGGAGGTGTGCACTCCCACATAGATCACTTGTTCGCGTTGATTGAATTATGCCAACAGCTGGAAGTCCGGCCATATTTACATATGATTACCGATGGGCGCGACACTGCCAAACAAGTTGCAAAAACTGATCTTCAGAAGATTCTAAGCAGCCTCGATAAAGCTAATGGGAAAATTGTTTCAATAATTGGACGATACTATGCTATGGACAGAGATAAGAGGTGGAAAAGAACTCAAAAAGCTTGGGCAGCTATTGCTCTTGCCAAAGGGGTTAAAGAAAACACTCCTCATGACGCCATAGAAAATAGCTATAAAAAAGGTGTCACCGATGAATTTATAGAGCCTGTGGTACTACCTTCTGCTATACCACTTGATCATGAAGATACAATTATTTTCTTTAATTTCAGAAATGACAGACCCAGGCAGTTAGCGCATGCTTTATCAGATAAAAAATTTAAACCTTTCAAAAGAGGAAAGGCTCCTCCAATACGTCTTGCCTCAATGACACAATTTGATAGGGAGCTCGAATGTGATATTGCTTTTTCACACATGCTCCCTAAAGTAACACTGCCAGAAATTATAAGCTGGCATGATTTAAACCAATTCCATTGTGCAGAAACAGAAAAATATCCGCATGTTACTTTCTTCTTTAATGGGGGCCGAGAAAGACCCTTGCCAGGCGAAGACAGAACAATGGTTCCTTCCCCTGCAGTCTCGACTTATGACATGAAGCCTGAGATGAGCTGTAAACAGGTAGGAAAGAAAGTTATTGCAGCAATTAATAATAAAAAATATTCATTTATTATTGTTAATTTCGCAAATGGAGATATGGTGGGACATACTGCAAATCCAAAAGCCATAATATCGGCATTAGAAATTCTTGACGAAACAGTAGGCAAAATAACCGCACAGGCCAAAGATAATGATTATTCTATTATCATCACTGCTGACCATGGAAATTGCGAACAAATGGTTGACCCAGAAACAGGGGAACCTCATCCCCAACATACGACAAACCCTGTCCCCTTTGCAGTTATTGATAACAGGATAGAAAAACTTTTAAGTGGTGGGGGGTTAAGCAATGTCGCTCCCTCGGTTCTTGCGATAATGGGTCTACCGCAGAATCCATCGATGGACAAAAGTTTAGTAGTTTTTAAACCAATTAATTAGTTAGTTAGTTAGTTAGTTAGTTAGTTAACAAATCTTCAAGCGCCGCATCATCAATCGTTAAAATATTGTTAGCGCTCTCTTGTGTTGTTGATGAGCTCAGGTCAATATCATCAATTGGAATATCATTTTTAGCTTTATTTTTATCTCTCACAAATTTAATAATGTCAGCCATCGCCTCAAAAGCAAATTGAAAATCAATTCCACGCCTTAAAGGAATTTCTGTATTGCCTGACATATCAATTTTGCCTATAAGAATTTTTCTTTCATAATCATTTTTCAGATGATCTAAGCCCCCTAAAATTTTCTTCTCGACACCGCCGATCACTTTAAGTTGCGAGCGCCCAAACATAACATGCTCTTTGTATTCTTTCTCCTTTATTTCTGCTTGCAGTAAATCTATATTAACTCTGATTGTCGGGCAGGCTTGTAGCTTGAAAGCGCGGTCTTTTTCAACCCCCTCACTAACACACTCTTCGGTGGTGTAGCTAAAATACTTTCCCCTTAGCGCGATGTTAGTCCCTAATACAGCATTACGTAAAAAAACTTCTCTTTCGAGCCTCAGCCTCGATCTGTATTGTTCATCATTTTTAGCGTAGTGTTCATCAGAATAAGCAACATATCCTTCTTCTTGATTGGCGTTCTCGCCAGACGAACACAAACGAGTAATTTGCTCAGTCGTAAAACCTCGGCTTGTATAAAAATCAACATCCTCCCTGTTGCAAGCTGCTTGTGTATCTGCGAGCACCAGGCATAGAAATAAGCCAAGTGATGTCGATGCAAATCCTCTTAAATGTGGTTTACCAGTCTTCATTGTCTGTCTACTCATTATCAATAACTAAAGTTTAACAGTATATGCGCCCATAAAAAAACAGGCGCCCAAAAGAGCGCCTGTTTAGATCAGATATAAAACTGATTTAGAACGCGTGCACGATACCTAGTGCCCACATTTCAACTTCTACACCTGGATTACCAATACCTGTTCCAGAGATACCTTGACCATAACCACCGCGGTCATCGTTATCCACTTTAGAATAAGTTAAACGTAATTCAGTAGAGTCACCAAGTTGATAGAACAGACCAATGTTATATGCGTCTGCTGCTGTATCGTCATCAATTAGTTGACCCTTTGTGTTTACAGCTGTAATCCCTGGAGCATCAATATCTAGGTCATCAGCATCTTGATATGTAGCACGAAGATCGAAAGGTCCTGGCCAGTCAAGCTTTAAGCCAAGGTGCCAAGCATCACGTTCTACTTTGATGTCTGAATCTGCTGTACCTGCTCCATATGCAGCATCTGTGATGTTAGTCATACCTAACGCATCAAGAGCAGCAGCTGGGTTTGATGTTGTATCCATTTCATACTCGAGGTCTTCGTACATCGCCATTAATTTTAGCGTAGTACCTTCACCTACATTAAACGTATAGTTTGCAGCTATGCGCCAACTTTCTGTGTCTGAATCTTCACAAATTGTTGTTCCGCAAACAGCAGCTGCAGTCCAGTCGTCATGTTTTTGCCAAGTAACGGCCATCCATGCAGGACCATTTGTATACGCGATACCAGCTGAATGGATATCAGGGTTAATTGTATTAGTGTTACGCGAAACCGAGTCGTCTCTTTCACCTACTGTGAAAGCATAACGAACGTGAATTCCATTCCAGTCATCAGACCAGAATTGCACGATGTTTTCTTGACGACGGTTCATGTTTAGATCCCATGTGCTTCCTTGGTACTGGAAGTGAGCACCGCCACCTGAGAACGCACCAACGTTATAGAATGCACCTACATAACCAGGTGATCCCATGATCGAAGTATGCGAGTCAGAACCGGCATCATAGAATGGGTCTATCCATTGCGCTACCATTTCATTATATGGAAGCAACCAAGTTGCCCACATAATTTCACCAACTCCTGGGAAGTGAAGACCAATTTTACTGTTACGGTTACACCATCCAGTTGTACCAGCGTGGCCGTTCAAATATGTGAACTGCTCACAACGCCAGTTAACTGTAATGCCATTAACACCAGTATCGTATGATCCTAAGAAACCAATGTTACCCGCGTTAGTGCTAATGCGGTCAACATCTGTATCGTTGGTTCCTTCGTCAGTACGAAAATCAGTATCTACAAATTCCCATGAATGGTTTTGCCAACCATATACTAAATAGTCGCCGCTACCCCATCCAGCTTGTGCTGGAGTTGCAACGAACGCAAATAGCAATGTGGCTATAGCTATCATTTTACTTTTCATTCAAGGACTCCTAATAATAGTTAACTATTAAAGTTATTATTTTTTAGCCCACTCTCGTAAAAAAAAGAGCAAGCTACCTTTTTTGAGGGTCGGATACCCTACGCTCACGCACTCGTGTTCGTTGGGATCTTCCTCAATAGTGTTGTATTTTGAAGACGAATGGTCCCTAAGTCAACTAGGTTTATGTTGTATATATACAACATTTTGCTGTTAAAACCCTAAATTACCTATGATCGCCACTTTGTTGTATCCTTGGGCACAGCCGCAAAATCATAATGTAATATATATCAATGGAAATCCGTAAATATTTATGCGCTCTTTCGCTACTACTGCTGTCCTCATGCAGCACGGACGGCATCATGGATGTGTTCGGCTTGGGGGAGGATGACGCTATGTACATACAAACTCAAGGTCAAAGCTACAAAGGTTCAGTAACATGCTCAGTGGAAAGAGAATGCTCTCTATTAATGCAGGCCACTCTTACGTGGTTAAAAAATTATTCTCGCTTTCCTGTAGGAGTTAATACTACAAGTTACATAGATTCCCTAAACCCAGAACCTGGCAAGCATTCATACCAAGCACAATATCGTATATTTTTAGAGAAAAACGAAATAATTGTACAAGTCTTTTGCGAAGAGGACGAAAATTGCCATGCCGTGACTGACGGTGTTCATAACTTAACTAGTTTTCTCGAGGAACGCAAAGAAAGGATAAATGACAACTTACCTATTGTTTTAGAAAAAAAGGGGACCAGTCTTGGGGATATTTTATTAGGGGGTGAGTCCTCGGAAGTAGAGGACAGTTTTGACAGAATACAAATGACTCCGGATAGAATAACAGGGACATATGAAAAGAGTATTGCCAAGACACTACCTGAAATGGGCTGTGACAAGTTAAGCGATATTGTTTTGTTAAAAATTGAGGGTGGTCGCGAACTGTATGAAATTAACTGCCTAAAAGATGTCGAACAAATTGTGTTAGATTGCGACAAAGGCGGATGTAAAATAATACGATAGTGTGTAAAGTCTATTTCTACAATCTGTGTTGTACATGTCTAAAAAAAATCTAATTATATATTTGTTAATTTTTTTATTGCCTGCCTGCTCAACGCCTGGCTCCGACGAAAAACTGGGCGAAGTAGAAGCCTGGCTTGAAAAAAAAATTCTTAATCGTGGCAGGACCCCGCGTCTTAATGAAGAGGAGCAAGAAAACGAAGAGTCTGCTCAGGTGGAAAAAACGGACTCCTTAGATGATGCCCTTGATTCTTTGGATAAAAATGTTCAGCAAATTACGGTCGATGAGATCTCAGACTTAAATCAACGATCATTAGCACAATATTTACTAGATCGTGGCTGCGCAGCTAGTAGCCGTATCTCGTTCATTAAACAAAAGGATGGCGCGAGCATTTATGAAGTAACTTGTGTCAGAAGCCCCATTAGTTCGGTCATAAAATGCGCGGACAGTGAATGCGAAAAATTAGAGTAGTAAAAAGTTACAGCAATCAGAACAATTATTTAATTTCTACACATACTGGTGCATGGTCAGAAGGCCTGTCCCAGCCTCTCGGTGTTTTATCTACAATACTGCTCTTGCATCTAGATTTAGCGTTTTCACTTGCTAGTATAAGGTCTATCCGCAAACCGTGGTTTCTTCTAAAACCTCCAGCACGATAATCCCACCAACTAAATACTTTCTCTTCTTGCTCAAATAATCTAAAGCTGTCAACAAAACCTAAGTCTAAAATGCTTTTAAGTGCTTTCCTTTCCTTCTCGCTACAAAGTATTTTCCCTTCCCATGCTGCTGGGTCATGAACATCAGGATCCCCTGGCGCTATATTGAAATCTCCCATAATCAAGTAATCTTTATATTTTTTTGAGTCTTCTTCTATAAATTTTTTCACCGCCTTAAGCCACTTTAATTTCTGGTTATATTTTTCAGAACCAACCTCTGCCCCATTAATGACATATAAATTTAAAACCCTTACATTGTTAATCGTGGCTGCAATAATCCTTTTCCCAAAATTTTCGGTGCCTTTGATTTCAAAAACTACTTCGCTAGGTGGTTTTTTAGAAAAAATGGCGACACCGTTGTATGTTTTTTGCCCCTGAAAAACTGCATGATAACCAGCTTTTTTAATTTCATCTTCTGGGAAATTTTCATCTTGCGTCTTTGTTTCTTGGAGGGCAATTATGTCTATAGAATTCTCTTCTATCCACTTCAACACATGGGGAAGACGTACTCTGAGCGAATTAACATTCCAGCTGGCTATTTTCATGCTGACAGGATATCAGCAAGATTTTGCATAAATAGCAATTGCTATAAGGGTAGCGCCCAGGATAATTGCTACTGGGGTTGTTAGGTGGTTAAGTATTTCATTGCGGGTGATAGGGTTGTTTGTCAGATAATTCTTAATTTTCTTAATACACATAAACAAGCCTCTCTAAAAATCAACATTCGCAGATAATGCGTATTGCTCAATAAAATTACGCCTAGGCGCAACCTCTTCACCCATCAATTGTTCTATTTGTCTGGTAGTTCCTTCTGTATCTTCTATTGTCACAAGTGCTAGCGTTCTGCCTTCTGGATCCATCGTGGTCTCCCATAGTTGTGCCGGGTTCATCTCGCCAAGCCCTTTATACCTCTGTATTGTCTGCCCACGTTTCGCTTCGCCGATTACCCAGCTAAACATTTCTCGAATATCTTTTGTTTTAACAGTTTTACCATCTTTTTCAACGTAAGCCCCCTCTTCAAGAAAGCCGTGATATTTTTTTGCAAATGAATTCATTTGTAAAAAATCTGCTGTTTCAAAAAACTTGTCTGAAAATATTTCAGATGTTTGCAAACCATGTGTTTGTTTTGTAATTTCAGTTGTAAGCTGCCCGTCATCTTCTTGTGAAACTTCATAGCTATATTCTATATGCGATTGATTATCATTTGCATTAGATACAACGGCAGATATCCAGCTGTCTAGTTCTTGCTTGCTCAAGCCCTCTTCCCTGGGCGCAGCCAGTAGCATACTGCTTATTATGTTTTTGTCGTAACCTATGGATAATCTGTCTGCGGCCTGTTTAGCCTGAAGGTAGTGTTTTAATAATTTTGTAAGGGCAGCACTACTAATTGCTGGTGCAGACTCATTTACACAAAGCTTGGTCCCGCGTGCAGCATTTTCTAGCAAATGATCCATTAGTTCAGCCTCATTTTTTATGTATCTTTCTTGCTTACCTTTTTTTATTTTATAAAGCGGGGGTTGTCCAATATAAACGTGCCCAGACTCTATTAGCTTTTTTAGATCATTGTTGTAAAACAATGTTAAGAGAAGGGTCCTAATATGAGCGCCGTCGACATCAGCGTCCGTCATAATAATTATTTTGCTATAACGCAACTTTTCATAATCAAACGCTTTTCCTATGCCGCAACCTAGTGCAGTAACGAGTGTTGCTATTTCTTCTGATTGCAAGACCTTGTGTTCTCTTGCGCGATGTGTGTTTAAAATTTTTCCTTTCAAAGGCAAAATTGCTTGGGTGCGCCTATCTCGCCCCTGCTTTGCAGACCCTCCTGCCGAGTCCCCCTCAACAATGAAAAGCTCGCTTTTTTCATCATCATTTGGTGCATGCACCTGACAGTCTGCCAGTTTTCCTGGCAACGCCCCAACATCAAAAACAGTTTTTTTACGTATTGTTTCTCGTGCCCGCCTGGCAGCCTCCCTTGCCATAGCTGCTTCTACTATTTTACCGACGATTGTTTTCGCTTCAGTTGGCTTTTCAGCAAGAAAATCCTTGAGGTGCTCGCTTGTTATTGAATCAACGATGCCCTTGATTTCAGAAGAAACAAGCTTATCCTTGGTTTGAGAAGAGAATTTTGGGTCTGGAACCTTAACTGAGACGACCGCCGTGAGACCCTCTCTGGCATCCTCACCCGTAAGGTTTATCTTGTGCTTGCTTGCTATTCCTTCATTCTCCATATATTTATTTAAAGTCCGGGTTAGAGCTGCCCTGAAACCAACAAGGTGTGTTCCCCCGTCTCTTTGCGGGATATTGTTAGTGAAGCATGAGATATTTTCCTTGTAGGAGTCGCTCCATTGCATTGCGACCTCAATACCCACGTCTTTTTTTGTGGTATTGAAATATATTATGCTGTCATGAAGGGCCGTCTTATTTTCATTAAGGTGCCCCACAAAGGCTTTAATCCCACCCTCATAGCAAAAACTATCGCTCTTGTTGGTGCGAAGATCTTCTAGAGTTATTGTTACCCCTGAATTCAAAAACGATAATTCCCGGAGCCTTTGTGCCAAGATGCCGTATTGAAAATCTATGTTGTTGAAAACTGACGGGCTCGGCATGAAAGTTATGGTAGTTCCTGTAAGAGCTGATTCTCCGGCTGGTTTTAATGTGGTGGCCGGCTTCCCTTCTTTATACTTTTGTGCAAACTGCTTGCCTTCCCGATGAATGACCATTTCAAGCTCTGATGACAGGGCATTCACCACGGAAACGCCTACTCCATGCAGCCCCCCTGAGACCTTGTAGGAATTGTCATCAAATTTGCCCCCGGCATGGAGGGTGGTCATGATTACTTCAGCAGCAGGTCTTTTTTCTTCTGGGTGGTCATCAACAGGAATTCCCCGCCCATTGTCAGTTACGGTGACTGAGCCATCAACATTTATGCTTACTCTAATATCATCACAATGCCCTGCCAGGGCTTCATCAATAGAGTTATCAACTACTTCAAACACCATGTGGTGCAGGCCTGTTCCGTCGTCGGTGTCCCCGATATACATCCCGGGTCGCTTTCGAACGGCTTGTAAGCCTTTTAGTACTTTTATGCTAGATGAGTCGTATGATGATTTCTTAACCATAACTAATTATACCATTCGTAGGGCAGGCTTTGTCTCGACTAGCCTTCCTTGTTCCACGTGAAACAGCTCGCCTTGCTCAGAATTCATTTCATAAAAAGAGGGCAGCAAGTAGGCATGGTCGTCTACCGCGGTTATAAATGTTTGTGTATTCAGCGTGTTCAGTTTTTTAACAAATCTTTCTAAATTATCTACCCCCAGTTCTGATGGAAGGTCGTCGATTAGTAAAATTATCTTTTCTTTATTTTGTTCTGAAACTAGCTGTATTTGCCCCAGAACCAAAGCAAAAGAAATAAGCTTCTGTTCGCTTCTTGATAGCCCGTCTTTAGCGTTTCGGCCATTTACTTCAATATTAATATCGGCGCGGTGTGGCCCAACGGTTGTATGGCCTCTGATACTGTCTTGGTGGGCTAATTCTTTCAACGTTTCTTCAAGGCTCTGGTCTTCGCGCCACCCCCGTTGATAACATAAGCTTACATCGTGCCCTGGTACAAGCTCTTCAAAAAAGCTTTTTAGTTCACCATTAAGCAGCTGAAAGTGGTTTTCTCTCGCTTTGTCAATAAGGTCGGCCTCAAGCCCCAAAATATGGTCCCAGCTGTGCGGTGAGCCCTGGCTAGGGCCTCCTTTCAAGAGAGCGTTTCTTTGCTTAAGTCCTTTCTGGTAACGCGCCCATGCTCCGGGAAAGGCTGGTTCCACGTGAAACACCCCCCAATCTAAATACTCTCGGCGCGTGGACGAGCCCCCCTCTATAAGCTGATGTGTGGCGGCATGTATTGCTTGCACCGCAAGCTCCTTTGTAAGATCCCTCTGTCTCTTTGTTTTTTTTCCGTTGATTTTGACCTCGGTGTTACCTTCTTCTTTCTTAATCCCCATCTGCGTTGCTTTTCTTTCTCTGTTTTTTATTTCTCCATTAACCAGTATGTGTTTTTCGTTTTTTTTCACGAGATCTTCAAAGCTGCTGGTGCGAAAAGTCTTCCCTCTAGAAAGCAGGTCTATAGCTTCTAATATGCTTGTCTTCCCTGCGCGGTTTTTTCCGATAATTAAATTATTTTTTGGGTGGGCGTCTAGTGTTGCTCTGCTAAATATTCGCAGATTTTCAATACTAATAGTAACAAGCTGCATGGCTTTATTTAATTAAAGCCTCATTGGCATGATGACGTACTTGCTGCCTTCAGCCCCCTGTCCTGTTATAACAGCGCTGCTGTTGCTGTTTTTTAGGGTTATCTCCGCGCTTTTTTCTTCAATGGCGTCAAGCACCTCGAGCAAGTAGGTTACATTAAAACCTACTTCAACAGCCTCTCCGCTGTAATTGGCCTCAAGCTCGACTTCCGCGTCCTCTTTTTCGGGGTTTTGTGCTTGTATTTTTATTTTCCCGTCATCGCAAAGAAAAAGCACTCCTCGGTATTTTTCATTAGATAATATCGCCGCTCTTTGCAAAGCCTCTTTAAGCGAGGCAACGCTGACAATAATTTTTTTATCACCGTCAGTGGGAATGACCTTTTCATAATCTGGAAATTTGCCATCTATTAGTTTTGACGTTAGCTTGTAATCAGAAAGCGAGGCAACTAGGTGATTTTTTGACAGCCCTATTTCTGCTGTTTCTCCTTCCTCGCCCAGCAAGCGAGCAAGCTCCAATACCCCTTTTCTTGGGATAATTGCCTGTACTGTTTGGTCACCGCCGCCTTTGTGGTCAGCCTCTGCAAGCGCAAGCCGGTGTCCGTCTGTTGCAACAGCCCTGATCTTTTCTGGGGTAATTTCAACGAGGAGCCCGTTCAGATAATAGCGAACGTCTTGTTGCGCCATGGAGAAAGCGGTTCTTTCTATAAGTTTTTTTAGCTCCGTGGTTTCAAAAGTAAATTTACTCGTTTCTTCCTGGTCTTCGAAAACAGGAAACTCTGTTGCCAGCAGGGCGGCCAGAGAGAAGCGACTTCTTCCGGAGCGGAGCGTTGTTTTGTTTTCGCTTGTTTCAAGCTCCAAATCTTTTTCTGCGGAAAGGCTCTTGCATATGTCTAAGAACTTTCGTGCAGGCAGTGTGATTTCTTCGTCGGGTGCCGCAGCGTTTTTAACTTGTGCAACAATTTCGACCTCGAGGTCCGTTGTTGTTAGTTGGAGCCCGGCTGTTCCTTTGTTAAATAATACGTGGCTTAAGATGGGCATTGTTTGTCTTCGTTCGACAATGCTTGTTATTTGTTGCAAGGGTTTTAAGAGATCTTCTCTATTAATAATATATTTCATATATATATAATTTACAGTAGTAGTGCGCTTGTTTTTTGTTATCTATTCTTTATTTCCCCTTTAAAATCAAATACTTATAGAGAAATTAGCCTGTGATTATCTTGTTATTCTAGCACTACAAGCCAATAATAGTTTCTTTAATTACGAAAAATTTAACAGGGTTGCGCCTGTTATACACAGGTTAATTGCTTAGTATACGAACAAGATTAATACAATCTTCTTTTATACGAACATCTCCCTTTTTAAGTTGCGAGATTTTTTTGCAGGCGTGCAAAACAGTTGTGTGGTCGCGACCCCCAAAGGAATCTCCGATCTCGGGAAGACTGTGCGATGTCAAATCTTTAGCAAGAGACATGGCTACTTGACGAGGGCGCGCAATTGATCTTGAACGCCTCGCGGACAAAAGATCAGAGACGCGTATCTTATAATAACTAGCGACAGATTTTTGTATGCTATCTATAGTCACAAGCTTGTCTTGTGATGCCAGAAGGTCTCTTAGAGCGTCTTTTGCAAAGTCGAGGGTAATAGGCTTGCCAGTGAACTCAGAGTTTGCGACAACGCGCCGCAGCGCGCCTTCGAGCTCTCTGATATTAGACTTAATTCTTTTGGCTATAAAAAAAGCAACGTCATCCGGCAGCCTAGCTCCTGAAAGGGCAGCCTTGTTTTGCATTATTGCCACCCTTGTTTCAAGCTCGGGTGGCTCGATCGCCTGAGTTAGCCCCCAACCAAAGCGTGACCTCAGCCTTTCTTCTATGCCGTCAACCTCGTTAGGATATCTATCGCATGACAGTACTACTTGGTGCTGCCCTTCCAGCAAGGCATTAAATGTATGAAAGAACTCCTCTTGAGAGTGCTCTTTACCAGCAAAAAATTGTATATCATCTATCAGTAGCACATCGAGCCCCCGATAACATGCCTTAAAATCACCCATAGCATTGTGTTGCAGCGCCCTTACCATGTCCGCAACAAATCGTTCAGAATGCAAATAAACTACTTTGGCGTTCGGATTAATTTGTTGTATATGGTTACCTATTGAGTGCATCAAGTGTGTTTTTCCTAGCCCCACGCCGCCGTATAGTAAAAAAGGGTTATAAGCAGTGCCGGGATTATTTGCGACCTGAAGCGCGGCCGCCCGAGCTAGTTGGTTTGATTTGCCTTCCACGAAACTTGAAAATGTGAAATTGCTGTTTAAATTATTTTCTGGGGCAAATGATGAGCTTGCAGAAATATTATCCCCAGCGCCGCTGTTGAGGGGGACCTCTTCAATGTTGCTTCCTACTTCAACTGACACAGAAAGGGGCTCTTCTGAAGGAGAGTTGTTTATATATAAACTAATTTTCTCTAAGAGATTTTCGTTTATCCACTCAAGAACAAACCGGTTCGGGGCAAATATCCTCAGCTGCTCATTGCTTTCTTCTGCCTGAAGCGGCCTTACCCAAGTGTTAAGCTGTTGTTCCGTTAGCTCTGTTTCGATGCGCGAAAGGCACTGCTGCCATAGTGTTTGTGACAAAATCCAACCTTATTTTTTAATTGTTATAATATTTTTATAGTTATAATGCAGGATCTAAAATTTAGAGATTTCTTTTGCCGGTGTCTACATTTTTGTGATAAAAAATTTAAAATCCTTTTGTTGCTGAAAAAAAATTTTTAAAAAAAAATACATTTCTAAAAAAATTTTACTATGTAAAAAAAAGAAAAAGTAATTCATAAACTTAAAGCCACACAAATTAGTTTATTGACAAAAGAGCCTTTCAACAGTATGGTCGTCCGGCTTTTAGAAACTAACAAAGCACTATAGAGTATGAAAAGAACATATCAGCCAAGCAATATAAAACGTAAAAGGACACACGGCTTTCGCGCAAGAATGCGCACAAAAAGCGGGCGCGCTGTAATCAATGCAAGAAGGGCGCGCGGACGAGCACGCCTTTGTCCTTAAAAAATGGCGCACGCGACTAAAATAAGCAGCGAAAAACTAACAAAAAAAAATCGCATCATTAGCTCACAACACTATAAAAATGTTTTCGAGGCCAGGAGGAAAACACAGAGTAGGTATTTTATAATGTATGCTCGGGAAAGCGACGGCGAGGAAATGCCACGCCTTGGGCTAGCAATTTCAAAGAAAAATATAAAGCGGGCAGTTGCGCGCAATCGAATAAAGCGGCTTGTGCGGGAAAGTTTTAGAAAAAACATGGCATCAGGCATAGATGTGGTAGTAATGTGTAAGAAAAACGCTGACCTCGCAGCCAACCATCTGCTTTTAGAGGATCTAATGGAATCATGGACAAAATTGAATACTTCTTAAAAAAATTCCTGCTCCAACTAATCCGCCTATATAGAATAATTTTTAGTCCGTATGTTGGGCAGCATTGTAGATTTACACCTAGTTGCTCTACATATGCAGAAGAAGCAATAGAAAAGCTTGGGGTTTTGCGAGGAAGTTTTGTAGCTTTAAAAAGACTAGGGCGTTGTCACCCGTGGGCGCCCGGGGGCATCGACCCCGTACCACAGGAAAGACATAAAAATGGGTAATCCAAGACTTTTTCTCTACGGTGTTTTTTTCCTGCTTGTTTTTATGCTTTGGCAGCAGTGGCAAATTGAAAACACGACCCTAGCAGACAGCACCACAACCCAGCAGATAGAAGCGCCCGAACAAAACAACGAGACCACAGCAAAAAATAGCGATATACCAGAGGCCGCAAAAAGCACCACAAGTCTCGCAGCACCAAGCGCGGACAACAAAAAATCAGCGGGAGTGATCACAGCTACGACAGATGTTCTTGCACTTACGATAGACACAAAAGGCGGCGATGTAGTCGAAAGCAAATTGCTGGTATACCCAGAGACTACAAACATAGACTCAAAACCGGTGCAACTTTTCCAAAATGAAGAACACTTATACATAGCCCAATCTGGGTTACTGCACGACAAGGTTGGAAAACAAAACAAATCTTCTGAAGCACCAAACCACAATAATGTCTACTCATATGCGAAAAAAAATTATGCGTTGCATATAGATGAGAACGAAATCAGGATTCCTCTCCTTTGGAAATCACCAACTGGGGTAGTTGTTAAAAAAACATATATTCTAAAACGCGGCAGCTTTTTGGTAGAGGTTATATATGAAGTAAAAAACAATAGTCAAAATAAATGGGTGGGAAGGCAATATAGGCAGCTTAAAAGGGGCGGGGTAAGAGATGAAGAGACATCTTATTTTTTAATTACGTACACAGGAGCCGCATATTTTGACGACACATATAGAAAGCTGGCTTTTGAAGATATGGAAAAAAGCAGCTTATCGAAGAACATTAAAGGCGGGTGGGCCGCCGTGTTACAACACCATTTTGTTTCAGCCTGGGTGCCAGACAACAACGAAGAAACAAACTTATACTACACCAAGGCGGTGGGTGACGATCTGGGCAGCAAGAAATATATAATTGGGCTGAGGTCTCCTGCCCAAGAAATTCTCCCAGGAGAAACAAAAAATTTCCGGTCTTTTTTATATACAGGACCTAAAGAACAAGAAAAGTTAGTCCAAATATCACCCGGATTAGAACTCACTGTAGATTATGGGATTTTTACGTTTATCGCTCAGCCGTTATTTTGGCTTCTAAGCAATATTTATTCAGTGATAAATAACTGGGGTTGGTCGATTATTTTCGTAACAATTTTAATAAAACTCCTTTTTTACAAGCTTTCAGAAACCAGCTATCGGTCGATGGCAAAAATGCGGAAATTTACACCGAGAATGCAAGCGCTCCGAGAAAGATATGGCGACGACAGACAAAAGCTTAATCAAGCAATGATGGAAATGTACAAAAAGGAAAAAATAAACCCACTTGGTGGTTGTTGGCCAATATTAGTACAAATACCGGTTTTTATTTCTTTATATTGGGTATTGCTAGAAAGCGTTGAATTAAGACAAGCGCCCTTCATGCTCTGGCTTAATGATCTTTCATCTAAAGACCCATACTTTGTTTTGCCTCTACTCATGGGCATAACTATGTTTATTCAACAAAAATTGAACCCAACCCCTCCGGACCCCATTCAAGCAAAAATAATGAGCGTACTACCTATAGTGTTCACAATATTTTTTGCTTTTTTCCCTTCTGGCCTAGTTCTTTATTGGTTTGTAAATAACCTGCTTTCAATTGCTCAACAGTGGGTAATTATTAAGCGCCTTGACGCATAGAAGTAAAAATTTAGATAAAAAACTCATGCCAAAATCTGAAACCATAGCAGCGTTATCAAGTGCTGCGGGATGCGGCGGTATATCTGTTATCAGAGTATCTGGGCCTGAATCGAAAAAAATTGCAAAAAAAATAACCAATTGCCAACTAAAGGCAAGATATGCACACCATTGTAATTTTTTTATGACAACGGCTAACAAAAAAATAGATCAGGGGATTGTCATATTTTTCCCTCAGCCCGCATCTTTCACAGGAGAGGATGTTATTGAATTTCACACACATGGCAGCCCTGTAGTTATAGACATTATGCTCGAAACGATTGTCGAGCTTGGTGCGCGCCTTGCAAATCCGGGCGAATTTACACAAAGGGCTTTTTTAAATGGGAAATTGGATTTATCACAAGCAGAGGCAGTTGCTGATCTTATTTATGCAAGCACGCGTTCGGCAGCGTACTCCGCGACAAAGTCTCTTGACGGCGCCCTTTCTCGGCATGCAAGCGACCTTAAAGACAAGCTTATCAAGTTACGCACATACGTCGAAGCATCCCTTGATTTTTCTGACGAAGAAATAGATTTTTTAGAAAATGCAGAAATTGTTAAAAATATCAAAGAAATTGATGATGTAATTACCAATCTCATTAAAAGCGCAAAACATGGTAATTTGCTTAAAGAAGGTTTTAAGTTAGTTTTCATTGGCGCGCCCAATGTTGGCAAGTCAAGCTTAATGAATCATTTCACAGGCGAAGAGACTTCCATAGTAACTGAGGTTCCAGGCACAACACGCGACCCTATCACTGCAGAATTACAAATCGACGGAATTCCAATAAAAGCGATTGATACAGCGGGTATACGAAATTCTAAAGATATAGTCGAAGCAGAGGGTGTAAGGCGGGCATGGGGGGCAATTGAAAAAGCAGATGTTGTGCTTCATATATTTGATGGAACAAAAAAATGGACTGATATTGATAATGCAATAAAAAAACAAGCAGACAAAAACAAGAAATACATACTCATTAGAAACAAAATAGACTTAGCAAAAAAAATCAGCGATGACAAAGCGATAACCATGAATGTGTCTGCTTTAACAGGAGAAGGCGTTCAGGGGTTGAAAACAGCGATCAAGAAATTGGTAACTGAAGCAGGCGCTACAGAAGAAGGTGTTTTTACTGCACGAAGACGACACATACTTGCCTTACAGAAAGCAAAAAATGCTGTCGAGCGAGCTACACAACCCCCCATGCATGCAGAGATCATTGCTGAGGAGCTGCGCGCTGCACAGGAATCTTGTTCTGAAATAACAGGGGAGTTCACGAATGACGACTTGCTAGGAGAAATTTTCTCTAATTTTTGTATTGGAAAATAGTACGAGACCTTAGAACAGAACACGATTAATATACATTTATGAATAAAACATACGATGTCATAGTAGTGGGCGGTGGCCACGCAGGGACGGAGGCAGCATTAGCTGCCAGCCGCCTTGGTACACACACTTTATTATTGACACACAACATTGAAACTATCGGACAAATGAGCTGCAACCCAGCTATCGGAGGCATTGGCAAAAGCCATTTGGTAAAAGAAATAGATGCGCTAGGGGGCATAATGGCTCAAGCAGCTGACAAGAGCGGCATTCATTTCAGGACATTAAATAAAAGCAAAGGACACGCAGTACGTGCAACACGAGCCCAAACGGATCGTTTGTTGTACAAGAAAGCTATTCGCCAAGCAGTTGAGAAACAAGAAAACTTAACTATTTTCCAACAAGAGGTAAGTGATTTGCTTATCCGCGGGGAATCTGTGTGTGGTGTTATCACACAGGGTGGCCTTACTTTTGAGGCAAGAGCAGTGATTCTTACAACAGGGACTTTTTTGAGCGGTGAAATACATATAGGAAAAACTAGAAAAAAAGGTGGTCGCGCGGGCGATGCCCCATCAATTACATTATCGGAAAAATTGCGTGAATTACCATTTGATGTTGGCCGTCTAAAAACAGGGACACCACCACGCATAGATGGGCGTAGCATAGATTTCAATAAACTTGAAAAGCAGCACACTGAAAAACCCTTACCTATATTTTCATATTTAGGGTCGAAGGCAGATCACCCACAACAAACACTTTGTCATATTGCGCGGACCAACAAACACACACATGAAATCATTTCTTCAGGCTTACATTTGTCTCCAATGTACAACGGCACAATTGATAGTAAAGGCCCAAGATATTGCCCATCGATTGAGGATAAAGTTGTGCGTTTTTCGCAACGTGATTCGCACCAAATATTTGTAGAACCAGAAGGATTAGATACAAACGAAATATACCCAAATGGAATTTCAACAAGCTTGCCATTTGATATACAAGAAAAGTTTGTGCAATCAATAGAGGGGTTTGAGAAAGCACATATAACGCGCCCTGGCTATGCAATTGAATATGATTTTTTTGATCCCAGAGGTTTAGATAGAACTTTAGAAACTAAACATATAAAGGGGTTGTTTTTTGCGGGCCAGATTAATGGGACAACAGGGTATGAAGAGGCTGCGGCCCAAGGTCTAATTGCCGGCCTTAATGCTGCAAAAATAACCTTAGGCGACAGCACATGGTATCCACGAAGGGATCAAGCATATATAGGCGTGCTCATTGATGATCTGGTTACACATGGAGCAATCGAACCATACAGAATGTTTACTAGTCGAGCCGAATATAGGCTTAGTTTGCGTCAAGATAATGCAGATTTAAGGCTTACAGAGATAGGTCATAATTTAGGATTAGTTGATGAGAAACGTTGGTCAGCCTTTAGCGCAAAAAAAGAAGCAATCGACGGAGAGTTGGAATGGTTAAATGCAACAACTATCGCGACAAAAGACGCCAACAACCACGGACTTATTAAGAAAAATCTGGCACAACAGTCTTTGGCCGATATATTGCGAAGACCAAATGTGGAGTATTTAGATTTTAAAGAAATATATGCTGCACGAGATAGAGAAATGAACCCCAATGTCTTGGAGCAAGCACAGATACAAATTAAATATGATGGGTATATATCTCGCCAACAAGCACAGATAGATAAAAGGAAATATGATGAAAACTTAATTTTCCCAGATAGCTTTGATTATGGCTCAATTGCGTCTTTATCCAATGAAGCAAAAGAGAAGCTTGGGCAGCATCGCCCTGAGACATTGGGGCAGGCTTCACGTATCCCAGGCATTACCCCAGCTACTGTCTCAGTATTAAAGGTTTTTCTTAAGGCGCATGGGGGCTATAAAAAAACAGCATAACTATGGGCAACACCAGTATATTTGAAAAGCTTCACCTAGGTATCTTAGCCTTAAAACTAGACTTAAATGATGCACAAGAAAAACAATTGTGCGATTTTCTTTCTTTACTGCATAAGTGGAATCAGGCTTTTAATTTAAGCGGGATTAAAGAAATCAAAGATATGATACCCACACACATACTAGATAGTCTTTCGGTGTTGCCACACCTTAAGGCTAACAAAGTTCTTGATGTTGGCACGGGCGCAGGATTGCCCGGGATACCATTAGCAATAGCAAATCCTGAAACTAGTTTTACGCTTCTAGACAGTAATGCAAAAAAAACAAATTTCCTACATCAATGCATCCTTGAGCTCGGTATCAAAAATGTTAAAGTGAAAAAAACACGAGTACAAGATTATGAATGCGAGATTTTATTTGATGTGGCAATATCAAGGGCCTATAACACTTTGGCCCAAATGGGGCAGGATATAAAAAAATTACTTGCTGCTGATGGCAGAATTTTTGCCATGAAAGGAAAATACCCTAAAGAAGAAATAGAAGAAGCAGAGAAATTGTTTAACATTATTGATATAAAAAAAATAAACGTGCCACAACTCAACGCACAAAGGCATTTAATTATAATGGCGCCTAATAATGAGACAGGTATTTATGGCTAGAGTTCTCGCAGTATGTAACCAAAAAGGAGGGGTTGGCAAAACCACAACAAGCGTAAACTTGGCTGCCGCCCTTGCTGTGTCGCGTAAGAGAGTGTTGGTTGTTGATCTAGACCCACAAGGTAATGCAACAATGGGAAGCGGGATCAATAAGATGGAGCTTGCTGCTATCACAGGAGATCTTTTACTGAATGAGGTCGCTTTTGATGAAGCAATGATAGTAGCAGAAAAGAGCGGCTATGATTTACTGCCCGCCAACCAAAATTTGACTACCGCGGAAGTCGAGCTCATGGGTGTCAGTTCTCGAGAATTCCAACTACAAAAGATATTGTCAGCGGTGAGTAAAAGATATGACTATGTCGTGATAGATTGTCCACCATCATTAAATATTTTAACTGTGAATGCTCTAGTTGCTGCGAAAAGTGTTGTTATCCCAACACAATGTGAATATTTTGCATTGGAAGGCCTCAGTGCGTTAATGCAAACTATCGAACGCATTCGTAATGCGACAAACTCAGAGCTAGCTACGGAAGGTATTTTAAGAACCATGTTTGATCCTAGGAATAATTTAGCGCTAGATGTATCTAAAGAGCTGTTAAGACATTTTGGGAAGCAGGTATTTCGTACTATCATCCCACGCAACGTCGCGTTGGCAGAAGCCCCGAGCTATGGTATGCCAATAACAAGTTATGATAACAACTGTCGTGGCGCAAGAGCATATTTAGCATTGGCTGGGGAAATATTGCGCAAACATAAAAAAACGTAAAGAATTAAATATGGAAAGCAAGCATGACTAGAAAAAAGCGAGGTTTGGGTGGGCACGGAGTTGATGTTTTATTAAGCACTCCCGTCAAACCAACCAAGGAAGATACAACCCAAGCCGGCGTTACTGAGCTGGCTATCAAATTAGTTGATATTAGCCCCTATCAACCCCGCACACATATAGATAAAGAAGCAATAAATGCATTAGTCCAATCCATTAAAAAACAGGGAGTTATTCAACCCGTACTTGTTCGCAAAGTTGGCAGCAGGTATGAGCTGATCGCGGGCGAAAGAAGATTGCGCGCTGCGATAGCGGCAGGGCTTGACCAATTACCCGCAATAATAAAAAAAGCCAATGATGAGCAAGCTGCAATGCTTGCATTGACAGAAAACATAATGAGAGAAAATCTAAGCCCAATGGAGGAAGCAGAGGCGTTTAGCAAAATGTTGAAAAAATTTAATTTGACGCATAAAAGCTTAGCAAATCAGCTTGGACGCTCGCGCGAAGCTGTTACTAATAGCCTGAGGCTCAACGACTTAAATCCAAAAGTAAAAGATTTGCTGCGCAAAGGAAAGCTGGATATGGGGCACGCACGGGCGCTCCTTTCTCTTTCTGGGGAAAAGCAAATAGCTCTGGCAAAACAAATTGCTAGCCAGGGTCTATCTGTGAGAGAGGCCGAAGCGCTAGCGCAAACCAGCAAACAAACGAAAAAAAGCAAAACAAAGGCACATGCAAAGGACCCAAACACCGTGAAGCTAGAAAGGGAATTAACGCAATATTTAGGGTCGGCAACCAAAATAAACCATACGCGCACTGGGAAAGGAAGATTAACAATAAGCTATAACAGCCTTGATGAGTTGGACGGTGTTTTGTCAAAAATTAGATACAAAAAAGATTCGACGAAATAGCAATCTTGTTCAAAAAAGTACGAATGTTGCCAAACAAGCCCATTAAAAGGATTATTTATATTCAAGTTATTGTTATAATTGCCGGAGTTATTGCTGGTTTTATTCATAGCACGGAAGCTGCATTATCTGCCCTGTTAGGGGGTTTAGCATACTTAGTGCCTAATTTGTATTTCATACAATATATGTTTGTTGACTCAGAGATGCGTAACCCACAACAGGAATTAAAAGCATTTTATTTTGCAGAAATTGGTAAGTGGTTAATTGCAGCAATAATGTTTGGGTGTATTTTTTATTTTTATAAACAAGTAGTGCCAATATCATTATTTAGTGTATATGTGGCGACATTATTAGCCCCAATATTTATAAGAAAATAACTAAAAATTAATTTTTAAAATGTCGGCCGAGCAAAGTTCTTCTGAATATATTAAGCATCATTTGACCAACCTTACATATGGTCGTCACGCTGACGGTGAATGGGGTTTTGCACACACTGTTGACCAAATAAAAGAAATGGGGTTTTGGGCTATTCATGTTGATTCAATGGCGTGGTCCATTGGTCTTGGTTTTGTTTTCATTTTAATTTTTAGAAAAGTTGCTGCAAAAGCAACATCGGGAAACCCGGGTGGCCTGCAAAATACTATAGAAACAGTCATAGAATTTATTGAGTCCAATGTTAGGGACTCCTTCAATCATACTAATAAAATTGTTGCTCCGATGGCACTCACAGCTTTTGTATGGATTTTATTAATGAATTTAATGGATCTTGTCCCTGTTGATTGGGTGCCTGAGGCTGCTAAGTTAGCAGGCGTTCATCACATGAAAATTGTGCCGACCACAGACCCCAATGTAACTATGGGAATGTCTCTTTCTGTATTTATATTGGTTATTTTTTATAGTGTGATAAAAAAGGGTGGGTATGGTTTAGGTTTTCTTGGCGAATTAACTTTACATCCTTTTACAGCAAAGAATATTTTGTTAAAGATTTTATTAATTCCTGTAAATTTTTTTCTTGAAGCAGTTGCATTATTTGCAAAACCTGTTTCACATGGTTTGCGGCTTTTCGGGAATTTGTATGCGGGTGAGATGATTTTTATCTTAATTGCGTTAATGTATCCAGTTGGCGTAGTGATGAGCACATTTGGCGGTTTTCTGCAGCTAATATGGGCAATTTTTCACATACTAATAATTGTCCTTCAGGCATTTATTTTTATGGTTTTAATGGTAGTGTATCTGAGCATGGCGCATGATTGCGAAGAACACTGAGAATAATAAATTATTAAATAGAATAGGAGTAGTTATGGAATCTGGCTTAATTTACATTGCAGGCGCACTAATGATGGGCTTAGGAGCCCTGGGTGCTGCGATTGGAATTGGTAATCTTGGCGGGAAATACATGGAAGGTATAGCGCGCCAACCTGAATTAATTCCTATGTTGCGTACGCAAATGTTCATAGTCTTAGGTCTTGTTGATGCGGTACCAATGATTTCTGTTGGTATTGCCTTTTACATGATTTTTGCCCTAGGTGCTTGATGAGCGAAAAAAATAATACAGTTAAACAAAGGTAATTTGTGTGAATATCAATTTAACTTTAATAGGCCAATCAATCGCATTTGTAATTTTTGTGTGGTTTTGTATGAGGTATATTTGGCCTCCTATAACCGAGGCGCTCGAAGCAAGAAAGAAAAAAATTGCTGATGGGTTAGCGGCTGCAGAAAAAGGTGAACAGGCACTTCAGGAAGCAGAAGAGTTTTCCCAGAGTAAGGCAGATGAAGCTAAACAAAATGCAAGTGAAATCATGAATAAAGCTGAGAAACGCTCTGATGAAGTTATTGATGAAGCAAAGGTAGCAGCGCGAGAAGAAGGAGAGAAAATTAAGCAGGCAGCTAATGCCGAAATACAACAGGAAGTAAACCGTGCACGCGAAAAATTACGCAAAGAAGTTTCAGCTATTGCGTTGGCGGGGGTTGAAAAAATACTAGAAAAAGAAATTGACGAGAAAGCTCACAAAAAAGCACTCGACGAATTAGCAAAACAAATATAGATCTATGTCAGACTTACTAACTATAGCAAGACCATATGCGAAAGCTGCCTTTGTGTTTTCCAAAGAACATAAATCACTTAAGCAATGGTCAGAGATGTTGCAATTAATAACTTTAGTTACCAAAGATGATGCAATACAGCCCATATTAAATAGCCCTAGGCTTACACACACAGAAATTGCTCAATGTGTTATTGATGTTTGTGCTAAGAATATAGATAAAGAATTTCAAAACTTTATAAAACTCTTGTCTGAAAATCGCCGGTTATCATTGCTTCCGCAAATCACTTTATTGTTTGATTCATATCATTCTCAAGAAGAAAATAGAATCAGTGCAGAAATTGTGTCGGCCAAGAAATTGAGCAGTGCAGAAATAAAACCTATCAAAGATGCACTTAAGAGAAGACTTGGTGTTGATATTGAGATAGTAGAAGAAATAGATGAAAAACTTTTAGGAGGCGCCATCGTGCGTGCAGGAGATTTGGTAATAGATGGCTCCATTCGAAGCAAACTAAATAAGTTATTAACAGAACTAAGTTAACAATTTGAATATAGGTAAAGGAAAATATTATGCAGCTTAGCCCAACTGAGATTAGCGAACTCATAAAAAAACGGATAGAAAGTTTTCAAGGTAAACCTGAAGCTAGAACAGAAGGCACTGTTGTCGCGATTACGGACGGGATTGTTCGTGTTCATGGATTGGCAGATGTTATGTCAGGTGAAATGATTGAATTTCCAGGCAACACGTTTGGTATTGCTCTTAACTTAGAGCGCGATTCGGTCGGCGCGGTAGTTCTTGGCGATTACAAACATATTTCCGAAGGCAATACTGCAAAATGTACAGGGCGCATACTAGAAGTTCCTGTTGGCAGCGAATTATTAGGACGCGTTGTAGACTCTCTTGGTAAGCCAATAGACGGGAAAGGTGAGATAGGTTGTAAAGAATTTACCCCAATAGAGAAAATTGCTCCGGGTGTAATTGAGCGTCAATCTGTAAGCCAACCAGTGCAAACAGGCCTTAAATCTATTGATTCTATGGTGCCTATCGGTAGAGGCCAAAGAGAGTTAATTATTGGTGACCGCCAAACAGGAAAAACAGCATTGGCAATCGATACTATTATTAATCAAAAAGGCACAGGTATTAAATGCATATATGTTGCTGTAGGACAAAAAGCTTCGTCCGTTGCAAATGTGGTAAGAAAGCTAGAAGAACACGGAGCAATGGAACACACTATCGTAGTTGCATCTAATGCTTCTGAATCCGCTGCCATGCAATATATCGCACCATATTCTGGTTGCTCGATGGGTGAATATTTTAGGGATCGCGGCGAGGATGCTTTAATTATCTATGATGATTTAACAAAACAAGCTTGGGCATATCGCCAGGTGTCGCTTTTACTTAGAAGGCCGCCAGGACGAGAAGCGTACCCAGGAGACGTTTTTTACCTCCATTCGCGTTTACTTGAGCGAGCATCCCGCGTGAATGCAGAGTATGTTGAGGAATTTACAAAAGGAAAGGTTAAGGGGAAAACAGGCTCTTTAACCGCACTACCAGTTATTGAAACTCAAGCAGGAGATGTTTCTGCTTTTGTTCCTACTAATGTCATCTCTATCACTGACGGACAAATATTTCTAGAAACGGATTTATTCAATGCGGGTTTGCGACCCGCAATTAATGCAGGGCTTTCCGTTTCAAGAGTTGGGGGTGCGGCACAAACAAAATTAATCAAAAAACTCGGTGGCGGGGTACGTTTGGCTCTTGCTCAATATCGGGAATTAGCCGCTTTTTCGCAATTTGCCTCAGATTTAGATGAACAAACACGTAAACAATTAGAGCGCGGGGAGCGTGTTATGGAGCTGATGAAGCAACCCCAGTATTCACCGTTGACTATCGCTGAAATGGCCGTATCACTTTATGCTGCTAACGAAGGCTATTTGGATGAGATTGAAGTAAATAAAGTTGGTGCATTTGAATCTGCATTACATAGCTACATGAAGTCTGAACGTAGTGATCTCATGGATAAAATGAATGCAGAAGGAGACTACGCAGAAGAAATTGAGCAAGAACTTAAAAAAGCATTAGATGATTTTGTTGCAAATCAAACCTGGTAAAAAGAGTAAAAGAACATGGCTAGCGAAAAAGAAATAAGAACAAAAATTGCAAGTATAAAAAACACACAAAAAATTACTAAAGCAATGGAAATGGTTGCAGCCAGTAAAATGAGAAAAGCACAAGACCGCATGGCTGCGACTAGGCCTTATGCAAAAAAAATGCTTAATGTGATTGGTCACCTTGCGCACGCACATCAAGAGTATAAACATCCTTTTTTAACTGAAAGAGAAGAAATAAAAAAAGTTGGACTTATTATTGTTTCTACTGATAGAGGTTTATGCGGCGGTCTTAATATTAATTTATTTAAAAGCGCAGTAATGGTTCTTAAAGAATGGGAGTCAAAAAATATTGGAGTAGAACTTTGTTTAATAGGAACAAAAGCTACCGGTTTTTTTAAGCGTTTCAACGCCAATATGACTGCACAAGTTTCGGACCTGGGTGATACGCCCGAGATTGAGCAACTCATCGGGTGTATAAAAACAATGTTAGATAATTATCTGGAAGGCAATATAGATCAACTTTATATTGTTGAGAATGAATTTGTAAATACAATGTCACAAAAGCCAAAAGTGACAAAATTACTTCCAACTGAGCCAGATGATGATCAAGAGCTTGATTATCATTGGGATTATATTTATGAGCCAGATTCAAAAGATGTTTTAGATGGAGTGTTGATGCGTTATATAGAGTCACTTATTTTCCAAAGTGTTGTTGAAAATGTTGCATGTGAAATGGCAGCACGCATGGTTGCGATGAAAAGCGCATCGGATAACGCTGGCACAATAATAGATGATTTACAGTTGGCGTATAACAAAGCGCGCCAAGCTTCTATTACACAAGAAATTTCAGAAATTGTCGGTGGCGCTGCCGCCGTATAAATAAACCTTAAGGGGAGTTTAAATGAGTTCAGGAGAAGTGGTTCAAATTATCGGAGCTGTTGTGGATGTGGAATTTTCGCGCGATTCTGTTCCACAAGTTTATGATGCATTAAAAGTTGAAGATCAAGATTTAACCTTAGAAGTTCAGCAACAGCTTGGCGACGGAGTTGTAAGAACTATTGCTATGGGTGCTTCCGATGGGCTGCAACGTGGGCTGAAAGTTGCAAATACAGGAGCCGCTATCAAAGTGCCTGTCGGACAAAAAACTTTAGGAAGAATAATGAATGTCTTAGGCGACCCAGTTGATAATGCAGGCCCCATTGAATCAGAAGAAAGAATGCCTATCCACCGCTCTGCCCCAAGTTTTGAAGAACAATCAGGAGGCGTGGAGCTCCTGGAGACCGGAATCAAAGTTATTGACCTACTGTGCCCTTTTGCAAAGGGAGGGAAAATAGGGTTATTTGGCGGGGCAGGTGTTGGGAAAACTGTAAACATGATGGAATTGATAAGAAATATTGCCATTGAGCATAGCGGGTATTCTGTTATGGCAGGTGTAGGTGAAAGAACCAGAGAAGGTAATGATTTTTATCATGAAATGAAGGAATCAAATGTTTTAGATAAAGTCTCTTTAGTCTATGGCCAAATGAATGAACCTCCGGGAAACCGTTTGCGCGTTGCTTTAACTGGACTCACTATAGCTGAACAGTTTCGTGATGAAGGTAGAGATGTGTTGATGTTTATCGATAATATCTATAGATACACGTTAGCCGGCACAGAAGTTTCTGCGTTATTGGGGCGCATGCCTTCCGCGGTTGGATATCAACCAAACTTAGCGGAAGAAATGGGCGTATTACAAGAACGTATTACTTCTACTAATAAAGGTTCTATCACTTCTATACAAGCTGTGTATGTGCCAGCTGACGATTTAACTGATCCGTCACCAGCGACAACTTTTGCACACTTAGATGCAACAGTTGTGTTATCAAGACAGGTTGCTGAATTAGGTATTTACCCAGCCGTTGACCCACTCGATTCAACAAGCCGTCAACTAGACCCATTAGTTTTAGGCGCTGAACACTATGACACCGCACGCGCTGTGCAAAATACATTACAGCGTTATAAAGAATTAAAAGACATTATTGCTATCCTTGGTATGGATGAATTATCAGAAGAGGACAAATTAGTCGTGACTCGTGCTAGAAAAATACAGCGTTTTCTTTCACAACCATTTTTTGTTGCAGAAGTTTTCACAGGCACGGAAGGAAAGTATGTTGCGTTGAAAGATACAATTCGAGGCTTTAAAGGTATTGTCGCAGGCGACTATGATGCTTTACCTGAGCAAGCATTTTATATGGCTGGCGCCATTGAAGAAGTTGAAGAAAAAGCTAAATCTTTGTAACGGCCTAAGATGAGCACAATACAAGTTGAAATAGTAAGTGCGGAAAAAGAAATTTTTTCCGGGGTCGCAAAGTCTGTTGTGGCTTCAGCGGAGATGGGAGAAGTAGGAATATACCCAAAACATACCCCTTTAATTACTCGACTTAAACCTGGAGAGGTTAAGTTAGAAACCGAATCTGGAGAAGAGCTGGTTTTCTTTGTATCTGGGGGAATATTAGAAGTCCAGCCCCATGTTGTAACAATTTTAGCCGACACCGCGATGCGCGGGGCAGATTTGGATGAGGCAAAAGCGCTAGAGGCCAAGCGTCGTGCCGAAGAAGCACTGGCTGATAAACAAGCTGATATGGATGCAGCTAAAGCGCTTGCAGAGCTTGCAGCAGCTGCTGCTCAGCTTCGCATGATCGAGAATCTGCGCAAGAAAGGCAGATAATCAAACCCCTTTCAAAAAAGTGAAACTAGACATTATTATCTTAGCAGCTGGACAAGGCACCAGAATGCATAGCAGTACCCCTAAGGTTTTGCATGAAATCGGAGGGCGCCCGATGCTGGGACACGTTATTGCGACCGCAGAAAAATTGAATCCAAACAAGATATGTATTGTCCATAGCGAAGAAAAAGCACTTTTCACTGAAAAATTTTCACAATCTAACCTTGAGTGGTGTTTGCAAAGCGAGCAAAAAGGTACAGGACATGCTGTAGCTCAAGCGCTTCCGGAACTTAATAATCAAGACATGGTCCTAGTATTATACGGGGATGTCCCTTTTTTAAAGCCAGATACTCTTACCTCTTTGCTATCTAAATTAACCAATGGGGGTTTAAGTGTATTGACAGCTGATGTAGAAAATCCCACGGGATATGGGCGTATAATTCGTAATAAAGAGGATCAAATTATATCGATCCGAGAAGAGCGAGATGCAAGTGACGCAGAGCGTCGTATTACCGAATGCAATACTGGTGTGCTGGCAGCTCATACGGAGAACTTGAAAGAATGGACTAAGCAAATAAGTTCTGATAATAGCCAATCAGAGTATTATTTAACTGATTGTGTTGAGATTGCGATTAAGTCAGGCAAGAAGATCGATACACTGAAGATAAACACACAAGATGAGATTTTAGGAGTGAACGATAAAATTCAATTAGCACAGGCTGAGGCCACTTTTCAAAAAGAGCAGCGTGAAAAACTGATGTTATCGGGTGTGACTTTGTTAGATCCGGAAAGAGTATTTATTCGCGGCGAAATAATAACGAGCGGTGAAGCAACTATCGATACAAATGTTATTTTAGAGGGGAAAGTTTTAATAGGGAAAGATGTTTATATTGGCCCAAATACCATTATAAAAGATTCCACAATAGGTGCAGGTTCGCAGATATTTGCCAATACCATAATTGAAACCTCAAAAATTGGCGAAAGATGTAAGATTGGCCCGTTTTCTCGTATCCGTCCAGAGACTGAATTATCTGAAGAAGCCCATATAGGAAACTTTGTGGAGCTCAAAAAATCTACTATTGGGAGCGAGAGTAAAATAAACCATTTAAGCTATGTCGGGGATACCGATATTGGCAAGAGAGTAAACGTCGGAGCAGGAACTATCACATGTAATTATGATGGGGCACAAAAACATAAAACCTTAATTGGCGATGATGTTTTTATTGGTTCTGATACTCAGCTGATTGCCCCTGTTCAGGTAAATTCAGGCGCGACAATCGGCGCGGGCTCGACAATTACAAAAGATGCCCCAACAGATAAGCTGACGCTTTCTCGTGCCGAACAGAAAACAGTCGACGACTGGGCCAGGCCAAAGAAGAAATAACCATGTGTGGGATAGTCGGAGCCGTTGCTGAGCGCGATATAACACCTTTACTGATCGAAGGTTTAAAGCGCTTGGAATATCGGGGTTATGATTCAGCTGGTATCGCACTTTTAAACGATGACACTTTAACTCGTATCCGTAAAAAGGGAAAAGTTGTCGAGTTGATGAAGGCACTGGATACTGCAAAAGTTAATGGTTCTATTGGTATCGCACACACCCGTTGGGCTACTCATGGAGTACCTGCGGAAAATAATGCACATCCACATATATCTAAAGACAGAGTCGCTGTGGTCCACAACGGCATCATTGAAAATTACGAAGCACTTAGGGTAAAACAAGAAAAACAAGGATACCAATTCGACTCAGATACTGATACAGAAGTTGTGGTACACCAAATCGCACATTACTTAGAGCAGGGTTCTGATTTACTCCAAGCCGTTACGCTGACAACCCAAGATTTAGAAGGGGCCTATGCTTTAGGAGTGATTGATACACAACACCCAGAACATATGATTGCTGCACGCCAAGGAAGCCCGTTGGTCGTGGGTGTTGGTGAGCACGAAAACTTCATTGCTTCAGATGTGCAAGCGCTTTTGTCTGTGACACAAGCTTTTATTTTTCTTGAAAACGGCGATATTGCAGATATACAAAAAAGTGGTGTGACAATCTTTGATAAAAAAGGCAAAGCAGTAAAACGTAAAGCAAAAGCAAGCGGTCTCTCAGTGAGTTCAATCGAGCTAGGTGAGTATTCACACTACATGCAAAAAGAGATATTTGAGCAACCTATTGCGATTTCGGAAACACTTGAAGGCAGGATCATTAACAAGAGCGTGCCGATAGAAATATTAGGACCCAATGCCGCAAAAATATTAGATAAGGTTGAGCAGGTACAAATTATTGCTTGCGGGACAAGTTATCACGCTGGCTTAATTGCCCGACATTGGTTTGAAAGGCAAGCCGGTATTTCTTGCCAAGCTGAAGTGGCCAGTGAATTTCGTTACCGCAAACATATTATTAAACCTGGCACATTACTCATCAGCATTTCACAATCCGGTGAAACTGCAGATACATTGGCAGCCTTACAACTTGCTAAAAACGATAAAAACTATATTGGGACGTTAAGCGTGTGCAACGTGCCGGAGAGTTCTTTGGTGAGAGAATCTGATTTAGTGTTGATGACGCATGCTGGCCCTGAAATTGGAGTAGCCTCAACCAAGGCATTTACCACACAACTGGTTGCTTTAATGTTGATCGTGATTCTGGCTGGCAAACACAAAGGGATGTCAAAGGATGTTGAGCAAGAGCTAGTCAAACAGCTGCAGGATTTACCTAAAAAAATCCAAGAAGGGTTAAAGCTCGATTCGGCATTAGCTCAATTATCAGAAGAATTTGCCAATAAGCAGCATGCATTGTTCCTAGGACGTGGCTCACATTACCCTATTGCCATGGAGGGGGCGTTAAAGCTCAAAGAGATCTCTTATATCCACGCTGAAGCTTATCCAGCGGGAGAGCTCAAACACGGGCCTCTGGCACTGGTTGATCGAGATATGCCGGTAGTTGCCGTGGCACCGAATAATATTTTGCTGGAGAAATTGAAATCTAATTTATCTGAGGTTCGTGCCCGTGGTGGGCGTTTGCATGTTTTTGCGGACAAAGGCTCTGGTTTTGTTAGTGATGACATTATGAATGTCTTTGAAATCAATGCACCACAAAACCCAGTCGCTCCCATCATCTTTACCATTCCTTTACAGTTGCTGGCTTATCATTGCGCACTTATCAAAGGCACAGATGTGGATCAGCCTAGGAACTTAGCGAAATCTGTTACAGTGGAGTAGTTAACTTCCGACAGGGTGGGTCAGTCCTAATTTTACAATAGTCTAATAAAGTATAAACTGGTAAATATGAAAAAACTGCTAACAATATTTCTGCCAGTCTTTTTAATATTCTCTTATATATTTAGCGCAATGCATTCTTTTCATCAAGTTCACAAATCAATTTACTACAATGACAAACAATTAAGTAAAAACTATATTGAATGGGATGAAGTAAGAAATAATTTCAAAGACTTTTCTAATGCTTATTTTATAGATGAAATGTCAAAGAGTGAAGAGTATAAAGAATTAGGTGGACTTAGCATTTTAGCAACAGGTTTAGTAAGTAAATTTGCTGACTTTCTAGTAGATACATATATAAACTCTGAAGGTTTAAGTTTGCTGATAGAGCAATCTGATAAAAGGTCTGAAATACCTGAACCAAATTTCACAACATTAATTGGAGGAATTTCAATAATGAAGTTTAATGGTTTAAACTCATTTTATGTAAATTTAGAGACTGATGAAGACTTAATACCAATACACTTTAAACGAATTGGAACTAAGTGGAAAGTTATAGAAATTGAATTTCCAAAAGAATTTTTTGATGAAATGAAATAAACTAAGAAAACCCAACAGGTACAATATAATGAAGACTATAACCATCCTGTGCAGAGTAGAATATTCGGTTACAGTAGAGTAGGCATATTCTTGACATCAAAGACATAATTATTATCATGATTAATATGAAGATGAAATTTTTTCTCTCGATCTTTTCACTATTATTTTTAATTAGCATGACTAATAAAACTTTTGCTGGGCCCATTTTTAAAGATAATTTCCAAGATCCAGCCCAATGGACGTATATCTCAGATAATGTAATGGGCGGCGTTTCCACTGGCAGTGTCGCCTATAAAACAGACAATGGCGCTCCCATGGCTTTGTTATCAGGTAATGTAACGACAGAAAATAACGGCGGGTTTATTCAGGTGCGTAGAAATATAAGCAACATTGATCTAAAAACAGCAAAATTTGTGAAGGTCGTAGCAAAAGGTAACAATCAAAAATACTTCATACATTTGCGAACTACTGGAACGATTTTACCGTGGCAGTATTACGCATCGGAATTTATTGTTGATGAAGATTTTAAGGAGTTTATTCTTCCGATTAATAAATTTGAAAAATCTAGTTTTTTTCTAGCAAATACTATTAAATCAAAAAATATAACTTCTATTGGCTTAGTTGCATATGGAAGAGATCACCACGCAAAATTAAATGTCAAAGAGATAGCATTTTTAGAGTAAACAAAAAAGGAGAAAATTTATATGGAACATTTACTAGAACACTGGGGTTTTTTAGAAGACAAGGCCTATTTAAGAGGCTTTGTATTTGGTTTTGTACATGTCTCTATCATGTTAATTGGTTATTACACAGGCTGGAGCATCAATCGTCTCTTAAAAATAGTCTCCAACGGTTTTATTGCAGGGATAATTGGTGTAATTGTAGCCCATGTGGTTGCTGACCTTATTGCATCTATTTTGGATCCTGATTTGAGATCAGCGGCAATTGGTATTGTGTTGGGCGGCCTCGCACCCTTACCCCTTATTCCTTTCCTTGAAAAACATATCACCAAGAGCGAGCATCATATTGTGATTGGTGATCATGAAGATATCGAGAAAGATTTAACTAGCAAGCACACCCACAAAAAGTAATGAACAAAAGTTACGAGATCGCCACCATGGAGCTCGGCCCCATGGAAAATTTTATCTATCTAATTACTGATGTAGATAGCCGGCAAGCAGCTGTTGTAGACCCTGCGTGGGAGCCTGATAAAATAATTGAATATGCATCTGCAAATGATATACAGATTACAGATATATTATTGACTCACAGCCACCATGATCATATTAATGGTGTTGAGGAAGTCCTTAATAAATATGATTCGAAGCTTCATTTACTAAAAGCAGAAGCTGATTTCTGGCAAGCTGACTTGGTTAAACCAGAGCTTCATTATGGTGGCGATACAATTAGTATTGGCCAATCTTCTATCCAGGTATTACATACTCCAGGACATACGCCAGGTTCTACCTGTTATATGCTTGATGGCGACCTCATTACTGGCGATACCTTATTTGTTTTTGGTTGTGGACGCTGTGATTTACAGGGTGGCGACCCCGAACAAATGTTTACTACTTTAAAGAAAATAAAAGGCGAATTAGAATCGAGTACTGTGATTCATCCTGGGCATAACTATGCAGAGAAAACTGTTTCAACATTGGAGGAGCAAACAGAGGGAAATCCTTTTTTACATTTTCATAAATGTGAGGATTTTGTCGAATATCGGATGCAACTGCATGACAAAATTCGCAATACGCCTTACCACCCGGTGTTGGCTAAAGACTTATTAAGATAGCAAGGTGATTAGCTTAAAAAGAAATAGTAAAAAGGAACTAGTAAATGCTACGGGTATGAGGACCCGCAAATCTTCTATCTATACACCGGGGCAATCAGAAGATTTTAAAGTGAGCCGCAGTAAATTTAACGATTTTTTAGCCTGCCAGCGTTGTTTTTATTTAGATCGTGTTAAAGGGTTGGCATCCCCATCTATGCCCGGTTGGACATTAAATGAGACCACAGATCTTTTGTTAAAAAAAGAGTTCGATGTATGTAGAGAGCAACAAGAACCCCATAGAGTCATGCAAAATTATGGTCTTGACCACATTGTTCCTTTCCAGCATGAAGATATAGACAAGTGGAGAAACTCGCTTCATCACGGTTTAGAGCACCGCTTCCAAGAGACAAATATCATCCTACATGGCGGGGTCGATGATATTTGGTTTGATACCAAGGACAAAAAGTTAGTTGTGGTTGATTATAAATCTCAAGCAACGAATTATTCTGTTGATACAGAAGCATATCTTAACGACGCCTATCATCAATCTTACAAAATACAGCTAGATTTTTATGCGTACCTTTTAACGCACATGGGTTATGAAGTTTCCCAGACAGGTTATTTTTATGTTTGCAACGCCAATAGAGAAGCGCCCGGTTTTTTTTCTAAAATGGAATTTGAAGAAACATTAGTTCCTTATCAATGCAATACAAGTTGGATTGATGAGAAAGTGCAAGCAATGATAGAAATGATGAACAAAACAGAAGTTCCGCAGAGTAACCCGAGCTGCGAAAATTGCGCTTATGCATCTCAAAGGAATGTTATTGAGGGCGAGGTTAGTAAATAAATCTCTAATTACAAAGGTTAGTCTTTGTATGCTTTTTCTATCTGTTCTTGTCGGTTTTTTTCTTCAGCACAAAACATTGCGGTAGGTCTTACTAGCAGCCTTTCTATCCCAATAGGCTCTCCTGTTGCTTCGCAATAACCGTATGACCCTTCCTCAATTCTTTTAAGTGATTCATCAATCTTAGGCAAAAGCTTTGATTCTCTATCAAGTATTCGTAACTTTAAATGAATACCCTCTTCGGCTTGCGCGCGGTCTAGATCATCGGCTTCTCGTTCACGATCAATAAGTTCTGATTTTGCTTTTTCTAGGTGTTGTTCCAGATCAACCTTCATTTGTACTAGACGATCTTTAAAGAAGCCCAGTTGGGCTTTATTCATATAATCTTTAGCTGGAGCTCTTAAAAGTTTTTTTTCCGTGAGCATTTATAATTACCCTTAATTAACGAGCGCGGATTTATACCATAAGCACGCATTATTTAGCAAGATTGTTAAAAAGGGCTTATTTTGAAGCTATGAGTGTAGTTTCGTTGCTAGAGGTGCGTTTCAAGCCATTTTCGACCTCATCACGCTTATTTTTTCCTGCCAGTTTTTCAATTAAAGATAGTGCAAAATCCATGGCGGTACCAGGCCCACGGGACGTAATTACATTATTGTCCTCAACAACTGAGGCTTGGGTAAAACTTACATTTTCAAATTGATTTTCATCAACTGCCCCAGGGTAGCAAGTTGCTTTTTTATTATCTAGCAAGCCTGCACTTGCAAGAACTTTTGGCGCAGCACAGATGGCAGCAATAAATTTGTTTTTTTCATTATGTTTTTTTAGCAGTTTGTGGATACGCTGGTCACTATTTAGATAATCAGCCCCAGGGAGTCCGCCCGGTAAAACAACCATGTCAAATTCATCTTCATAAATTTCATCTAAAGATTTGTCAGCAACAATAGGTGTCCCGCGGGAACATTTGACAGTTGGGTTAGATAAGCTTGCAGTTATTACCTCTATTTCTGCACGGCGAAGTAAATTAATAATAGTAATAGCCTCAAGCTCCTCACACCCTTCTGCTAAAGGTACTAAAACTTTTTTCATTTTTTATGTTTTATTTTTACTTAGTATATGCAGCCCTCTTAACACATTAAGGGCTTCACTAATTTGGTTATCTTCAGATAATAATTTAGAAGCAGCTTTGGCATCTTTAGAGGTGTTTTTTCCATCCCCATTATTTTTCAAATGCCCTTTCAAGTTAGATTCTTTAACAGAGTCATCGTTCTTGGCAATTTCCGAAGGCAGAATTGTGTTTAATTGTATGTCTGGTTCTATCCCACTGGCTTGTATTGATCTTCCAGACGGGGTGAAGTAACGAGCTGTTGTAAGTTTAAGCGCTGATTCGCCATTTAATGGCACGATTGTTTGCACAGAGCCCTTGCCGAATGAACGTTTTCCCATAACAATTGCTCTCTTATGATCTTGCAGAGCTCCGGCTACAATTTCAGATGCAGATGCTGAGCCTTGATTGATTAGTACAACGATAGGTGAACCGTTTAGTGAATCCGCTTCATCTGAATTGAATTTCTGTGATGTTTCGTCAGCCCTTCCTTCGGTATACACAATCAATTTATTGTTATCTAAAAATTGATCGGATACCTCTATGGCCCCTGTTAGGATTCCTCCAGGATTATTTCTCAAATCGATGACAAGACCTTTTAAGATGTCACCATTTTCTTTATTTAGTTTTTCTAATGCATCTCGCACTTTAGAACTCGTATCGATTTGAAAGTTAGATATTCTCAAATATCCAAATCCAGGCTCTAATATCTCACTTTTTACGCTTTTTACTCTGATTACGTCTCTTTTTACCGCGATCTTTAATGGTTTATCTTCCCCTTCTCTGATAATAGTTAATACTATGGATGTGCCTTTTTTGCCTCTCATTATCTTTACTGCCTCATCTAATGTTAGGCCTTTTACGGGTTTGTCATCTAAACGTATAATTAGGTCGCCCGCCATAACACCTGCGCGCTGGGCCGGTGTATCATCTATAGGCGATATAACTTTAATTAACCCATCATCCATTCCTACCTCAATCCCTAGCCCGCCAAATTCGCCAGTAGTTCCTATTTGCAGCTCTTTGTAGGCAGTTTTATCGAGATAAGCTGAGTGGGGGTCTAAGGAGCTCATCATTCCATGAATAGCATTTGTTAAAAGTTTTTCGTCAGTTACGCTTTCTACATAACCACGCTTGATGTGTGCGTAAACATCACTAAAGTCACGCAATTCATCCAGAGGCAAAACAACTGAAGGAGTTTCCTTTTTTTCTATAATAGTCTGCTTTTCTGCAAACACAATCTTTTGCATACCTAGTTCTGAAATAATCAAAGATATAGGTAAAAGAATTGCGCCTAAAATAAGATATGTTCGATGCATTTTATTCATGCCTCCAGCATTAATTATATATTGTTTTTATTCATATCTTTGCTAAATTTAATTTATTCTTTGATGAGCACCATTTTGAGGGATTTAATGGTTCTCCTTTTTTTCTTATCTCAAAGTACAGCCCAATATTTTTTTGCCCTCCGCTGTCACCAGCTTGAGCAATAATTTCTCCGGGTTCTACCCAATCACCAATAGTTTTATATAAGCTGAAATTATGCCCAAAAAGTGTCATGTAACCTTCGCCATGGTCAATAATTGTCAATAACCCATAACCTCGCATCCAGTCCGAAAATACGATTCTACCTCTAGCTATTGAATATACAGGTTCATATTTTTTTGTTTTTATGAATATGCCGTCCCATTTTAAATTTTTTCCAGCTTTGTTTCTTCCAAATAATGGATTTACTTTGCCTTTAGTGGGCCAGGGGAGTTTGCCCATAAGCTTTTTAAATGGTTTAAGCTCTTTTTCAGGGATCGGAAGTGTTGTGATTACAGCTTGTAAAGATTTTAAAAGGTCTATTAAGTTTGATTCATTTTCTAATTGTATTTCCATACTATTTTTATCATTTCTAATCTCTTTTTCAAGCACACTCAAAGTTTTTGTTCTTTTTTTATTTTCTAGTTTTAGATTTAATTTGCGTGTATTTAGGGCTTTTGAAAGTTTTTTAGACTGGTTATTCGAAATGTTAACTTTTTCTCTTATTTTTTCTAATTCTTTTAATTTACTTTTTGTGTCGATGAGTAATTTATTTCGATAATTAGAGATATACTCATTATAAGCAAGCATTCTGTCCGTATTTGTTTGATTATTTTTACTTAAAAGTATCTTCAATTTGCTTTGTGTGCCTAAAATGTATGCATATTTTAGCTGCCCCATAAGTAAATTCTTTTTTATACTTATCTCTTTTTCTAATACTCTTTCTTTTGTTTTCAATTCTTTAAGTTTTTTATTGTTTGCTTTTATTTTCCTTTTAGATTTTTTTAAATTTTGGCTGATGTTATTTATATTAATTTCTACAGTGGCAAGATTTTCTTGCAACTTTCCTAGCTTTCCTTGTTTTTTTGATAGCTGCTGTCTTAGTTCTCTTATATGATTTTGTACAACTATTAGGCGCATATGCACATCTTTTGTATTTTCAGACACGGCGTTGCTAAAATCTGGCGTGCATACTAGAAATATAGCGAAGATTAGCGTTGTTTTCTTTAGCATTAGAAGTGATAAAACATTGATATTTATTGGTTATTTCCCATATTTATACAGTTTACAATATGCTTAGAGATGGTTAAATTTATATTAATTTATTAGACAAGTCTAATATAGATTGTTAGTATCAGGTTAACTTATATACTTATAAAAATAAATTTTAATAATGTCTGTATCAGCTGAAGATTTTGTAAACCAATACAATGATAGCGACATAGAGCGAGCATCTCGTTCTTTGAAAGCGATCTCTCACCCTCTGCGTTTAAAAATTTTATGCACACTTGGAGATAAAGAAGTGAGTGTCCAGGAGATAGTGGAAAATGTAGGGACTTCACAAAGCAATATATCTCAGCACCTTGGAATTTTACGGGACAAAGGAATTTTAGAATCGCGTAAAGATGCAAATCGTGTTTTTTATCGTGTTGGAGATAACCGTATACTTAGATTGATTGACATGATGCGCCAGATCTTTTGTTCATCTCATTGAGTGTAAGCAAATTTAAATTTATTAATTGCTTAATTTAAGATTATTTTAACAATTTTAGAAAAGAGCCAAGCAAGATGGAAGCTTACCTAGATTTTCTTCTCGACAATCCTTTTTTATCTACTCTTTTAGTTATTACTATTATTTTGATATTTGTGGTTGAGCTTAGAAGATTTAATCAGGGGTTTAAAGAAATAAGCCCACAAGAGGCTGTTTATATTATTAACAACGAAGATGCTTTTTTGCTAGACGTAAGAGAAGATACCGAGTTGCAGCAAGGTATTATTCCTAATTCAAAGCACGTGGCGGCAAGTATTTTTAATAAGCGTTTTAGCGAATTAAATATCTCAAAAGATTTGCCCGTTATTACATATTGCAAGACAGGAGCAAGAGCACCATCTGTTTGCAATTTTTTAAAAAAAAGAGATTTTCAGAATGTTTATAATATAAAAGGTGGAATAAGTGCTTGGGTGGAAGATAGCTTGCCTATAAGCAAAATTTAATTATGATTAAACCAGATATTACAATATATACAGCAGCTCTTTGTCCTTTTTGTGATAATGCAAAAAACTTGTTAACTAAAAAGGGTGCAGAATATCAAGAGGTGCGAATAGATCTAGACCCAGTAAAAAGAAAATCAATGGAAGAGTTAACTGGGCGACGAAGCGTCCCACAAATATTTATAGGCGATATCCATGTAGGTGGTTTTGATGACCTATCAGCTTTAGATATTGAGGGTAAGCTTGATTCTATGCTTTCTGACCAATGAGTAGAAAAATCGCAGTCTTAGGCGCGGGGTCATGGGGTACCGCGTTAGCTGTTCATCTTTCGGGTAAAAATTTACCAATTTATTTATGGGATCATGATCTTAATCATATAAATATGCTCAAAAAAGATTATGAAAATAAAAAACATTTACCAAAAATAAATTTCCCAAAATCATTAAATATTGCAACAGATCTTAAGAGCGCCATTATTGATGCAGATTATTTTTTGATAGTTGTTCCTAGCGAAGCATGCCGCGTTGTGCTCGATTCAATTTTAACGCAGACACAATCTAAACCAATAAGCGTGATATGGGCAGGCAAAGGTTTTGATAATCAAACTACTGGTTTGATCAGCTCAGTTTTTTCAGAGAAATTACCTGCCACAAGTAGATTTGGCATTATATCCGGCCCTTCTTTTGCTAAAGAAGTCGCAGAGGGGCGCCCAGCTGCAGTCACAATTGCATCTGAAGACCAAAAATTTGCCTCAGAGTTAGCGGAGCTTTTCAGCACACCTTATTTTCGAGTTTATACTAGCGATGATGTCCCAGGGATCCAGCTTGGCGGAGGAATTAAAAATATTTTAGCAATAGCTGCAGGCATATCAGATGGTCTTGGTTATGGTGCAAATGCCCGGGCAGCACTTATAACGCGTGGGCTTAATGAGATTTTACAACTTGGTGATAAGTTTGGGGCAAAAAGAGAAACCATGTTTGGGTTAAGTGGGCTTGGTGATCTGGTGTTAACTTGTACCGATGACCAATCAAGAAATAGGAGACTTGGGTTAGCGCTTGCAACACAAAAAACGCTGGAAGAAGCAAAAAAAGATATCCAGCAAGTCGCAGAAGGTGCCGCTGCCGCTCAGGTTGTAAATGATATGGGCCGCAAATTTGGCCTCGATATGCCTATATGCTCGGTAGTGTATAAAGTTCTTTATGAACAAATGTCCCCAGAGCAAGCAGTGACAGAATTATTAGAAAGAGAACAGAAACCCGAAGCTAGCAGTTGACTTGGCTACTTTTAATGTATATTAAGTTGTATGTATGAGTAAAAAAATTATTTTATTTGAGTTAAACGAGGTCCCATACAGAGTATTAGATGATTTTTGTGCAAGACATCCACAGTCAACTTTCTCAAAAATTTTATCTAGTTGCGACCAGTTTGAGACAATCTCTGAAGATGTGGGTAATTTATCACCTTGGATTACTTGGCCATCTTTGCATAGGGGGGTGAAAAACACATTGCACAATATTGGTGATTTTGGTGAAGATCTCCAAAATATAGATAAGAAGTTCCCTCCCATATGGTCAATTTTATCTAGTCACGACATAAAAGTTGGTATTTTTGGATCTTTACATACTTATCCACTGCCGAAAGAAATTGATAAGTATTCATTTTATGTGCCTGATAGTTTTGCACGTAATTCCGAATGCATACCGCACTACCTTCATGTTTTCCAAGAATTTCTTCTCAAAATGTCACGCGCGTCAGCCCGTAACGTGAAACGTAAGATAGAGTATTTGTTATTATTTAATTTAATAATAAATATCAAAAAAGTTGGCATCAGGCAGATAACTATAATTAAATGTTTATTACAGATTTTGAGTGAATTTATAGATAGCGGCAAAATAATCAGGAGGAGAACTTTTGCCTCAATATTATCTTTCGATGTCTTTATGAAGCAGCTTGTTGAAAAAAAACCCCAGTTCGTTACATTTTTTACTAATCACGTAGCTTCATCGATGCATAGATATTGGTCTGCGTCTTACCCTGGTGACTACGATGATTTTGATTTAGATCCAGCATGGATCAAAACATATCGAAAAGAAATAGATTTTTCTATGAAAGCAGCAGACAATTTTTTGCATTCTTTAGTTAACTTTGTTCATGAAAATCCTGACTATAGTATCTGGGTTGCTACAAGCATGGGTCAATCATCAACAGAAACAAAAAATATAAACACACAGTTATCTGTTATAGATATGAGTAAGTTTATGAGAGGGTTTGGCTTAGAGAGCAATTCTTGGGAGGCAAAACCAGCCATGCATCCTCAGGTTAATGTTGTTGTTAGCAGAGGCAAAACAGAATATTTTGCCGAAAAGCTCAATAAGACACTGATAGGTGGGGTGTATACTTCCTATCGCCAAAAAGGCAACTTTTTCAGCATCGATTTAGGACATATTGATTTGGGTGAAGAAAAAGGCGTATTAAAAATAAATAATGGTCTTGATGAGTCTGACCCCAATTACCATGCAGACCTTTACTCTTTAGAAGATTTTGGTCTTGTTAATTTCAAAATACAAGAAGGAACAATGGCTAGCGCCTACCATATACCGCAAGGGTGTCTATTAATCTATAATTACCCGGCAGACAGTCATAAAAAACGACAAACTATATCTACATTGGATATAGCCCCCGCGATCCTTCAGAACTATTCTATTTCTATTCCACATTATATGCATAAGCAGAATCTATTAAATGGTAGCGATGATGATGTGCAAGAAAATCTCTCATTAGTTGTGAACAACAAGGCAACCGCAGTAGATGCCAAATAAAAAAAATAAGCTTTCAGTAAAGCTCGGCAGTCTTTCTCTTAATTCTCCGCTGGTATTGCTATCTGGGTGTGTTGGTTTTGGTGATGAATATACACGTATAAATGAATTTAAACACGAAGATGTTGGGGCAGTTTGTTTGAAAGGCACAACATTAGAAGCTAGGCTGGGTAACGAACCACATAGAATTTATGAAACATATGAAGGCATGTTAAATGCAATAGGTCTACAAAATCCTGGGGCAAAGCACGTTGTAGAAAAAATATTACCCAATTTAAATTTTAATGAGACTCGCTTTATAGCTAATATTTCAGGGTCTACTTTAGAGGAATATAAAACAGTCACTAAAATTTTTAATGATTCACCTATTGACGCAATTGAGATAAATATCTCTTGTCCTAATGTAGATTCTGGAGGCATGCATTTTGGTAATGATCCTGCGATGTCTGAGCAAGTTGTTGCAACTTGTAGATCAGTTACAACAAAACCCCTCATTACAAAATTGTCACCCAACCAGACTGATATAAAGATGAACGCACAAAAGTGTATAGATGCTGGCACAGATGCTCTTTCAGTTATAAACACTGTTACAGGCATGGCGGTGGATGTTGAAAGTAAAACACCAATAATAAGTAATGACCAAGCAGGGCTATCGGGCCCCGCAATTAAACCTATTGCATTACTTAAAGTGCACGAAGTCTATCAAGTAGCAAAGAAATACGAAATCCCAATAATCGGGCAAGGCGGCGTCATCAACGCTCAAGATGCAATTGAATTTTTAATAGCTGGGGCATCAGCTGTCGGCATTGGTACTGGATTATTTTACGATCCACTGATTTGTGGTGAAATAAATAAGAAAATACTTGAATATATGGGCAAGAACTCTATAAGTAATATTCAAGAAATAACTGGGAGCTTAGTGTTAAATAAATCAAAAACAGAACCCGGTGTTATTTAATAGTAACTAAAGTTGCTTTTTGGTAGTTAGTTTTAGTTCTTTTATTTTCCTTGTAAGCGTATTTCTCCCCCACCCAAGTAGTTTCGCAGCTTCATGTTTTTTACCATTTGTTTTTTTAATTGCAGCCTTTATCAATATAGATTCAAAAATAGGCAGTGCTTTCTCAAGGATAGGTTGTTTGTTTTTATCTAATTCATGCATAGCCCAATTAGCAAGATTCTTCTCCCAGTCTGTTGTCGAACTAATTTCTTGGTCTTCTTTTAAATTTTGAGGTAAATCTTCTAAATGCACACTTTTATCTATTGCCATTATTGTGAGCCAACGGCAAAGATTCTGTATTTCACGAACATTTCCTGGCCAATTTAATGTACATAGGTAGTCCAGAGCTTCTTTATGCAACTGTTTTTGTTTTGTCTCAAGCTCAATTGCCGAGTTATTTAAAAAATGATTGACCAGCAACGGAATATCTTCAGGTCTTTCGCGAACAGGGGGTATATTAATGCGGACAACATTTAGTCGATGGAATAAATCCTCACGGAACTCCCCATTTTTTACTCGTTGCTCAAGATTTTGATGTGTAGCTGCGATAATTCTTGCATTTGACTTTATAGGAGTTGATGCACCTATGCGGTAATATTCCCCTTCTGACAAAACTCTCAAAAGCTTAGATTGAAGCTCTGATGGCATGTCGCCAATTTCGTCCAGAAACAATGTTCCACCTGAAGCTTGTTCAAATCGACCAACCCTGTTTGTGTGCGCTCCAGTAAAAGCCCCTTTTTCGTGGCCAAAGAACTCTGCTTCAAGCAGGTCTTTTGGTATAGCAGTTGTATTAAGAGCAATAAACGGCTTCTCTGAGCGAGGGCTATGTCTATGTAGTGCGCGAGCTACTAACTCTTTTCCTGTTCCTGTTTCCCCATTTATTAAAACTGTGATATTAGAATTCGAGAGCCTCCCAACTGCACGGTAAACTTCTTGCATCGCCAAGGAGTCACCAACCATTTCTTGAGGTTTGTTGGCCGATTCAATTGAGTTACTGCTATTATCAACTTCGCAGGCGCGCACTATTAGGTCAACAGCATCATCTATATTAAAAGGTTTTGAAAGATATTCAAAAGCCCCTCCTTGGTATGCGCTTACCGTTGTGTCGAGATCAGAATGTGCGGTCATGATAATTACAGGCAAATCCGGAAAATCGTCGCGTATTTGTTTTAAAAGGCTTAACCCTTCAATGCCAGGCATACGGATATCAGAAACTATTGCATTAGGCGCGGCATTCTTTAGTTCTTGCAATACTTTATTGCCAGTATCGAAACCTATAACCTTTAAGTTTTGTTTTGTTAGTGCTTTTTCAAGCACCCAGCGCATTGAGTCATCATCATCTACTACCCAAACTTCTTTATCTTCGGTCATCATCATTCTCAATTTTGGTTTACAGGCAGTATAATTTTAAAAATTGTTTCATTATTAGCCCTAATATACTCGATGGATCCATCATGATGGGTGACTAGTCTTTGAGCAATTGATAAGCCAAGTCCTGCACCTCCTTCTTTATCGGTTACCAATGGGAAAAATATTTTTTCTTTCACTGTGTCTGCAAGACCAGGCCCTGTATCTATTATTTCTACAGCAACAAGCAAAGGGTGTTTTACAAAATCAATACTTAAGTTTCTTTCAACGCGAGTCTTAATTTTTATTTCTCCCCCTCCTTCTTTATCGACCGCATATAATGCGTTTTTAGCAATATTTAGTAGTGCTTGAATAATCATATCTTTGTCCGCATATATTTCAGGCAAACTTGGGTCATAGTCTTTTGTAATGCTTATATTTTCTGTTTTTTGGGCATTTATCAAACGCGAAACATGCTCTGTTATCTCATGGATATTAAAACTACTTTTTTTTGGAATGTTGTTTGGGCCAAGAAGACTATCAACTAATTTATGCAAACGATCTGCTTCGTTGATTACTATCTTTGTGTATTCTTGAAGTTTAGGCTTTAGTTCTTGATGGAGTAGTTGAGCAGCGCCACGTAGCCCACCAAGTGGATTTTTGATTTCATGCGCCACCCCTCTTATCATTTCATGCGTAGCTTCCCGTTCTGTTTTTAACATTTCCTGCCTAGAAATTTTTAACTGAGAGTCAACAACGCTCATTTCTATGATTGTGCAACTTTCATTTCCTTCCTGCATTATCGGAGAAATAGCACAATCTATAGTAATTTCAGAAAAATCTTGCAGCGTGACAGTTGCCCCTCTAAGGGAAAATGATCGCCCAGAGAGAAATGATTGATTAATCTTCGATTCAATTGCAGATACATCTGCTCTAAATAAGTAGTGAAGACTTTGCCCTAGTGCATGTTGGGTGCTTGAACCAAAAAGAATCTCAGCTGCAGGGTTTAGGTATTCGATTCGTAAGTCTGGAATTGGCCCAACAAGAACCACAGCAGTTTGAAGGTTATCGAGAATAGACACGAAAAAACCTTCCTTTTTGGCAAACTCTTTTTTTAGGTTGCCAGCAGCAAATTTCATCACATCTTCGTCTAAATTCGTCGATATTCTTCGATCATGCCGATGAAATTTACTCAATTTTGATTTTAAGCTTCCTCTCATTCTTAAATATAGGGCGTAATTTCTATAAGTCACCCGATTATGCCCTAATATTGGGCGTAAATATAGTTTGATAGAAATTTTACGAGAAGAAACAAGAAAAAAAAACTAATAATGCATTATTATAGTGCATTATTAATAAAACATCCCTGCAACTTCAGCAAATTAGAAGTTGCAGGGTTTTATTTTTTAGGAATTTCTACTATGGATTCTCTAGGTATACAATTTTACAAGCTATAGTACATTTCAAACTCGAGTGGATGCGTTGATGCTTGAAATGCCTGTACTTCCTCGGTCTTGAGAGCGATATACCCATCAATCATGCTATCCGTAAACACATCGCCAGCCTTTAGAAAGTCTCTATCAGAATTAAGCGCTTCTAATGCTTGGTCTAATGAAGAGCAAACGTGAGGTAATTTTGCTTCTTCTGCATCTGATAGATCTTCATATAGGTCAACGTCGATTGGATCCCCCGGGTGTATTTTGTTTTGGATACCATCTAAACCAGCCATCATAAGCGCGGCAAAGGTAAAGTATGGATTACCACATGAGTCAGGAAATCTTACTTCAACTCTTCTTGCTTTAGGGTCGGAAACATAAGGTATCCTCACACCTGCTGAACGGTTACGTGCTGAGTAAACTAAAATAGTTGGTGCTTCAAACCCAGGGACAAGACGTTTATAGCTATTTGTAGATGAATTTGTAAATGCGTTTAGTGCTTTTGCATGCTTAAAAATTCCACCTATATAAAATAGAGCTTCGTCTGATAAAGATCCATAACCTTTTCCATCAAAAATGTTTTTGCCATTTTTCACTAAGGATTGATGAACGTGCATACCGTTGCCATTGTCATTAATCAGCGGTTTTGGCATAAATGTGGCAGTTTTCCCATAATTATGGGCTACATTTTGTACAACATATTTTAGTATTTGATTCCAATCTGCCCGTTTAACTAGTGTATTGCATGCGGTGCCAATTTCAGCTTGTCCCGCAGTAGCTACCTCATGATGGTGTACTTCAGTTTTTACACCCATATCTTCCATAACAAGGCACATAGCAGATCTCAGGTCTTGCATTGAGTCCACGGGGGGTACTGGAAAGTAACCTCCTTTTGGCCCAGGCCGGTGCCCAATATTTCCTTCTTCAAACATCTCTTCAGATGACCAACAACCTTCTTCAGAGTCTACTTCATAAAAAGCCATCCCCATCTTATTAGCCCATCGGACGCCGTCAAACACAAAAAACTCTGGTTCTGGCCCGAAATAAGCTTCATCTGCTATACCTGTTGATTTCAAATAGATTTCTGCTTTTTTTGCTATAGAGCGTGGGTCACGGTCATAACCCTCTTTGGTTAGAGGCTCAATCACATCGCATCTTATGTTGAGCGTCATATCACTGAAAAATGGGTCAATTACTGCTGTCGATGTATCCGGCATTAGTATCATGTCAGACTCATTTATACCTTTCCAGCCCGCTATTGAGGAACCATCAAACATTTTCCCATCCTCAAAAAATGAGCTACTTGCCTCATGTGCTGGGACTGTTACGTGCTGCTCTTTACCTATAGTATCTGTGAAACGTAGTTCAACAAATTTCACATCATTATCTTTTATCATCTTTATTACGTCGCTGGCGGACATTATTCTTGCTCCTTACATAGTTATTATATTTTTTGCCGTCAAAGCTTTATATTAGCTCTTCTTTATATGAGCATATTTGATGCCATGCTGCTAAAAAAGTCATTTTATTTAAAAATACTGATATATACTACCTTTGATAATTATGGCTATCTAACTACTGCTACTTATTCCTCGTATACTTAGATGACATTTCAAAAGTTAATCGATGTTCTTCAAAACTACTGGAGTAAACGTGACTGTGTCATATTGCAGCCATATGATATGCCAATGGGTGCAGCAACCTTTCACCCCGCCACTTTCTTGCGCGCTATTGGCCCTGAGCCTTGGAATGCTGCATACGTACAATCCTGCAGAAGGCCTTCAGACGGGCGTTTCGGAGAGAACCCCAATCGTTTACAACATTACTTTCAATTTCAGGTTGTCATGAAGCCATCTCCGCAAAATATACAAAATATGTTTCTGGATTCATTGAAATTACTCAAAATCAACCCACGTAAAAACGATATACGCTTTGTTGAAGATAATTGGGAGTCGCCAACTCTAGGTGCTTGGGGGCTTGGATGGGAGGTTCAATTAAATGGTATGGAAATTAGTCAGTTTACGTATTTTCAGCAAATCGGTGGCCTAGATGCCAACCCAGTAACTGGAGAACTTACATATGGGCTTGAGCGTATTGCTATGTTTTTGCAAGATACTGACGATATTTATAATTTAGTGTGGTCAAAAAAAGGCAAACAGACAGTCACTTATGGCGATATTTATCATCAAAATGAAGTTGACCAGTCTGCCTATAACTTTGAGCACGCGAATACTGAAATTTTATTTCAACGGTTTGAAGAATCTGAATCTGAGTGTAAAAAATTACTAGATTCAGAAATTATTTTGCCTGCATATGAGCATGTTTTATATGCATCTCATATATTTAATATACTAGACGCACGCAATGCTCTTTCTGTTACTGAAAGGCAGTCATATATATTGCGTATTAGGGACTTGGCGCAAAATGTAGCATCCTCTTATTTCTTAAAGAGAAAAGCCCTGGGATTCCCAATGGCAAAGACCAAGTAGGCAAGCGAATGGATGAATCTGCCAATCTGTTGTTTGAAGTTGGGACAGAAGAGCTTCCGCCTAAAACTTTATTTTCTAATTCACAGGCGCTTTCTGAGATTATTGCTCAAAATATAAGTATGCATGATTTAGCTTTTGAGGGTATTTCATCATATTGCACCCCAAGGAGGTTAGCTTTTGTTATACGCAATCTTTCATTTCAACAGAAAGACCAAAACATCCAAAAAAAAGGACCATCTTTAGATATTTCTTACGACCAGGAAGGTCGGCCAACAAAGGCAGCGCTTGGTTTTGCAAAAAGTTGCGGCACCACCTTGGCACAGCTTAGTGTCAGAGAGCACGATGGAGCAAATTGTCTTTTTTATAGCAAAGTCGAAAAAGGCAAAAGCGCAACAACACTTATTCCAAAAGTAATTGAGCAATCTTTAAAAGATTTGCCAGTGGCAAGAAGAATGCGATGGGGCGATAACCAGGTCGAGTTTTTAAGACCCGTGCACTGGGTAGTGCTTTTGCATGGAAAAAATGTAATAAAAGCAAATATATTAGGTATTGATTCAAATAATATTAGTTTCGGGCATCGTTTTCATGCCCCAAAAAAGATTCTTTTAAAAAATGCTGATGACTATATCAATCTATTAGAAAAAAAAGGAAAGGTTATAGTTAGTTTTGAAAAAAGAAAGAAATTAATTATTGATCAAACTAAAAGATTAGCAAAAGAGTTAGATGGTGTGATTGAATTACAGCCAGAGCTCCTAGATGAAATCACATCCATGGTTGAGTGGCCCTGTTGCTTAGTAGGAAAATTTGATAAAAAATTTCTTCAACTCCCAGAAGAAGTTTTAGTTTATACAATGCAAGATAAGCAAAAATATTTTCCTGTTAAAAAAGACAGCGGAAGCCTTATGTCATTTTTTATTTTTGTTTCTAACATTGAAGCAAAAAACCCCGGTTCTATTGTTTCAGGGAACGAAAGAGTTATTAAGCCTCGTTTTCATGATGCTGAGTTTTTTTTGTCACAGGATAAAAAAACAACACTTGCTTCTAGGTATGATTCTTTGGAAGGTTTATCGTTCCACCGCCAGCTCGGGAATGTGCAAAATAAATCTAAGAGAGTCACCTTATTAGCCAAGCTTATTGCAAACGAGATAAGTGCAGATGAGAAGATTGTAATGCGTGCTTGTGAGCTTTATAAATGTGACTTGTTAACTGAAATGGTTAGCGAGTTTCCAGGTTTGCAAGGCATTATGGGTTCTTATTATGCTTTACAAGATGGTGAAAATGAGGCGGTTGCAACAGCAATCAGGGAGCATTATCTTCCGAAGCAAGCTGGTGACGAATTACCGAGCACACTGCCAGGAAAATCTTTAGCACTTGCAGAACGAATTGATAGTTTAGTTGGTATTTTTTCCGCGGAAGGTAAGCCTAGTGGTATTAGAGATCCATTTGGTTTGCGCCGAGCTTCTATCGGCTTATTGCGAATAATTATTGAATGTGAATACGATTTAGATTTAAAGAAGTTATTATCCTTTTCAGCTTCGTTGTATCCAAAAAATTTAAAACCTGAAAAGTCATGTAAAAATATCATAATTTACATTTTAGATAGATTGCAATTTTACTATGCTGAGTTAGGAATAAGTAAGGACGTCATCGATTCGGTTATAGTTTGCCAATCTTCGAATCTTTTAGAGATTGATAGAAAAATAAGAGCGGTCAGTGATTTTAAAAAATTAAGAGAATCAGTTAGTCTTACTGCTGCCGGGAAGAGAATTCGTAATATTTTGAAAACAGCTGAAATACATGCTTCAATCAAGATAGACCAAAGCCTTCTGGCTGAGAAACAAGAGAAAGATTTATTTAATCTGCTTGAAAAGCTAGAGCCTGAGATTAATGCTTTATCTTCAGAAGACAAGTATCCTGAGGCGCTTAAAAAACTGAGCACACTAAAAACTCCAGTCGATGCGTTCTTTGATAATGTGATGGTAATGGATAAAAATGAGGAATTGAGGCGCAACAGAATAGCTCTTTTACATAAATTGAATGAGCTATTTTTAAAAATTGCTGATTTTTCTAAACTTCAATAAATAGTTATATTATTTTAATATTTATGACTAGCAAAAAGATAATAATCCTCGATCGTGATGGCGTAATTAATCAAGAATCAGACTTATATGTAAAGTCTGCCGATGAGTGGATCCCAATTCCTGGGAGCTTAGAGGCAATAGCAAGGCTTAGTAAAGCTGGCTATAGTATTTATGTTGCTACAAATCAAGCTGGCGTTGGTCGAGAGGTATTTACTTTAAAAAGTTTAGAAGAAATCCACAAAAAAATGCGCCATGAAATTAATGCACTTGGGGGTTCATTAGAAGAAGTATTTTTTTGCCCACACTCTCCAGAAGAAAATTGTGAATGTCGTAAACCAAAACCTGGGTTGCTTTTTTTAGTGGCAAATGCATGTAATGGCAACTTAAAAGGAGTGCCTTTCGTGGGAGATTCCTTAAGAGATATGCAGGCTGCTCTAGTTGCTGGCGCATCACCTGTTTTAGTGAGAACAGGGTTCGGAGAAATTACAAAAGACTTATCGGGTTTCCCGGGCAATATACCAATTTTTGCAGATCTCGCGACATATGTAGAAGATTTATTGTGTGATCAAGATTAAGGGCAAGGATTTGGGTATCTTTGGTGTATTTTTTCTATTTCCTCTTGCATGTCATTAGTTAATGTGACATCTATACTGTCGATATTTTCTTTTAATTGTTGAAGGTTTGTTGCACCAATTATATTGCTTGTGACAAATGGTTGGCTGGTAACAAAACTTAAAGCTAGCTGAGCAGGGGTTATATTAAATTTTTTTGCTAAATTTACATATTCTTTTGTTGCGGTGACAGCTTGCCCTCCATTATATCGATTAAAATTACTCCAGAGCGTTAGACGAGCCCCTTTTGGTTTCAGGTTATCCAGATATTTTCCAGTTAATACGCCAAAAGCTAACGGGGAATAGGCTAGCAGACCAGTATTTTCCCTGTGAGAAAACTCAGCAAGCCCAATTTCATATGTCCTATTTAGAAAGTTATAAGGGTTTTGAATACTAACAATCCTTGGCCATTTATTTTTTTTAGCAGATACTAAAAATTGCATTACACCCCAAGGAGTTTCGTTTGATACACCTATATACCTAATTTTCCCTGATTTTACCGCATCGCTTAATACTTCTAACGTTTCTTCAATGGGAATAAAATTTTCATCTGTGTGTTTGTAACCGTATTGGCCAAAAAAGTTTGTATTCCGGGAAGGCCAATGCACTTGATACAAATCAATATAATCTGTGTTTAATCTTTTTAAGCTTAACTCTATTGCTTGCTCAATATTTTTTTTATCTAAGTTTGGTCCATTGCGTATATAAGACATGAATGCTGCTGGGCCAGAAACTTTTGTTGCCAAAATGATGTCCTTGCGCTTTCCAGTTTTTTTTAACCATGTGCCAATGAAACTTTCGGTCAAGCCTTGAGTTTTTTGCTCGGGAGGTACTGGGTACATTTCTGCAGTGTCAATAAAATTAATACCTCTCTCAAAAGCATAATCTAACTGAGCATGCGCATCGCTTTCAGTATTTTGCTCACCAAAAGTCATTGTTCCTAAGCAAATTTTACTTACAGATAGATTTGTCTGGCTAAGTTTTGAAAATTTCATTGCTCAAGGTTTGGTATTCTCTTATATGCTAGAATTATAACTATGACCAATTATACACGCTCTAGTTGGCAATCATTCTTTCCTTTTTTATCTTGGCATGAGCTTAAGGTTTTTCGTGTAATTAGAACAGATTTTATTGCAGGACTGACAGTAGCCCTCATTCTAATACCGCAATCAATGGCGTATGCTCAGCTTGCAGGTCTCAATCCAATTTATGGATTATATGCCTCGTTTATTCCAGTTGCTGTAGCAGCATTATGGGGATCTTCAAGCCAGCTTGCTACCGGCCCTGTCGCTATAGTTTCATTATTAACTTTCACAGCCGTAGCAGCATTAACTTCTGACCCATCTGAATTTATTTTCTTTGCTGTTATTCTAGCTTTCTTGGTTGGTTTGTTTCAATTTTTACTGGGCATATTCAGGTTGGGTGTTTTAGTTGATTTCTTATCTCATCCAGTGGTCATTGGTTTTACAAATGCGGCAGCCATTATTATTGGCACTTCCCAGCTCTACAAGCTGCTAGGGGTGATGAAACCAGACAGCCAGTTGCCTTATTATCAACAATTAGCTGACGTATTATCAGAAATACCACTGACACATATGCCATCATTGCTTATGGGCATTGGGGCTCTTGTCATTATTTTTGGTTTAAAGAAAATTAGTACAAAAGTGCCACCATTCTTAGTTGCACTAGTAGTTACTACTTTAATTTCTTGGGGTATTGGTTTTGAGTCTAAACTTGGTGGCAATGTTGTTGGCGTAATACCTCAAGGATTACCCTCGTTCTCATTTCCATCGCTAGACGCACAGTCAGTAACTCAGTTAGTGCCGGTTGCAATTATTATTTCCTTGATTGGTTTTATGGAAGCTATTTCGGTTGCAAAGGCTGTTGCAGCAAAGACAAAACAAAGAATTGATGCTAATCAAGAATTGATTGGGCAAGGTTTAAGCAACATAGCAGCTAGTTTTTTTCAAGGTTACCCAGTTTCTGGTTCTTTTTCTCGCACTGCAGTTAACACGGCTTTAGGCGCTATCACAGGTTTTTCATCTGTTGTCACTGCAGTTGTTTTAGGGCTTACCTTATTATTCCTAACCCCGCTACTGTACCACTTGCCACAAGCAACGCTTGCAGCTGTTGTAATGTCTGCAGTTGCAGGGTTGGTAAGATTCAAGCCAATAAAGTATGCCTGGCGAGTACAAAAACACGATGGGTTTATAGCAGTTGTCGTATTCCTTGCAACTTTTTTTACAGCGCCACATTTAGAGCAGGGTATTATTTTAGGAGTTGTTTTAACATTATTCTTATACATTTGGCGAGGCATGCGCCCAACTGTAATTGTTGAGACTAAAGACAAGGACGGCAACTTTATTAGTGCTGAGTCTTCTAGTATCAGTAAAACATGCGCAAGCGTTTCAATTTTACGTTTTGATGGCTCACTGATTTTTGCTAATACAGGTTATTTTGAAACAAAAGTATTAGAGCAGCTCTCTGAAAAACCAAAGCTTGAATATATAATAATAGATGCTGTTAGTATTAATGAAATAGATGCTACTGGTGAAGAAATGTTACACGAGCTTTCAAGACGTCTAGTAGATAATAATATTGAATTATTGTTTGTGCGTGTTCATTCGACGATTATGCATGTATTTAAGAATACAGGCTACGCCAGCGCCGAGTGGCTGGATCATTTTTTTACTCATCGTAAAGATGCCCTTGAATATATCTGGAGTAAGTTGCCAGGGGGTTGTGCTTGCGATGATGAATGCCCTCTAAAGACAGGCCCGATATTTGAGGACCCTGTTAGCATGTATACTGTTAAATAGCATTAGATTTGTTTTTAATTTTTTTCAAAAACGAGATCAAATATTTCGTGACCTAAATTTTTTCCGCGCCTCTCGTATCTAGTTGTCGGGCGCAGGTGTGTGAAATTTTTTATGCTTATAAAATCACTTATATCATTCATTATGATATTTATATTTTTTGCGTAAGGACTCCAATCAGTTGCTATATGAAGATTCCCTCCCACTTTAATTTTTTGGCCAGCTAACTTAATGAATGATTCCTTAATCAGTCTTCTTTTGTGGTGTTTTTTTTTCGGCCATGGATCTGGGAAGAATATAAGTAAGTTTTGCAAGGTATTTTCTAGGATATTTTCTTTTAGAACCATGTGACCATCACCAGCAACAATTTTTACATTTTTTATTTTGTGTTTTTCAAGAAGTTTTAATGTTTGGCCAATTCCTGGGCGGTATACCTCAACCCCAAGAAAATTTAGCTTATTATTTTGTAATGCCATTTCTATTAATGCTTCGCCATTACCAAAACCAATTTCCATGCATATAGGATTTTTTTCTTCGAACAAAATTGACGGGTCTAAAATTTTTTGCTCAAGTTCTAACCCGTAGATAGGCCATAGTTCTGTTAGTGCTCTTTTTTGCCCTCTTGTTATTCTTCCTTCTCTTTTGACATAGCTCCTAATTCTTTCTTTATACATATTATTTGTTTTTTTCTATCCAGTCTTTTATTTTTTTATTAAGCTCTTTTGGAGTTATTAGTTGGGTATCTAGCGCTTTTCCAATTGTTATTTTGATTTCCCCAGGTTTTTTGATGAAGCTTTTACGAGGCCAGTATTTTCCCGCATCATGTGCTACGGGCAACACCGGAATATTATTGTCACAAGCAATTACAGCACCGCCAAGCTTGTAATCACTTTCTTTATTAGGCGATACTCGCGTTCCCTCAGGAAAGATTATTAAACATTCAGAGTTATTTAATCTTATTTTCGCTTCGCGCATTAGCTGTCTTAGAGATTGCCTAGCAGAGCCACGATCAAGCGCTATTGGGTTTAGCATTGATAATGACCAGCCGAAAAAAGGAATCCAAAGAAGCTCTCTTTTTAAAATGATCACTAATGGATCGAAAAGTGTCAAAAAGGCGATAGTTTCCCATGCAGACTGATGATTTGACATGACAATATAAGGACCTTTGCTAGGTATATTCTCCAGCCCATTAACTTTCCAGGAAATACAACAAGTCATTTCTAGCCAAGAAATTATAAAACGATTCCAGAGAGTGATTATTTTGTAACGTGTTTTTCTAGGAAATGGTAAGCATACTAGGGTAACAAATGAGTACGGTATAGTTACTAAAACTAAGCCTAAATAAAATAAACACGAGCCTGTTAAGGTTCTAAGCATTACTAAAGTCTAACTGGGCATCCCGTCCAATGGGCTTGAGGCAGATGCATAGTCTTTTTTACCCATTCTGCCTGCTAAAAAAGCCTGCCTTCCTGCTAGCACACCTTTTTTCATTGCTGATGCCATTAGAACCGGATTTTTTGCTTCAGCAATTGCAGTGTTCATTAAAACGCCACTACATCCTAATTCCATCGCAATAGTTGCATCGCTTGCTGTACCAACACCAGCATCAACAATGATTGGAACAGATGCATTTTCTACAATAGATAGAATATTAGATGGATTACGAATTCCGAGACCTGAACCTATTGGGGCCGCTAGGGGCATAACTGAAATACAGCCAATTTCCTCCAATCTTTTAGCAATAATTGGGTCATCGTTGGTATAAACCATAATCTTAAAGTTGTCTTTAACTAGCTTTTCGGCGGCAACTATCGTTTCATCTATATTTGGGTAGAGTGTTTTTTTATCCCCTAGAACTTCTAATTTCACTAAATTCTTCCCTTCGAGAATTTCCCTGGAGAGTTGGCAAATCCGGATCGCTTCATTTGCAGTATAACAACCTGCAGTATTTGGCAGGATGGTATATTTTTTCGGAGAGATTGAATCTAATAAGTTAGGTTCATTTTTATTTTGACCAATATTAGTTCTCCTAATAGCAACAGTTACAATTTCTGCACCACTTGCTTCGATAGCAGCAGCAGTTTCATCATGATCCCTATATTTACCTGTTCCGACTAGCAGCCTTGAGTGATATTTTGCTTTGTCGATTATGAGCAAATCTTCCATTATCCGCCCCCGATGGCTTCCACTATCTCTATTGTGTCTCCTTCTTTTACAATATAATTTAACCATTCACTTTTCGGTAAAATTTCACCATTGAGTTCTAATGCTATGTTTTTTGTTTTTATGTTGAATTTTAGAAACAAATTTGTAACCGTTGTGTTGCCAGTTACGTTTTTTTGTTTTCCATTAATAGTGACGTTCATTAGTGTCTTTTAGTATTACTTTGCAGCATTATTCATTGCCTGTTCAAGATCTTTTATTATATCTTCCGCACTTTCAATGCCAATTGATAATCTTATAACTTCAGGGCTTGCCCCTGCTGCGACTTTTTGCTCATCAGTCAATTGGCGGTGTGTAGTAGACGCTGGATGTATAATTAAGCTGCGGGTATCCCCAATATTTGCTACATGTGAGAGCATTTTTATGTTCTCTATAACACTAATTCCCATTTCGTAACCTCCTTTTACTCCAAAAGTAAACACAGAACCTGCACCATCTGGGCAGTATTTTTTTGCTAATTTATTGTATGGGCTGGAAGGTAGGCCAGCGTATGAAACCCATTCCACATTTTTATTTTTTTCTAACCAGGTGGCAACTTTAAGAGCATTTTTGCAGTGTTTTTCCATTCTCAGAGGCAGTGTTTCAATCCCTCTTATTGTTAAATATGCATTCATAGGGCTCATTGTGGGACCAAGATCTCGTAAACTTACGGCTACTGTGTAAACGGTATAAGCTAGGTTGCCAAAAGTTTTATGGAAACTGAGACCATGATACGCACCACACGGGTTTACTAAATCTCCGAATTTATCATTTTGTCCCCAATCGAAATTTCCGCTGTCAATAATGCCACCACCCATGCTATCGCCATGTCCTGAGAGATATTTAGTAGTGGAATGAACGATGATATCAGCCCCATACTCAATCGGTCTGCATAATGCAGGAGTTGCGAGTGTGTTATCTACTAAGTATGGAACGCCAGCATCATGGGCTACTTTAGCAATACCCTCTATGTCACAAACAACACCCCCTGGGTTTGCTAAACTCTCACTGAAGATTAGTTTAGTTTTCGGTGTAACAGCGTTAAGAAAATTTTCGGGTTTGTCGGGATCTACAAAAATCACATTCCATCCAAATTTTTTAAATGAATGCCCGAATTGAGTAATAGATCCTCCATAAAGTTTATTTGATGCAATAAACTCATCGCCAGGGTTCAAAAGGGCAAACATAGATAAAAGCTGAGCTGAGTGCCCAGATGCAGTACAAATACCTCCAATACCGCCTTCTAATGCCGCTAATCTTTTTTGTGCAATATCAACAGTTGGGTTTGTTAATCTGGAGTAGATATAGCCAAAAGTTTCTAAATTAAAAAGGGCAGCAGCATGATCAATATCATTGAAAACAAAAGCGGTAGATTGATGTATTGGAGTGATTCTTGCGCCTGTGGAGGGGTCTGGTTCGGCGCCGGCATGGATAGCTTGAGTATTTAAACCACTATATTCAAAATCTTTTCTTTTCTCGTATGCACTCACAAATTTTCTCCTGTTTAATATATTTATGTATTTTTTTTATGCTGCTCCATTGTTGCAACATAATCATCTGCAGAAAATTGCAGATATGCTAATTCATCTGTAGTTAATTCTCGCACGGGCTTTGCAGGGCTTCCTACCCAAAGTAACCCTTCATCAAGAATTTTATTGGGAGGGACTAAACTGCCTGCGCCTAATATTACATTGGATTTTATTCTAGATCCGTCCAGAACAATCGCACCCATTCCTACAAGAGATAAGTTATCAATTGTACAAGCATGTAAAACAGCATTATGTCCAACAGTGACATTATCACCAATAATTAATGGTTTCCCTCCTGGGAAAAAATTAGAATCCGGGGTTACATGTAGAATAGATCCATCTTGTATATTAGTGCGTTCTCCTATTTTTATTTGGTGCATATCTCCACGAATCGAAACCATAGGCCAAACCGAGCTTTTCGCGCCTATTTCTACATTACCTGTCACTAAAGCAGTTTCATCAACGAAAGCTGTTTTATGGATGTCCGGCGTATATTGTTGGTATGCTCTAATAACCATTCTTCTAGAATTTTAATTTGCCAGATTTGATAATAACTTTTTTATACTATTTCAACTAGGATGGGTTTTCAGGGGCTGGTTAAATTATAGGTGATATATGGGTAAATTAAGTAAATATGCGGAGTTAATCAGGCTTAATCGTCCTATAGGGATATATTTATTGTTATGGCCCTGCCTTTGGGCTCTTTGGCTTTCCTCCAATGGAGACCCTGATATTAAAATACTTACTATCTTTGTTTTAGGCGTGATATTCATCAGATCTGCAGGCTGCGCGATCAATGATTTCATAGACAGGAAGTACGATGTTCATGTTCGAAGGACTAAAAATAGACCTATTGCTGCTGGCGAAGTGAAACCCCTGGAAGCATTGGTAGTATTTTTTGTATTAAGCATCGCAGCCTTTTCGCTAGTAATTATGCTGAATAATCTTACTATCCTATTATCTTTAATTGGTATTTTTTTAATTATTAGTTACCCTTTTATGAAGCGACTGCATTACTTACCCCAGGTTCATCTTGGAATTTCTTTTGCTTGGTCGGTACCAATGGTTTTTGCAGCGCAAACAGGCAAAATGCCGACCCCGGAGGGATGGTTGCTGTTTGTTGCAGCTGTCTTATGGACGACAGTTTATGACACGATGTATGCGATGGCTGATAAAGAAGATGATGTCAAAATAGGTGTCAAATCAACCGCAATATTGTTTGGCCCTTATGACAGAGCTATGCTTGCATGCTTGCAGACACTGCTAGTTATAGTTTTTTTATTTATTGGTTATAGAGCTGACTTCGGCGCTATATTTTTTTCTTTTTTGCTTATTGCTGTATGGTTAATGATTAATCACCAGTTTTTAATAATTGAACGCAAACCAATGTATTGTATTGACGCTTTTATTAATAATAACTATGTGGGATTTTTTATTTTCGCGGGTATTAGCCTCGACTACCTTGCGAAGCAAGGTATTGGTCTCTAATCTGTTGATTTATTAATCAATTGTAAATTATTATTATTATTTTTTATTGACAGCAAATAATTACCCGTTAGACTTTTTGTTTTACATAATTTTATAGATTTTAATTCTTATGCATAAACATAATTGGAAAATAGAAGAAGTGATGGATCTTTTTGCGCTTCCTTTTAATGATTTGTTATATAAAGCTCATTGTATTCATCGTGCTAGCCATGATCCAAACGGTGTCCAAGTTTCTACTTTATTATCTATAAAAACTGGCTCATGTCCTGAAGATTGCGCATATTGCCCACAAAGTGCGCACTACAATACCGGCCTTCAAAAAGAGAGATTAATATCAATAAAAAAGGTAACTGAGTCAGCTGAGCTGGCAAGAAAGAATGGTGCTAGCAGGTTTTGCATGGGAGCAGCATGGAAGCATCCGACAGACAAAGATCTTGATATGGTGATTGAAATGGTGCAAGCAGTTAAACGTGAAGGTCTAGAATCATGTGCAACACTTGGCATGTTAACTTTAGACCAAGCAAAAAGACTCGCCGATGCTGGCTTAGACTACTACAACCATAATCTTGATACTTCGCCAGAATTCTACGGAAATATAATTACAACACGTATATATAAAGATCGATTGGATACACTTAGTTTTGTTCGGAAAGCCGGTATTAATGTTTGTTCTGGCGGCATAATAGGTATGGGGGAAACAATTAAAGACAGAGCAAATCTCTTAATTCAACTTAGTAACCAAAAAAAACACCCAGAGTCGGTTCCTATTAATATGCTAGTGCAAGTCAAAGGTACACCTTTATATGGAGTTGAGAAAATTGCTGCCTTAGATTTTATAAAGACTATTGCAGTTGCAAGAATTTTAATGCCTAAATCATTTGTGAGATTGTCCGCCGGGAGAGAAGAAATGACTGAAGAAACACAAGCCTTATGTTTTTTTGCTGGCGCTAACTCAATTTTTTATGGTGAAAAATTACTTACGACTACTAACCCAACGGAAGAAAAAGATAAAATTATGCTAGATCGCTTAGGGATGCACTGTATTGCTCCATGAAACGTTTAGCTGATGAGCTTGAATCTAAAAAAATAGATAACTTGTATAGGAAGCGCGTTGTTCGCGAAGGACAGCAGGACCCTATTGTTTTTATCGATGGAAAGAAGGCCATTTCCTTTTGCGGAAATAATTACTTGGGTTTAGCTAGTCACCCAGCAGTAATCCAAGCTTTCATAGATGGGGCTAATAAATATGGTGTTGGGTCAGGATCATCAAATCTTATCTCAGGTTATACAGATGCCCAAAAAATTTTAGAAGAAGAATTAGCGAATAAGCTGAACTCTGAAAGAGTTCTTGTATTTAATAGCGGCTATTTTGCCAATATTGGCACAATATTAAGTTTAACAAAAAAAAATTCTTTAGTTCTTGCGGATAAGTTAAATCATGCTTCACTAGTTGATGCGTGTAAATATTCTGAAGCAAAATTTATTAGATATAGACATGGAGATCTCGAACATTTAAGTCATTACTTACGCTCAAACCAATCCTTGGAAAAATTAATTGTTTCTGACACAGTTTTTAGCATGGATGGTGACATTGTAGACATAGAATCATTGACTAACCTTTCAAAAAAATTTTCTACCCCCTTAATGTTAGATGATGCGCATGGTTTTGGAATATTCGGACCTAACGGATTAGGAATTGCTGAAAAATATAAAGCTGAAGTTCGTATGGCTACTTTTGGAAAAGCTTTAGGTACATTTGGTGCTTTTATTGCAGGGAGTGAAACATTAATTGAACATCTGATACAGACTGCTAGAACTTATATTTATACAACTGCAATGCCACCGGCAATAGCAGAAGCAACAAGAACTTCACTTAAACTTTTAGATTCGGAATCTTGGAGGCGTGAAAAACTCATGGAATTAGTTGCGTACTTTAAAAAGGGCGCAGACGAATTAGATCTTCCTATAATAAATTCAATTACACCAATTCAGCCATTGGTTGTGGGTAGCGCGGATAAAGTTGTTCAGCTTAGTTCAATGTTGTTAGACAATGGTATCCATATTGCAGCTATCAGGCCCCCATCTGTTCCAGCAGGCACTTCTCGGCTTCGAATCACTATAACCGCGACCCATGAAATAGAACATATAGACTATCTATTTGATGTGTTTTCAACCTTAAGAAAGGCAAAAATATTCAAAAAAATCCTTTATAAATAATAGTTTACAAAATTTAAAAAATAAAGAAGCATTAAATTTTCTTATCCATATATAATTACCCCCGATCTATATAGATTACAAAAAGCGAGAAGGAGACGACAACATGAATAAACATATGGCTTTATCATTAAGCGTCGGTGTAGTAGGTGGGATAGCTGTTTTCCTATCAGGAAATGTTTTGAGTGATGTTTACTTGCTGTGGGTTGGTTTCATAGCATGGGCATTGTTCTTTGCAAATGGCGGAGATAACGACGCATTAAAAAGCACAATAACAAGTGGTATTTATGGGGCGGTTTTAGCAGGAGTATTTTTTGCCCTATCAGGAGCTATTAATATCGGTGGCGCATTAAATGGCCCAATATGGATAGCAATAACTGTCTTTGTTCTTATGTTCGGAACTCAGATTGATATGTTTGATAATGCTCCAACAGCTGTATGCGGTTATGCTGCATGCGCTGGTTATGTAATCCATGCACCATCTGCTCAAGCAGGTATGGTTACCGCAGCATCACTTGGAAATCCTGTCGTAACTATTGCTCTCTCAGTTATACTGGGTGCAGTGTTTGGCATGATTTCAGGAAAAGTAGCTGATGCAATAGGTTCGTAAGGAGTAGAAAAAATATTTTTTCAAACCGGGGCTAGCCCCCGGTTTTTTTTTCCTTGAATTTGTTAGACTTAAATTATGATAATGAAGAACAAGCATATTTTAATAGGAGTAACAGGCGGTATAGCAGCTTATAAGAGTGCTGAGCTTGTAAGATTATTTAAAAAATCAGGCGCTATGGTTAAAGTGGTTATGACCCCGGCCTCAGAAAAGTTTGTGACTGCACTGACTTTCAGAACATTAACAGGGGAACAAGTTTTTAGCGAGGTGTTTGATGACCAGGGCGATCCTATGCCACATATTGATTTAGCCAGATGGGCAGATGTTATATTAATTGCTCCAGCAACTGCTGATTGTATAGCAAGATTAACTCAGGGCAGGTCTAATGATCTTCTAACAGCGGTTTGTTTGGCTACCACTTCACCAGTAGCGCTTGCACCTGCAATGAACAAACAAATGTGGGAGCATGATGCTACTCAAAAAAATATTGAAACTCTTGTTTCCAGAGGATTGAAGTTATTTGGACCTGATATAGGTGATCAGGCATGTGGAGAATTTGGCGAGGGAAGAATGCTTGAGCCAAGTGTATTGCAGGCTGAAATAGAAAATATTTTTAAATCCAATAAACTTTCGGATCTTAATGTTGTTATTACTGCCGGTCCAACTCAAGAGCATATTGATCCCGTTCGTTATATTAGTAATCGTAGCACTGGGAAGATGGGTTACGCGATTGCACAGGCAGCACAAGAAGCGGGGGCACATGTTAAGTTAATTAGCGGGCCTGTAAATTTAGCAGCTCCAGAAAATATTGAAATCGTTTATGTCGAGTCTGCTGTAGAAATGAATAGAGCGGTAATGGAAAATATTGAACAATGTGAAATTTTTATTTCTACAGCTGCGGTTGCTGATTATCGTCCCGTGAATACTCATGATAAAAAAATAAAGAAAACTGAGACGTTAAAAAGTATAAAATTACAAAAGAATCCCGACATACTAACGGCTGTCGCTAATTTAGAAAATCCCCCGTTTACTTTGGGTTTTGCTGCAGAGACTGATAATTTAGAAAGTAATGCGAAAGAGAAGCTTTTAAGTAAAAATTTAAATATGATTGCAGCCAATAAAATAGGAGAAGAGGGCCATGGGATAGCGTCTTCTACTAATGCTATAGAACTATATTGGTCAGGTGGGCATGAAACTCTCCCATTGACAGACAAGGGCAGGTTAGCGCGACAACTCGTAAATATACTAGCTAAACATTACCAACTAAGTAAAAGTAACGTAATAAAGATGGGGCATGCAAAAGGTTCAATTAAGAATCCTTGATAAAAGACTTGGGCAAGATATTCCTCTTCCCAAATATGCAACAATAGGTTCAGCAGGCTTAGACTTGCGTGCTTGCTTGCAAGATTCACTAATTATCAAGCCAGACGAGTGTCATTTAATACCTACAGGTTTAGCTATATATATTGGCGATTCTGGTATGGCTGCAACCATTTTACCGCGATCGGGTCTAGGGCATAAGCATGGTATCGTGTTAGGAAATTTAGTAGGGCTCATCGATTCAGACTATCAAGGAGAATTATTTATTTCATGTTGGAATAGAAGCTCCGAGCCGTTTACTGTTGAAATAGGTGAACGTATTGCGCAACTAGTTTTTGTTCCAATTAGTAGAGTTGAATTCGAGATAGTAGATGAGTTTAAAACAAGCGAAAGAGGAAAAGGCGGCTTTGGACATTCTGGCCGACAATAACTTGATAGATAAAGTCTCATTCAGCAGATGGAAATAAGTCCTAATATCTTTCGAGCTTATGATATTCGCGGCATTGTGGGAGAGACTTTAAATTCCGATATTGTTAAACGTATTGGGCATGTTTTAGGTCTAATGTACCCAGATGTAGAGAAAATATGTGTAGGTCGAGACGGGAGATTATCGAGCAACAATCTTGCTGCAGCTTTGATAGAAGGCCTCCAGGATGCTGGAAAATATATATATGATATTGGGCAAGTCCCAACACCGGTTTTATATTTTAGTACACATAACTTAAAAACGAGATCTGGGGTTATGGTTACTGGAAGCCATAATCCGCCAGAATATAATGGTCTTAAGATATTAATGAATGGAAACACGCTTTCAGGAACTTTAATAAAAGACATATATGAAGAGATATGTAAGAGAGATTTAATATTTCATTCTGGAATGCTCCAGGCAACTGAAGTAAACGCTCAATATATTTCGGAAATTACAGCAAGTATAGAATTAAAAAGACCTATGCGTATAGCAATAGACTGCGGCAATGGTGTTGCTGGTCCACTGGCAGTAACTTTATTTAAAGATCTGGGGTGTGAAGTTACAGAACTATATTGCAATGTAGATGGTAATTTTCCAAATCATCCGCCAAACCCGAATGACATAGATAACTTGGCAGACCTTATTCATTGTGTTACAGAAAATAATCTCGATATAGGCTTTGCATTTGATGGTGATGGTGATCGTTGTATTGTGGTAGATAATGATGGTGAAGTTTTATGGCCTGATCGTCAAATGATGTTATATTCTGTTGACACCCTTTCGCGCAATCCCAAAGCTAAGATAGTTTTTGATGTTAAGTCTTCGCGTAATTTAGGACAGGTTATTAAGGAAAATGGAGGCGAACCATTCATGCATAGAACGGGGCATTCTTTTATAAAATCAAAAATGAATGAAGTAGGCGCTATTCTAGGAGGAGAAATGAGCGGGCATATATTTTTCAATGAAAGATGGTATGGGTTTGATGATGGGCTTTATACAGCCTCAAGAATGCTCGAGCTAGTATCAAATCAAAAGCACGCATCTTCTGATTTTTTTAAACAAATACCATTTTGCCCATGTACCCCTGAAATTAATATCCCTCTAGAAAAAGAAGAGCAACAATATTCATTTATGAAGGATTTTTCAGAAAATGCCCAATTCCCGGATGCAATTATTACGGACATTGATGGCATAAGAGTTGACTATCCCTATGGGTGGGGTTTGCTAAGAGCATCAAATACCACACCTTCTCTTGTTGCTCGTTTTGAAGCAGATTCAGAAAGCCAGTTATTAAATATAAAAAAAGAATTTAAACAACAAATACTAAAAATAGACTCAGAAATTGATGTACCTTTCTGACACAGTTTTGTTGCATTTTTCATCTATACTTATATTTCATTTAGGTTTTTAAGAAAAAATGGACAAAAAAGCAGCTACACAAACCATCGGAGTGCTAACAGAAGCTCTCCCATATATACAAAAGTTTTCCGGTAAAACTGTTGTTATTAAGTATGGAGGCAATGCAATGGTTGATGACACATTGAAAAATAGTTTTGCTAGAGATGTAGCATTAATGAAACAGGTTGGAATTAACCCTGTCGTCGTTCATGGGGGAGGCCCCCAGATAGGATCAGAGTTAGAGAAGATGGGGAAAAAAAGTAAGTTTGTTGATGGCATGAGAGTAACAGATACGGAGACCATGGTTGTTGTCGAAAATGTACTGTGTAATAAGATCAATAAGGATATTGTCACACTAATTAATAATCACGGCGGAAACGCAATAGGGTTATCGGGTAAGGACGATGATCTAATATCAGTGAAAAAAATGGTTCACAATACTGATCTAGGATATGTTGGCGAAGTATCGACAATGAATCCTGATATCGTAAGGCAGCTTTCAAACGAAAATCGTATACCAGTTATTGCACCAGTAGGGCTAGGCCCAGGAGGAGAGTCTTATAACATAAATGCTGATACTGTTGCTGGAAAGTTATCCATTGTTTTGGTGGCTGAAAAAATTATGCTTCTGACAAACCAGGTTGGTTTATTAGATAAAGATGAAAAACTTATAACAAATACAACTCCAAGCGAAATAGAAGCTTTGATTAATGATGGCATTATACATAGCGGCATGTTACCAAAAATAAAGTGTGTTTTAGATGCTATATTATCTGGTGTTAATATGGCACATATCATTGATGGTCGGTTGGAGCACGCAGTGTTGCTAGAATTATTTACAAAAGATGGTATCGGAACGTTGATAAAAACTAGCTTTTAGAGAATCTTTTATAATTTTAGATGAAACATATTTTTACTTCTAAAAACCAGCTGAATGCATATTTAAGCATCTTTTTTATATTGCTTTTTTCATTTTATCAGCTTATTCCAGAGTCTTTTTCGTCTATGCTTGTCTCTGATACGGGTATTTTATCAATAATCACATTATTAGTTATCTTGATGACTTTTATGTCTATTATTTTTATTCTCAATAATTGCGAGAGCAGGCAAGAAAAAATATCTTTTTATCTATTAGCATATATTGTTTTAATCTATTTTTTTCGTGAGGCTGATTTACATAGACTATTAACAGAAGAACACATTACAAGGTTTAAATATTACACTGATGCATCTATTGATATCAAAGAGAGGTTTTTATATGGGTCTATTCTTATTATATTTATGCTTTCCTCATGTTTGATATTTTATCGATATGCTAAGTTTTATTTTCTTAGCCTCAAAGAAATGCAGACGTGGTCAGTATCACTTTTCTTATTTTTTATATTATTGCTTATATCTCAGATAGCAGATAAATCTTTCTTAAATGATACGGTCAGCGGTCGTATATTAGAAGAGCTCATGGAGTTTTCCGCCGCAATTTATGCTTTTTTAGCAACATACTATGGCGGGCTAGTTATAAAAAATAAAAATGGATAATATATTAGTAATAGGATCGGGTATTGTGGGAAAACTCACGGCATATTATCTAAGCCAAGCTGGAGCATCAGTAACAATTTTAGAAAGAAATGATGTAGTAAAAACAGCCTCTTGGGCAGCTGGAGGAATTCTTTTCCCACTTAATGGCTGGATAGAAAATAAGCAATCATTAGATATTATATTTAACAGTATTGAAAAATATGAAAATTTTTGTCTTGCTCTTAAAGATGAAACTAATGTCGATCCGCAGTGGGAAAGATCAGGATTGCTAGTTCTAGATAAAGATCTTGAAAAAATAAAAGAGTGGGCAAAGGAAAAAAATATCAAATTTGATTATATATATCAAAGTGATTTAGAAAAAAGTTTTTCAAATATCAATCATTCCCGCGATGCATTATTTTTCCCAGATGCGGCGCAAGTTAGACCGCCAAACCTCTTGCAAGCTCTTGATGTGTATTTAGACAGTCACGCCACAAGAGTATTTACATCTGTAATTCAGCTTAACTTTAATGGTGCAACTGTAGAGTCGATAGAAACAGACAGGGGCATCTATTCCTCCGATTATTTTGTTTTGTGTGCGGGCGCATGGAGCTCAGGACTTCTTAAAAAAGGAGATATAGATGTTGCAACTGTTAAGCCAATAAAAGGGGAAATGCTTTTGTATAAAGGGGTTCCCGGCTTAATACAGAATGTAATTTGCCACAAAGAAAATTATTTAATACCCAGGAATGACGGCTATATTTTAGCTGGTAGCACTCTGGAAGATGTGGGTTTTGAAAATAATATTACACAAAAAGCGAAAAATGATCTCGGATTATTTATTAAATCATTCCTTAATTGTTATCATGAATTGCATTTTATTAAACAATGGTCAGGTTTGCGGCCTTATTCTGAGAAGGGGGTACCTTATATTGGGATTCACCCCGAATATAATAATCTTTATTTAAATTTTGGCCACTATAGGCATGGCATATTATCAAGTCTTCTTTCTTCAAGCTTATTATCAGATTTTATAATTACTGGGCAAAAACCACTGGGATTAAAAGGTTTTGAGTATACTTAGTGTAATAATTATAATTGTGCGATAATTGTTCGTCTATGAGTGATGCGAAAGATAAAATCAGGAATATTTTAAAAGACGCTGGGATTGTCCCAACGAAGCAGCGTATGTCTATAGCAAATTTACTTTTTTCAAAACATCAGCATATATCTGCTGAACAATTACGTTACCAAATTAATAAGATAGATAAAAATATCTCGCGCGCAACTGTTTACAATACATTAAGTTTGTTTTCTGAAAAAGAATTGCTGAATAAAGTTGTAACTGAAACAAATCATATTTTTTATGATACTAATCTTTCTAAGCACTATCACCTTTACGATACAATTTCAGGTGAACTGCAAGATATTGATAAATCCCATGTGAATGTATCTTTAAGTGGGCTTAGTGATGACAGTTTAAGCATAGAGGATGTTGTTGTAAGGGTGCGTCGTACGCAAAGCAGTTAAGTTTTTATATTTTATAGAAGGGGGAGAGCTATATGGATATTTTTCGAATATCAGCATTAATATTAGGTATCGTAATATGCGTTGTTTCCGTTTTATTAGCTATTAATTACAGCTAAAAGCAGTAGTTGTTTTATCTCAATGCTATTGGGAGGCTGAACACAATATTTTCTTCTTTGCCGCTAGATTCAAGAATAGTTTCTGCCCCAAGGTTTTTTAATCTTTTTATCACACGCTGAACTAGTTCTTCTGGAGCTGAGGCACCTGCTGTTACACTTATTTTATTTTTACCTTGCAGCCATGAAGATTTAATAGAGTCAGGCCCGTCTATGAGGTGAGATTCAATATTTTTCTTATCTGCGATTTCTTTAAGTCTATTTGAGTTTGAACTATTAAAGGATCCAACGACAATTAATAAGTCACAATCTTCAGTTATCTTTTTTACTGCATTTTGCCGATTTTGTGTTGCATAACATATGTCATCTTTTCTAGGGCCTATTATTTTTGGGAATCTATTTTTCAAAATAGAAATAATTTCTCTCGTGTCGTCCACTGACAATGTTGTTTGAGTTACATACGCCACTTTTTCTATATTTTTTACAGTTATTTTTTCAGCTTCTTCAATAGATTCTACAAGAAAAATTTTACTTTTATCCTCATATTGCCCCATTGTTCCCTCTACTTCTGGATGCCCAGCATGACCAATGAGAATCGTTTCTATACCTTCTTTACTGAATTTTTTTACTTCTAAATGTACTTTTGTCACCAGCGGACAAGTAGCATCAAATATTTCCAGGTTTCGTGCTTCAGCTTTTTTTCTTACTTCTTGAGAAACGCCATGGGCACTAAATATTAGCGTTGATCCATCAGGAACTTGGTCAATTTCTTCAACAAAGACTGCACCCTTTTCCATAAGATCAGCAACTACAAATTTATTATGTACTACTTCATGGCGCACATAAATCGGACTTCCATGTATTTCAATGGCTTTTTTCACAATATCGATTGCGCGATCTACTCCTGCGCAAAACCCTCTTGGATTTGCAAGATTAACTATCATTTACTCTTCTTTTTTCAAAAATTAATATATCCGTGGCAAGTATAACAACTCCTATCGTTATTAATGAGTCTGCAATATTAAAAGTTGGCCAGTACCAGTTTTCATAATAGATTTGTATGAAGTCAATTACATAGCCATTTCTTATTCTATCAATTAAATTTCCTATAGCACCACTTAACAAAATAATTAAGCCTATTCTTTGTATTGTATGTTTTGTGTCTAATTGTCTCAAAAAATTTACAATGGCAAGGCAGATGGCCACAGATATTACAATAAGAAACCATCTTTGCCATCCCCCAGCTTCACTAAGAAAGCTAAAAGCTGCCCCTTCATTGTAAGTTAAAAAGAAGTTTAGGAAAGGAAGTACAGCTACTGGCTCATGGTAACTTAAATGCTCTACGGCGATTATTTTTGTATATTGGTCAGCTAAAATACTACAAAAGATAATTGCCCAAGATCTGGAGCATATTTTAAACATAAAGTCTTTTTTCACCTGCACCGTTTATATTGGTAATGCATCTTTCACACAGGTCCTCAAAGTCTTTATGTTTACCCACATCTTCTTTTCTGTGCCAGCATCTTGAGCATTTCTCGTCTTTACATGCCTGTGCTGCAATAATAATTTTTTCACCAGTTTTCAGTGTCTCTTCTGCACCAGTAATGCTGCTTTCATTTTTTGTAATAGATGCTTTAGATGTAATTAGCACAAAATGTAACTCATCTCCCAATTTCTTTAAGCTATTATATGTATCTTCTGTGCAATATATTTTTACTTCTGCATCAAGCGATGACCCAATCTCATCTTGATTTCGTAGTAATTCTAAATGTTTGCTTACTAAGCTACGTACATCCATTATTTTTAGCCAATCTTTGTTTTTAATTGTTCCCGTGTGATTAGTTTTTTTATCTAAGTCGTACCAACTGGATAAAAATACCGAATTTTTATTTTCACCCGGCAAATGCTCCCAAATCTCTTCAGAAGTAAATGGCATTATTGGAGCTAGCCATCTAGCTAATGCGTTTACTATGTAGAACATTGATGTTTGTGCTGACTTTCTGGCAACGCTGCTAGGTTGAGTTGTGTATTGCCTATCTTTTGTTACATCAAGATAGAAACTACCCATGTCATTTACGCAAAAATTATGAATTTTTTGATATATTTCGTGAAAAATATAATTTTCATATAAATCTATGATCTCTTTTTGCAATGAAGCAGTGGTATTTATTGCCCATTGATCTAAAACTAATAATTTTTCTTTTTCTACAATATCTGTCTCAGGATTAAAGTCACCTAAATTTGCTAATAGATAGCGCATGGTGTTTCGAATTCTTCTATAAGCATCAGATGTGCGTTGTAATATTTCATCAGATACTGTGATTTCTGCACTGTAATCAGTTGAAGAAACCCAAAGTCGCAAGATGTCTGCTCCTAGCTTGTTTATCACTTTTTGGGGAGCAATTACATTACCCTTTGACTTAGACATTTTTTGCCCTTTTGCGTCTACTGTAAATCCATGTGTTAATACTTGTTTGTATGGCGCTACTCCATGCATAGCAACTGATGTCAACAGAGACGACTGAAACCACCCTCTATGTTGGTCAGACCCCTCTAAATAAAGGTCTGCAGGAAAACTTAGATTTTTGTTTTTAGATAACACGCAATTATGCGTAACGCCTGAGTCGAACCACACATCTAACGTATCCGTTATTTTCTCGTATTCTTCTGATTCCGGCCCCAGCAAGTCATTATTTTTTAGATCAAACCAAGCATCAACACCATTTTGCTTTACCAGTGCTGCTATTTTCTTAAATAGTGTAGTAGTTTTCGGGTGCAGCTCACCTGTTTTCTTATGCACAAATAATGTTATAGGGACACCCCACTTCCTCTGTCTAGAAATACACCAATCTGGTCTATTTTCCACCATGCCATAAATTCTTTTCTTACCCCAGTCTGGTATCCATGTAACTTTATTTATGTTTTTCAGACTTTTTTCCCTGAGTTTATTTTTATCCATACTTATAAACCATTGCTCAGTAGCTCTAAATATTAAGGGTGTCTTATGTCTCCAGCAGTGTGGATAGCTATGTGTAATCTCTTCTTTATGTATCAGCATACTTTTTTCATCTAATATTTTGATTATTTCTTTGTTGCAATCGAAAATGTTTTTTCCTGAAAATAAATTTGTCCCTTCTACAAAATAGCCTTTTTCATCTACAGGATTATTTATAGGCAGGTTATATTTCTGCCCCACAACGTAATCGTCCAGGCCGTGCCCTGGTGCTGTATGAACTGCTCCGGTGCCGGAATCAGTTGTTACATGTTCGCCACAAATTATAGGGATTTGTTTGTTATTAAAAGGGTGTTGTAATAATTTATTTTCTAATTTTGATCCTTTGCAGCTTCCTAATTTAATGTAGTCAGCGCTATATTTTTTACAAACAATTTCTATAAGATTAGTTGCAATAAGCACATGCTCATTTTTCATTTCTATTAAAGAATAGTCTATGTTTGGATGGAGACATACAGCTTCGTTTGCTGGAAGTGTCCAAGGAGTGGTTGTCCAGATTAATACTGATGCGCTTTTAATTGGTTTTGATAAATTTAGAGAGTCTGAAAACTTTTCAATATCAATAACCGGGAAACATACATCAATTGCTTGCGAACAGTAATCATCATACTCAACTTCAGCTTCTGCTAGCGCAGATTTACATGCAGTGCACCAATGCACAGGCTTTGACCCTTTTTGTATGTGATTTTTAGAGAGTATATTGCTCAGGGTATCGATCACATTTGATTCAAATGCATAGTCTTGACTTGAGTAGGGTGTATCCCACTCACCACAGACACCCAATCTAATAAAATCTATTTTTTGTTTTTCAATTTGCTCATTTGCATATTTTCGACATGCATTACGAAATTCTTTTTCAGAGATCTTTTCACCAGGTTTCCCAAATTTTTTTTCGACTTGCAGCTCAATTGGTAACCCGTGGCAGTCCCATCCTGGTATATATGGTGCGTCGTACCCAGATAATGTTTTACTTTTTATTATTATATCTTTTAATACTTTATTGACGGCATGACCAATATGGATATCACCGTTAGCATATGGTGGGCCATCGTGGAGTATGAACTTCTTTTTCCCTTTAGAATATTTTCTGATGCTTGTGTATAAGGCAATTTTCTCCCATTTTTCAAGTATTTTTGGCTCAAGGGCTTGCAGATTCCCACGCATCGAGAATGTGGTTTTTGGCAGATTTAATGTATTTTTATAATTACTCACTTATTTTTTTCAAATATTCTTTTGCAGTTAATATATCTTTTTCAATTTGTTCTTTAAGTTGTTCTACTGAGTCAAAACGGACTTCATCTCTTATTTTTTTTAAAAATATTATTCTAATATGTGCTCCATAAATGTTTTTATTAAAATCAAATATATGTGTTTCTACTCTATTCTCTATTCCGCCGACAGTTGGCCGGTTACCTACATTGGTTACACCATATAAGTCATTTTCTAAACCTTTAATAGCAACCACGAAAACACCCTTTAAAATAGCGGGCCTACTTCTTTTAATATTTGCTGTTGGAAATCCTAGTTTTGCTCCTAAATTATCACCATAAATCACATTACCAGACATTTCGTAATGCCTACCTAAAAGCTTTTGTGCATTTATTATGTCACCATCTTTTAGCAGCTTTCTAATTCTACTGCTGCTTACTCTATCATCATCAATCTCATAAGTAGATATTTGTGTTAACTTAAAATCATATATTTTTGATGCATCATGTAGTAATTGAGTGTTTCCTGTTCTATTTTTGCCAAAATGAAAATCATCACCGACAATTAAATGTTTTGCATTTATTTTTTTTACTAGGATTTCTTTTATGAAATCTTCTGATGACATATTTGCGAGCTCATTATTGAAACGTAAACATAATATTGTATCTACATTTATCCTTTCTAAAATTGACAATTTTTCTTTTAAAGTTAAGAGCCTATCTACCATATTATCTGTTTGTAAAAATTCTTTTGGTAGTGGCTCAAAAGTTATGATTACACTTGGTAAAGAATTTATTTTCGCAGCATTTTTAACCTCATTAATCATATGTTGATGTCCTAAATGTATCCCATCAAAATTTCCAATTGTTGCAACACAGCCGCGAGTTTGCGTCCGATAATTTTGATAATCACGTAAAAAATACATTATGTTTTTATTAACCAGAATTCTTTGAGTTTAACTTTAAGTGCTACGAGTGTTATAAAATAACTGACAGCCCCTAATAAAATTAAAAGCAATAAATTAAATATTCTTTCACCTACGGCCCATGTTGCCCATGTATCTAAACCCGGTGTTAAGTAAAATACTATTACCGACATAACAATACAGGCAATTACTATGGAGATTGTTGTCTTTTTCAGCGTTGGGCTGATTGAATAAAAGTTGCCTTTTAGAAGATATGAAATTAATAACCCAGCATTCAAGTATGCAGAAAGGGATGTAGCAAGAGCAAGACCTGCGTGTGGCCCTGCCCATTCAAAATGGAACCATAAAAATACAAACAGTATATTCATTGCTATATTTGCAATCATTGCAATTACGCCAGCCTTGACTGGTGTTTTTGTATCTTGTCTTGAATAAAAAGCCGGAGCAAAAATTTTAATAAAAATAAAAGCGGGCAAACCTGTAGAAAATGCTATTAGGCTCATAGACGCCATTGTCGTATCAAATTGACTAAATTCCCGATATTGTAGCAACGTTACCAATAGTGGTTCTGCAAGCAGTATTAGGCCAATCATAGATGGCAGAGAAATTAAAAGACTTGTTTTTGCCGCCCAATTCAGTGTTTCATTGAAACCCTTGTTATCTTTTTTTGCATGTATTGAGGATAGTTTTGGAAGAAGCACTGTTGCAATTGCAATTCCAAAGATCGCTAATGGAAGTTCGACAAACCTATCTGAAATATATAACCAACTAACACTTCCAATTGCCAAAAAAGATGCTACTAAAGTATCAAATAAAAGATTAATTTGGACTATTGATGAACCAAATATTGCAGGAAGCATAAGCTTAAATATACGTCTTACACCCTCATGTTTATAATTTAATTTAAAACGCGGCACTAAACCCAATTTATATAATGAAGGTATTTGGAATAAAAGTTGCGCGATCCCCCCAATAAAAACACCAATAGCTAAGGCTTTAACCGGGGTTTCTAATGATCTTGCAAAGAATACAGTGGCAATTATGAGGCTTAAATTTAAAAAAACAGGCGCAAAAGAAAATGCTGCAAACTTTCCATAGGAATTGAGAATACTGCCGGCCATTGCTGTTAAAGATATAAAGAATATGTAAGGGAAGATTATCTGGAGCAAGTCTGCGGCTAATATGCTTCGAGAATCGTCTTCTACGTAGAAACCAGGTGCAAATATTGCAATGATTAGGGGGGCCGCAAAAATTCCTATAGCAGTGATTATAAGTAGACTCAAAGATAGAGTTCCCAGGGTATTATCTATAAGATTTTTTGTCTCTTTTTTGTCCTGTAGCTCCTTATATTCAGTGAAGACAGGAACGAAAGCGGTTGAAAAGGCGCCCTCAGCAGTAACTCTTCTTAAGAAATTTGGTATTCTAAACGCAACAAAAAACGCGTCTAATGCGCCATTCGTATTACTTATGAATATAAATATAACAGCGTCTCTTAGATAACCTAATATCCTTGAAAAAAAGGTCATTACAGACACAACAATTGTTGATTTTATTAATTTATTGCTCATATTTATTCTTTTGTGCAATTATTATACGAATAACGCGTTAAAGTTGCCGCATAAGGTTGACAAAAGGGGTCTGAATAAGGATAGTACGCCACCTTAGAACATAATGTTAGTGAGTATATATTGGCAAATAGCAAACAAGCAGCAAAGCGTGCTAGACAGGCAGAAAACCGGAGGCAAAGGAATTCCTCTATGCGATCGTCTATGCGCACTTCTATCAAGAATGTCAAAAAAGCTCTAGAGAAAGGGGAGAAAGAATTAGCTGCTGAAGAATATAAAAAAGCTGTTCCGATCATAGACTCTGCTGCAAACAAGGGTTTGCTTGATAAAAACAAGGCAGCGCGGCATAAAAGCCGTCTTAATTCTCAGATAAAATCTATGTAATTTTGTCTTTTTTTGCATTTCACGCAAAGCGATTATAATTTCATTTTTTCTTTTACAGAAGCACCAGATTGTCTCTGTGAATTAACTCTGGTTCACCCACAAAACCAAGCACTTGAAAGATTTCATCACTTGATTTACCAATAATTTTTTTAGTTTCCGAAGCGTTATAGTTTATAAGCCCAAGAGCTATTTCAGTACCACTTGAATCAACACATTTAACAACATCGCCGCGCTCAAAATCACCTTTTACTCTGGATACGCCAACTGCCAGCAAGCTTTTCCCAAATTTACTAATAACTTTACTTGCACCAGAATCAATCACTACAGTTCCTTTCGCTTTAAGATGGTTAGCAATCCACTGTTTCCGTGCATTTAAGGGTTCTGTTTCAGCAAGAATGCGTGTTCCGTATTTTTTGCCCATAGTTATTTTCTGCAGGATATCTTTTTCTTCTCCATTGGCAATCCAAGCACATGCTCCTGACCTGGCAGCGCGTTTCGCAGCAAGTATTTTTGTTTTCATCCCGCCTCTGCCAAATTCTCCTTTGCTATGCCCGGCGTATTCTTCTAATGCTGGATCGTTAACATTGATTTCTTCAATCAATTTAGCATTTGGTTTATCTTTTGGGTTGCCACTATATAAGCCTTCGACATCTGTAAGAATGATCATGAGGTCTGCTTCTACGAGGTTTGCAACTAATGAGGCTAAAGTATCGTTATCTCCAAGCTCGATTTCTTCTGTTGAGATTGTGTCATTCTCATTGACTACTGGAATAGTTTTTAATTCTAACAATTTACGTAATGTAGTTTTAGCATTCAGGTAGCGTCGACGATCCATCATGTCATCATGAGTAAGTAACACTTGCGCACTATGTAAATTGTGCTTTGCAAGTGCAACTTCGTATGCTTGTATCAAGCCCATTTGTCCCACAGCTGCCGCAGCTTGTAGCTCATGCAAAGCTTCCGGCCTTGTTTCCCAACCCAATCTATTCATTCCTTCAGCAATAGCCCCTGAAGATACTATAACCACTTCTTTTCCCGATTGGATTAGTTCATTGATTTGGTCTGCCCAATTTTGGATTTGTTTTGTGTTGAGGCCACGGCCATTATTAGTAACAAGTGAGCTGCCAATTTTAATTACCCAGCGCTTACTAAGACCTAGTTCTGTGCTTGATCTAATCATGTTTTTCAATATATTCCATAATACTATTTTTTAGTTGCTCTGTGCCTTCTTTAGTTACTGCTGAAATAAAAAATACGGGACCTTCCCACTGTAACGTATTTGTGACTTGATCGAGTATTTTTTGATGATCTTTTTTATTGATTGTGTCAATCTTATTGAAAACAAGCCATCTTTCTTTGCTAGCTATATTCTCTTGAGATTCCCATAGTTCTTTTTCTATAACCTTAAAAGCTTGAGTTATATCTGAAATATCAGCTTCCGGCGATACATCTACTATGTGTAACAATAAACCAGTGCGAGATAAGTGTTTTAGGAAATTAATCCCAAGCCCTACTCCTTGAGCCGCACCCTCAATGATTCCCGGAATGTCGGCCATTACAAAACTTCTAATTTCTCCAACACTTACTACACCAAGGCTTGGGTGTAATGTTGTGAAGGGGTAGTCAGCAATTTTTGGTCTTGCATCACTTAAGCTACTAACCAGTGTTGATTTCCCAGCGTTTGGCAAACCCAGCAATCCTACATCTGCAAGTAATTTTAGCTCAATATATATATTTCTATTTTCACCAAGTGTTCCTTTTGTGAATTGCCTGGGTGAGCGGTTTCTTGAGCTTTTAAAGCGGATGTTTCCTACACCGCGTACTCCCCCTTTAGCAATTAAAAGTTTTTGACCATCTTTTACTATGTCTCCAAGTGCTTCTTGTAAATCGTCATCGCGTATCAAAGTGCCTACAGGAACTTCAATGATAAGATCTTCGCCATTTTTACCTGTTTGTTTTTTGCCTTTCCCTTTCTCCCCATTTTTTGCCATAAAGTTTTTTTTATGCCTAAAATCTGACAAAGTGTTAAGGCTGCTATTACCAGCTATGTATACGCTACCTCCATCACCACCGTCACCGCCGTCGGGGCCGCCCAAAGGTATAAATTTTTCACGCCTGAAGCTGGCACAACCATCACCACCGTCACCTGCCTTCACAGAAAAAAAAGCTTCATCGACAAATTTCATTTGCTTCACCTTTTTTATTCATAATTCAACTTGTTTCCAATATGCATTAAAAAGCCCTGCAAGCAGGGCATATATTAAGCGCGTATTAATGAAGGTTAATCTGGTGTAACGCTAACGTATTTCTTTAATTTTGGCCCTTTTTTTGTAAATTTTACAACCCCATCCATTTTTGCAAACAATGTGTGATCTCTGCCAATCCCAACATTTGGTCCAGGGTGAAAACGCGTTCCCCGTTGACGTACAATTATATTCCCAGCTTTCACATGTTCGCTACCAAAACACTTAACACCAAGTCGTTTTGATTCCGAATCTCTGCCATTTTTTGAGCTACCACCTGCTTTTTTATGCGCCATTTATTTACCCTTCTGCCTATTACGCCTCAATATTTGATATTTCTATTTCAGTATACCATTGTCTATGCCCCATTTGCTTATGGTAATGTTTTCGTCTTTTAAATTTTATTACTTCAATTTTTTTATGGCGTGCATGTTTTTTTATTTTGGCTGTTATTTTCCCTTTTTTTAGGTAAGGGGTGCCAATAGATACCTTTTTGCCGTCTGAAAGCATCAAGATATCATTGAAACTGATCTCCTCGCCTTCTTTAGCATCTATTTTTTCGACTTGAATCACATCACCTTGTGAAACTCGATATTGTTTACCGCCTGTTGCAAATACTACATACATGGTCAAATCCCCGATACATCAAAAAAAGAAACGAAATCTTACAGATCACTTGATATTTGGTCAATAAAAGAGGGATATAATGTAGCAAGGAAAATACAAAAAAACAGCAAAGAATAATGGATATTTCGGAAATACATGACCTAGTATCGGATGATTTGGCAAAAATCAATGATTTGATCAATCAATCACTGGCTTCTGAGGTGCCTTTAATAGGCCAGCTTTCGTCATATATCATCCGTGCTGGAGGGAAGCGTATCAGGCCTACTTTGGTAGCTTTAGTCTCCAAAGCCCAGAATTACCAAGGAGACCACCATATCAATGTAGGTACATTCATAGAGTTTATTCATACTGCTACTTTATTGCATGATGATGTAGTTGATGCTTCAAACCTTAGAAGAGGGCAAGATACTGCTAATAAGGTCTGGGGTGATGAAGCAAGCGTTCTGGTGGGTGATTTTTTATATTCACGCGCCTTCGAGATGATGGTCGAACTAGATGATATGAGAGTTATGGGTATTATGGCTAATGCTACAAATAAAATAGCAGAGGGCGAAGTCATGCAGTTGCTTAACTCGCACAACATAAAGGTAACAGAAGAGCAGTACCTAAACGTAGTACAGCATAAAACAGCTAAATTATTTGATGCTGCTGCCAGCTCATCAGCTCTTGTTTGTGGAGCTGATAATAATATAGAGCTTTGTTTTTCTAATTATGGAAAGAACCTTGGTATAGCATTCCAGGTTGCTGATGATGTTATGGATTTTATGAGCGAGTCATCAGATATAGGAAAAAATATTGGAGATGATATTGCTGAAGGAAAACCAACCCTACCTTTAATACATGCTATAAAAAATTCAAGCGGGCGAGATCGAACACTCATAACTGAAGCTATTAAGAATGGTAGTTTAGATGAGGTGGATGAAATAATTAGTGTATTACATCGAACAGGCGCTATCGAATATTGTTTTAAGGTAGCAAGAAAATATTCCAATTTAGCCCAATCTTCTCTTTCTTCTCTTGATAGTTCAATATTTAAAGATGCTTTGATTAGTTTGGCAGAATTTTCCGTTGAAAGAAAATTTTGATAAAAAAAGCTCATATAAATGAGCCCTTAATGCACTTGCTAAATTTACATTGGGGTAAAACTAAGAACTTTTGGGACAGATTTTGCTCTTTCAGCCTCTGGCATTGGGATCATGCCTCTTGCAGCTAAATACCCATCATCACCAGTTGCTGAATTGCTCATAAACTCATTAACATATTCACGCATTCCAGGGATAACATCTAAGTGTGCATTTTTAACATAGAAATATAGAGGCCTTGAGACAGAGTAGCTGCCATCTGCTATCGCAGAAAAATCAGGGTACACTCCTTCAATGATAGCCCCTTGTATTACATTTGAATTTTGATCTAAGAAGCTAAAACCAAATACGCCAAGAGCATTAGGGTTAGCATCCAATTTTGAAACGATTAGATTGTCATTTTCTCCGGCTTCAACATAACCTCCATCTTCGCGAATTGAATGACAGTAGGCTTTGTATTTGTTCTTATCCTTCTTTTTCATTGCTGTAATCCACTTGATCTTTTTACAACCACCTTTTTCGAGCACAAGTTCTACAAATGCATCTCGTGTGCCTGAAGTGGGTGGTGGGCCAAGAACTTCAATTTTAATGTCTGGGAGGACTTTATTAACATCTTTCCATGTTTTGTATGGATTAGGCACAAAGCTCGCTGATCCATCTGGGTTAGGGATATCTTTAGCTAGCGCTAGGTAAATATCCATACGTGTCATTTCTATTTGTTTCGCTTTTTTTGAGTTAGCTATAACGATACCGTCATATCCAATTTTGACTTCAGTTACACCACCTACGTTATTTTCGTTACATTTTTTTACTTCTTTTTTCTTGATTTTTCGAGAAGAATTAGTGATATCTGGTGTTTTAGTTCCCACCCCCGAGCAAAAGAGTTTCAGGCCGCCACCTGAGCCTGTGGATTCAATTATCGGCGTTTTAAAATCATTTTTTTTGCCAAATTTTTCAGCTACGATTGTTGCAAAGGGGTATACAGTTGAAGAGCCCACAATCTGTATTGTGTCGCGAGCCATTATCTGACCTGATGAAAAGATTGTGAAAAATATCAATATTACAGTTAGTTTTTTAAGTATTGGCACAAACCCTCCTAATCGATAGTTGTTTTCTTTAGTGACAGAAGCATTTTTACAGTATTTTTATTACAGAAATATTTCTTTATAGGAATTTTTTAGGATTTTTTAGTTTTGATTTACTTAATAAAAATGCAACATTTTTCATAAAACCATCATATTTTTATCACTAATTTGTAATAAAGAGACTAGATAATTACGCCTGTAGTTAATTTAAGGAGGTTCAAATGTTGAAACGCACGTTAACAGCCACATTCGCAGCGCTTCTAGTTGTTACAGCAAAGCCAGCTCTATCAGTATCAGACGCTGAATATGCTGCTTTGTTAGACAAGGTCCAGGATTTGCAAGCTAAAGTAAACGCAATGCAGCAATCTGCAGAGAAGAAGCCAAAAAGTGGATATGTAAAATCAAAAAAAGAGAATTTAACAATCTCAACAACTGGTGGGGGCATCAAAATTAAGTCTAGCAATGGTAATAAATTCAAAATTGGTGGACGGTTAATGTTTGACATGGATAGTTATGACAGTGGGCTCAATAGCACAAATGATAGCTCTGCAGAAGAAAACGAATGGCGCCGTTCCCGTATTTACATCAGCGGCCAATCAGGTAAACACTGGTCGTATAAATGGGTGCAAAATGTTGACCACGAATCGACTGACTCCGATGGCACGGCAGATAAGGATAAGATTGATTCAGCTTATATTAAGCTCGACTTGAAGCCATTCTGGGTTCAGGCGGGTAAATTTAAATTGCCGACCATGCTTGAAGAACGTACTGGTTCTAAATGGATAGAAACTATCGAACGTTCAGTAGTTGAGGAAGTATTATATGCAAATAATTTATCCTCAATGCCATCGTTCGCTGGCATTGTTTTAGGATTTGCTGATAAAAATCTTTTTGGTGGCATACCTGTGTCTGGAACAATAGGTATATATGACACTGAAAAAGAAAGAAAGAAAAATTTGGGTGATGATTCAACTGAAGAAGATTCTTACCTTACTGGTTTTCGCTTGAGTGTCATGCCAAGCATGGGCGAGAAAAATCACTTTATGCATTTTGGCTTAACTAAAACAAGCCAAGATTTTGAATTCAACACTTTTACAACTAAACAAAATTTAGGTATTCACACGGTTGCTAGCAGGACATTTACTTCTGTCTCGGAAGCAGGCGACGTAGACACTACAGGCCTAGAATTTGCTTATCAGAACGGTCCATTTACATTTGTTGCTGAAGATGTTGATGTTGACGTAGACGGCGCGGATACAAGCGCTGATCTTGATTTCGACGGTTATTATTTAGGTGCAACTTACTTTTTGACGGGTGAATCAAGAAAATGGAAGTGGAAAGATGCAAAGTTTGATAAGCCGTCTGGTATTAAAAATGAATGGGGTGCATGGCAACTTGTAGCACGTTTCGAAGAATATGAAATAGACAATAAAGCACTTACAGATGAGATAGAGTTAAATCGCACAGTGCTTGGTGTCAACTGGTTTCCAACCAACAATGTTCGTGTAAGTTTAAATAGAGTGCATTTGGATGTTGATGGAAGCCCAGGAGGGACTGAAACAGTTTTGTATCAAAATGAAGACTCAGCGAATGGATGGTCGTTCAGGCTACAGTATGCAATGTAATACAAAGAGCTTGTTTCACACTTAAATCTTCAGAACATGCAACAAAAAAAGGCCCGCAAGCGGGCCTTTTTTATACAATCGAAATATATTTATTTCTTTTGTGCTTCGTAAAACATTTTATTTAAACGATGTGCATTCGCATCGCAGCAAGAAATCGCCATATTAGCTGTTTCAAGAGCTAACGCAGCATCTCCGCCACCTGCAGCACAACCTGTAGCTACCATAACTACGCTGCACGCTGCCAACATCAATGTTTTTATTTTTCTCATTTTAGTCTCCTACGTAGGTTACCCATATAGAATGCTGTAATCATGACGTTAATGTCAAACATAAATTACGACATCCACTGCTTCTTTTGTAATTATAGCTCAAAAAAATTAATTTTTTGTTAATCAGGACAAGCATTTAGGGAAATTATGTGTTTTTAGGGATATATAAAAAAAAAGCCCATCCTTGGGCTTTTTGTTCGTGTTTATAGAAAAACACTATAGTGTTAATATATTAGATATTATTAATATTGTCAAATATTAATATTTTATCCCTTTGACTGTTAGAGTTTAGAGAGTAACCTTGGACACAAATTTAAAGACTTATATTTAACCCTTCTAAGACATGGAAGAATATAAAAAAAGTTTATTTATTATTTCAGCTCCTTCTGGTGCAGGTAAAACAAGTTTGATTCAAGCAATAACACAGTCGCATGACGATTTTGTTCTATCAATATCACATACAACCCGCCCTATGCGGCCCGGGGAATCTGATGGCGATGATTATTTTTTTATTACAAAAGCACTATTTGAGCAAATGATAGAAAACAATGACTTTGCAGAATATGCAAAAGTTTTTGGTAATTATTATGGGACATCTAAAAAAGCAATAGAAAAACTAGTTGAGGCAAATAAATCAATCTTATTTGATGTGGATTGGCAGGGGGCAGAAAAATTGAAAAAAGTTTTTTCTAATGCAATTAGTATTTTTATATTACCCCCATCACTTGAAGTCTTGCAGCACCGGTTAATAGAGCGTTCTCAAGACAGTGATGCCGAGATTGCATCTAGAATGAAAAAAGCAAAAAGCGAGATTAGTCATTATAAAAATTATGACTTTTTCGTCATAAATGATGAATTCCAGGATGCTGCTGAGCATCTTCTGTCAATAATGCAATATCCTCAGAATAGCCAAAAATATGGCAAAAAAGAAAATATCGATCTAATTGAGCGATTATTATGCGAGTAAGGTAAAATTTACCTTAGAAATTTTAATCTATAAATTTAGGAAAATAGAATGGCAAGAGTAACAGTAGAAGATTGTTTGAAAAATGTTCGTAATCGTTTTGAATTAGTTCTCGTCGCAAGTAGGCGAGCAAGACAGTTATTAATGGGAAACGAACCAACTGTAGAGTGGGAGAATGATAAAGCAACGGTTGTGGCTTTACGCGAAATAGCTGAAGGTAAAATTGGCGCCCATGTATTGGATGAATCAGTAGAACCCCCCCAAACCCCTTTTGAGGATGAAATGCAAGAAGGTGGTCAGGATAATGAAACCTCATAGAGGAATGAGTTGAAGTGCCTCGGTCTCAAAAAATAATTACAGAAAGTAAAATATCCGCTAGTAAAAAAAGCAAGAAAAGAAACGTATATAATTTAAACACCACGCAGGATACAAAAACTAATAGGCCGCTGGAAGCAATTGAGCTCTTAGAAGGCAACCTATGGCAGCAGTTGTCTACATATCTCGAGCCTAATCAAATACAAGATATTAAACGTGCTTATATTTTCAGCTCTGAGCAACACAAAGGGCAGAAAAGGGTCAGTGGCGAACCTTATATCTATCACCCATTATCTGCAGCTACAATTTTAGCTGACATGAATATGGATTCGGCAACCATATCGGCCGCAATATTACATGACATAATTGAAGATACGCCGATCAGCAAAGATAATATTGAAAAAGAATTTGGGTACGAAGTTGCTTCATTGGTTGATGGTGTAAGCAAGCTAGAAAATATTGATTTTTCTTCAAGAGCAGAAGCCGATGCTGATAATTTGGCTAAGATGCTACTTGCAATGGTAAATGATCTTAGAGTCATTCTAGTAAAATTAGCTGACCGTCTACATAACATGCGCACTTTGAATGTTATGTCTCATGACAAAAAAAGGCGCATTGCTCGAGAGACTTTAGATATATACGTCCCAATAGCTTTGAGACTTGGTATAAATAAGATGCGTCAGGAACTTGAAAATTTATCTTTTCAATCCCTATTCCCTATTCGCTACAAAGTCTTACAAAATGCAATAAAAAAGAGACGTAGGAATAGGAAAGAACTTATGTCAAAAACGGGCGCTGCATTGCTTGCTTGTTTGCAAGATTCTGGAATAAAAACAAAAGTAATCAGCCGAGAAAAAACTGTATATAGTATTTACAAAAAGATGCGCGTGAAAAAACTTTCATTTAGTGAAGTTTTTGATGTTTATGGTTTCCGATTAATTGTGAATGATATAGACGCATGTTATCGAACTTTGGGCGCAGTACATAATCTCTATAAACCGGTACCTGGAAAATTTAAGGATTATATTGCAATCCCTAAAGCTAACGGGTATCAATCACTACATACAGTTTTATTTGGTCTGCAGGGCACGCCTCTTGAGTTGCAGATACGCACTGAAGATATGGATAATATTGCAGCTGCTGGTATTGCTGCCCATTGGAAATACAAAACTGCAGATAATAGTGCAGCACATAACCATGCCAGAGAATGGTTAAATAATATTCTAGAGATACAGCAATCGGCACGAAACTCTTTTGAATTCCTGGAAAATGTAAAAATAGACTTATTCCCAGACGAAGTGTATGTGTTCACTCCTGCAGGAGATATTATGGAATTGCCGAGAGAAGCAACAGCATTGGATTTTGCATATGCTGTACATAGTGATATTGGAAAAAATGCGATAGGTGTAAAAATCGATAAGATTCATTCACCTTTAAGCACTACACTTAGGAATGGTCAAACTGTTGAAGTGATTAGATCTTCAGTTGGGAAACCAAGCCCAGCTCATCTTGATTTTGTGGTCACTGCTAAAGCAAGGGGTAGCATTAAACATTATTTAAAAAATCTTCAAGATCAGCAAGCTATCGATTTAGGTGAAAGGTTATTAGATGAATCTTTAAGAAGGCATAGTTCTTCGCTTAAGGAAACTTCATTTGAGCAAGTAAAACCTTTTTTAAAAAGTAAAAAAATTACTTGTGTTGAAGATTTATGCAAAGAAGTTGGTCTTGGTAATTTAATGGCTCCAATCTTGGCGCAGCGGATTGTAGGCGGAGAACAACAAAGTTTTAAAAAACCAAGTACTTGGCGGTCATGGTTATTGCGTAGAAGAAGAGCTAAGAGCCTTTTCATTAAAGGTACAGAAGGTATGGTTGTTAGTTTTGCGAACTGCTGCCACCCAATACCAGGAGATCCGGTCGTAGGCGCAGCTTCTGCTGGTCATGGACTAGTTGTTCATAGGCAAGCTTGTAATAATTTTTCCAAGTTTCAAAAAAATCCAGAAACAACAATAGATATTGAGTGGGCGGATGATATTAATCGCGATTTTCCAGCGAAGATACGTGTGATTACAAAAAGTCAACGTGGATCGCTTGCAGGAATTGCAAGCACAATAGCAAACCAAGGTCGTAATATAGCCGGTGTTAATATAGAAGAGAACGAAGGAAATTACACATCCTTAACTTTTCTTGTTGATATTCCCAACAGGAAGGCTTTAGCGGATGTTATAAAAGCTATTCGAACTTTATCAAATATACACAAAGTAGTTCGTGCAATTGGGTAGTTTTATTATTTTAATTTATGGATCGTAAGATTATTAAAACCGACCAAGCCCCGGAAGCAATAGGGACATATTCGCAAGCAGTCAATGTTAGCGGCGTAGTTTATTTATCAGGACAGATACCTCTCGATCCAAAGACTATGGAGCTTGAAACGGGAGATTTTGAGTTACAGATCAAAAGAGTTTTTGATAATTTATCCGCGGTGGCAGAAGCGGCAGGTGGCGATTTATCGAAAATTGTGAAATTAAATATTTTTTTACAAGACTTATCTAATTTCTCAATTGTTAATAAAGTTATGTCTGAATATTTTGATTCACCTTATCCGGCGCGCGCAGTTGTTGGAGTTAATGATTTACCAAAGGATGCTAGTGTAGAAATGGATGCAATCATGCAATTATAATGCTGGAAAATATTTTTTATAAAACCTAACAATAAAGCATTAAACAGGTTCTAATATGCCTGCTTCATTACTTGATTTACAAGGTGTTGGCCCGAAAATAGCTGAAAAGTTATCTCGTCTTAGTATCCTAAGTGTTGAGCATTTATTATTTCATCTCCCTATCAGGTATCAAGATAGAACCCAGTTAACACCTATAGGAGCCCTTAAGTCAGACGCGCATGCTTTAGTTGAAGGTGAGATTCTTCACTGTGAGATTGCATTTCAGGGTCGACGTGTACTTATAGCGAGAATTAATGATGACACAGGTAATCTCAATTTACGCTTTTTCTATTTCAACAACCAACAAAAAGAAAAATTGAGTAAAGGTTCACGCGTACGTTGTTTTGGCACAGTGAGGGCCACAGGATCAATATTGGAGATGATACACCCAGAATACAACATTATTGAAAAAGATCATTTTCTGCCGATGCCAGAGAGCCTTACCCCAATTTATCCTACTACAACAGGATTGCACCAAATTAGAATAAGAAAACTAATCAGACAAGCATTTTTATGGGCTGAAGATAATTGGAATGATAGCTCTAGTGAGGTTATAGAGAATATATTAGGAAAAGATTACCCCAGTTTACTAGATGCACTCAATATAGTGCATAACCCGGCAGCCGACTTAGATCTATCAGCTCTTATGAGTAATAGGCACGTTGCCCAACAAAGATTAATTTTTGAAGAATTGTTAGCTCATCAACTGAGTATTAATTTGTTAAGAGATAAAAATAGACAGCATAAATCTAAATCGTTAAAAAACGATGGAAAATTATTTGATAAATTAATATCAGATTTGCCTTTCTCATTAACCAGCGCACAAAAAAGAACTATAGGTGAAATTATGTCTGATATGAAAGGAGATACGCCTATGAATCGATTACTCCAGGGAGATGTAGGGTGCGGGAAGACGCTTGTAGCTTTAGCTGCATGCTTAATGGTTGTAGAAAATGGCTTTCAGGTAGCTTTTATGGCACCAACTGAAATTTTAGTTGAGCAGCATTATCGTAATTTTAGTCAGTGGTTGGAGGATTTAAACTTAAAAGTGGGGTTATTAACTGGAAGTTTAAGCACAAAATCGCGTCGTTCTGTTCTAAGTTTAATTAGCACTGGGAAAATCGATATTATTTTGGGTACACATGCATTAATACAGGATACTGTTGAGTTTAAAAATCTTTGTTTGATTGTAATAGATGAACAACATAGATTTGGTGTGCATCAAAGAATGGCTCTCCATAATAAAGACAGTCATAAGCACCCACACCAACTTATAATGACAGCAACGCCTATTCCTAGAAGTTTAGCGATGACGATTTATGCTGATATGGATCATTCGATAATTGATGAGATGCCACCCGGTCGAAAGCCAGTTACAACTATAGCAGTCTCAGAAAGTAGGCGTCTTGAAATAATAGAGAGCGTGAAAAAAACTTGCACTGAAAAAAAACAAGTTTATTGGGTTTGCACACTAATTGAAGAGTCTGAGATCTTTGAGCGCGAAGCTGCTGAAAGAGTTTTTGAATATTTGTCTGAAATGTTACCCATGTTTAAAGTAGGACTACTTCATGGCCGCATGAAATCTGATCGAAAAGAAAAGATTATGAGGCAATTTAAAAATGGAGAAATTAATATCCTTGTTGCCACCACGGTAATAGAGGTGGGTGTTGATGTTGAAAATGCAAATTTGATAGTGATAGAGAATGCAGAGCGTCTAGGCATGTCGCAATTACATCAGCTGAGAGGAAGGGTAGGTAGAGGTTCTTCCCAAAGCACATGCATATTAGTTTACAAATCACCTTTGTCAGATATCGCTAAACAACGAATAAATGCTTTAAGAGAAACCAACAATGGTTTTGAGATTGCACAAGTTGATTTAACTTTAAGAGGCCCAGGAGAGATGTTTGGAACACGACAAACAGGGGTTGTGCCACTACGAATCGCTGATATTGTTAGGGACCAAGAATTATTACCCAAAGTTCAGAAGACTGCAGACAAAATATTGGGTTCAAATCCAAAATCAGCTAATATTTTACTCGAGAGATGGCTTGGTAAATCTTTCAACTTAGGAAAGGTATAAGTATATTATTCCTTATTCTTCCCCTGGAATATCTTCTTGAATTTGGTAAAGCTTGATAATATTTGGATGATTAGATAGAAAGCTATGAAGATCATTGTTACTAAAAAAATACCAAATAATAAAGATAGTTGTATCGAATATGTTCCATAATTAATAATTATTTCCCCAGGATGCTCAGAAATTATCGATATAGAATATATAAAACCAATTAGGAAAATTATAATTAAAATTAGATATTTCATTACCGTGTATTATTTTTTTTGTGTTTGTGAAAATTCTTCAATAAGATCTTTCATGTTAACCTTGATGGGTTGTATCTTCACTTTTTCTAATTCTTTTAAATTTTTAGTTAATATATTTTTTAAATCCGTTTTTTCTATATTTCTTGTTTCCATCAAAGCATATTGTATAGAATTATTGAAAGAAGTTGCATTTCTTAATTCTAAAGAAAATATTGCTTGAGTTAAATTTTCTTGTATGTGGAAGAATGATTTATAGTTTTGCCTTTCTTTAAATATTTTGTCAGACCTCATGCTATATTTTGTTATCTTTATATGATCATCTAAAGCATTTAAAATAGGATCCCAAATTTTTCCTGCTGGCTCTGTAAAAAATTTATTATCACTTACCTTTTCTTGGAGCTCTGCATCATAGTTTTTTCTTGTTAGCTCATTTTTGATTATTAATTGTGTGTCAATCAGAATTTCGTAAGCTTGTTTTTTATTATCTACATAATGTGAAAGTAGGTTTAATTTTTCATTTAAAGACTGTTTTACACTATCGTACTTTTTATCAGTGAGTTTTTTCATTCTTTCTTTTGCAATAAATAAAATATTTCTTGCACTTATTGGGTCTAGCATCACATCTAGGCTATATGATGCTATACGAAAAAGATATTCAAGCTCAGATTTTATGTTTAAGTTTTTGCTTGCTGAAACTTTTTCTTCAATACTAGAAAATTCTTTTTTCAATATTTGCAAGACATCTTTTTGATTTTCTAAATCTTTATATATTGAATCGATTGTTAGCAGAGAACCTTCAGCTTTTCTTTGTAAAGTTTTATTTGTGTTTTGTATATTTTCTACCACTGAGCTTAGTTTTTCTTCAAAATTGGTTTTCTCAGACTCTAGTATTGTTACTCTTTCATTATAATCTGCCCATATCCAATATATTACTGACGCTATAGTGAATGAAAAAATTACGAGGAAGATAAATAATATAAAACTAAATCTTATACCTGTATTTTTTTTATCGTTCTCTCTTTTGTTGTTATCTTCCATCACTTGTATTTATTATTTTTTGTATCTATCTAGTATTGCTTCAACCATGTCTTGGTCACTTGGATTCTTTGCGATAATGTGTTTTTGTATGAAACCTTGATTTGTGCACTCATCACCAATTCTTTTATTTCCTGCTATTAATAGTATTTTTTTTATCTCTATGAGGCTTTTTTTATCTGAAATTTGTATCAAGTTATGTAGGATTTCAACACTAGTAATAGTGATCAGATCTAGCTCTGGGTTTGAGTATTCTTCAATGTTAAAGCAAACATCTTTTGGCATCTCCCTTTTATAAGCCTCTAAATATTGCACATGTGCCCCGCGGTTTTTCAAAGTTTGTGAGAGCAATTCTCTGCCCGAGTTACCGCGCACTATAACAATCTTTTTGTTCGCCACATCTTTGAAAAAAGGTAGTTTGAGCAAATTTTCAGAGTTGAAATCAGATTTTGGTCTTATACATGATTTTAAACCAAATTCTTTCATCTTTTTTTCAGTTGCATCACCAATTGCGGCAAAAATACAAGATTTTAAATGTAGTTTTTTTGTGACTATAATTGGTGCTACAAACTTTACGGCATTTGCGCTTGCAAAAATTATCACATCACTTGATGAAAGAGACTTAATGCTTGGGTCTCCATGATCTTCTAAATTTTTGTTTTCAGTAATTTTAATAGTTGGGAATAAGCTCACCTTAGCGCCATGACTAGATAAGATAGATTCTAATGTTTTAGATTGATCTGCAGGTCTTGTGATAAGTATGTGAATACCTTGCAGCTTATTTAAAAGATCATTTTTCATTATCTGCCTTTATTTTTAACAATATGTTTTCTGCCCCTTTTGATTTCAAATCATTAGCAACTGCTTCCCCAAGTTCTATAGGTCTGTTTTCTGGCCCATTCATTTCGCTCCTAATAATTTTTGTACCATCAATATCTGCAACAATTGCTTTTATATGTATATTGTTTTTTTTAGTAATAGATGCATAGCCTGCAATAGGTAGCTCGCAACTTGCAGAAAGGGCATGACTAATAGATCGCTCTGCAAGCACGCAACACTTAGTTTCAACATCTTCAATACGCGAGAGTAAATTATTTATTTCTGTATCCTCTTTTTTTGACTCAATGCCAATAATTCCTTGGCCGATTGCAGGCACACATGTATCGATATTAATATTTAATGTTATTCTATTCTCAAGACCCAGTCGTTTTATTCCTGCATATGCCAAGATGATTGCATCATATTTGCCGTCATCTAATTTTTGCAAACGCGTATGTATGTTGCCACGCAGATCGTTATATATAAGTTTTGGGAATACATGTTTTAATTGAAATTTTCTTCTTAGGCTCGAAGTTCCAACTATTGATTTATCAGGCATGTCGTCCATGCTTGTGTATTTATTTGAAATTAAAACATCACATGGATTTTCTCTTTTTAACACTGCACCAATTTCAAGTTTATTTGGTAATTCAGCAGGGACATCTTTCATTGAGTGAATAGCAATATCTGCTTTATTATTTATTAAAGCTTGCTCAAGCTCTTTTATAAATAAACCTTTCCCTCCAATATCAAATAATGGGCGATCGAGCAGCTTATCTCCTTCAGTCTTTATCTTTATTAATTCAAATTTTAAATCCTTTTGCACTAATTGTAATCTTCGCATTACTTCTTCTGCTTGCCATATTGCAAGAGGACTGCTTCTTGTAGCTACTCTTAAATTTGAAATCATTTTGTCTTTTGAATCAAAAAAACGATATTATATCTTAGTAGTGAATCATGTTGTTTGTTACATCATATGTTGTGTGAAATGATATACTCGCGCCGTCTTCTTATTTATTTATTTAAAATATTGTGAAAACCACTAAAAAACCTTGGCAAGGCCGGTTTAAAGAGCCTACAGATAGTTTTACAGAGTCTTTCACTGCTTCTATCTCATTTGACCAGCGCTTGTATTACTATGATATTTTGGCATCAAGAGCTCATGCTCAAATGCTCCATAAGGTCGGCGTGTTGACATCTGAAGAATTACAAGAAGTTTTGTCAGGGCTGGATGTTGTTTTATCATCTATTGAAACAGGAGAGCTCGAGTGGTCTGAGACTCTGGAAGATGTTCATATGAATATCGAGTCGTGGCTGATAGATAAAATTGGAGAGCCAGCTAAAAAACTTCATACTGGACGTTCTAGAAATGATCAAGTTGTAACAGATCTTAAACTTTTTTTACGAGATCATATAACGATAACACAAGACGGCCTTAAGGTTTTTCAAAAACTTTTACTTGACCTTGCTGAATCTGAGTGCAAAACGATTATCCCTGGTTTTACTCATTTACAAATTGCACAACCAGTTATTCTTGGTCATTATTTTCTTGCGTGGTTTGAAATGATACAAAGAGACATAGAGAGGCTAGACGATTGCTATGAAAGGGTAAATGTTATGCCCTTAGGGTCGGCAGCACTATCAGGTTCTAGCTTTGATTTGGATAGAGTTTTTACAGCGGAATTACTCGGGTTTAAAACAATAACTAAAAATTCTATTGATACCGTAAGTGATAGAGATTTTGTTATTGAATTTATTAGTACTGCTTCAATACTAATGACACATTTTTCAAGATTTTCTGAAGAAATTATTTTATGGGCATCATCAATGTATCAATTTATTGAGTTGCCAGACAGATTTTGTACTGGATCCTCAATTATGCCGCAGAAGAAAAATCCAGACATGCTTGAGCTTATTAGAGGAAAATCAGGAAGAGTTTTCGGTAATTTAATGTCAATCTTAACAATAATGAAAGCTCAACCATTCGCTTACAATCGAGATAACCAAGAAGACAAGCCTCCTTTGTTTGATACTGTTGATACTGTTTTAGGCTGTCTGCAAGCTTTAATTGAAATACTCCCTAATATAAAGATTAATCACGAAATGTTAGAGAAAGCTGCGAGCCTTGGATATTCAACTGCCACTGATCTAGCTGATTATCTTGCTAAGCAGGGCGTTCCATTTAGAGAGGCCCACGAAATTGTTGGAAAAATAGTTGCGTTAGCCATCAGTAAGAAAAAAAGCCTTCACGAATTAGATCTTCAGGATTACAGATCTATACACCCTGATATTGATGAGAAAATAATTAGCGTAGCCTCTCTGCAAAGCTCAGTGCAAAGCAAAAATACCTTTGGTGGTACTTCGACTAACGAGGTAAAAAAGCAGATCGACGCAGCCAGAAAGTTATTAGCCTAAGTATTTTGTTATTTTTAATTTAGATATTTGATAATAAATTTTTGAATATCTGTAATTTGCTTAGCACAGGTTGAATGCCCCATATCATAGCTTTTCCAAGTTAAATTCACACCAATCTTTTTTAATTTGTCTCTGGTTTTTTCACCAAATCTAAAGTCAATTATCTCATCTTGTGTCCCATGGGAGAGCATAACTGGCGTTTCAAGATTTAGTAAATGTGTATTTTTTTCCAATTTTCTTCTAAGTGGAAGATAAGCAGACAAGCAGATAATCCCAGCGAGTTTTTCTGAATGCTGCAAGCCAGCGAAGAGAGCTAGAGCACCCCCTTGAGAAAATCCAGCTAAAAATATTCTTGATGCAGGCACTCCTGATTGTTTTTGTTTTTCTATAAGAAATTCTATTTCCTTTTGTGATTTTATAATACCAATATTGTCTTCTTTTTTTGTATTATCTAGGTTGTATATGTCATACCATGCCGGCATTGACACACCCTCATTGATTGTTACAGGTTGTATTGGTGCGTGCGGGAAGATGAAATGCACCCCAAATGATGGTGGCAGATTCAGGTCATTGGGTAGATCAGCAAAATCATAACCACTCGCTCCTAGCCCATGTAGCCAAATTATTGCTATGTCGGCGTTCTTACCTACTATTTTTTCGTATGTATCTAACATGATCTTCTTTTGATAAAGATAAGCTTATGCAGCTATACTTCAGCTTTCAATACCTTTTTTAGTTGCTATGTTGATACGGATTTTATTTCTATATTGCTTGCTTATATTTTCGACCATTACCCTAGTAGGTTGTGGGCAAATGGGTGATTTATATTTGCCAGATGAAAAGGAATCTGAGAAAAAGAGTTAAGATGCCTGGTTTTCACTATAAAGATGAACTTCTATATGTGGACTCCATGCCAGTTCATGCGATAGCTGAACAATTTGGGACCCCATGTTATATATATTCTCAAGATACAATTGTCCAAAATTGGACATCGTTTGATAGCGCCCTTTCATATTGCGACCATATGGTTTGTTATTCCGTAAAAGCTAATCCTAATCTAGCTATATTGAACTTGTTAGCTAATCTTGGCTCTGGGTTTGATATTGTTTCTGTGGGTGAACTTGAAAGAGTTTTGGCTGCAGGTGGAGATCCACAAAAAATTGTGTTTTCAGGTGTTGGCAAAAGACAAGACGAAATAGAACGAGCCTTAGCGGTTAACATATTTTGTTTCAATGTTGAGTCGTCTAGCGAGCTTAAAAGGATTAACAATGCTGCTAAGCAACTTAACGTTGTTGCATCGATATCTTTGCGCGTCAATCCTAATGTTGATGCAAAAACACATCCGCATGTTACGACTGGGCTGACAGAGAATAAATTTGGAGTAGATATAAACTCTGCAAAAGATTTTTATACTGAGGCAGAATCTTTAACAAACGTAAAGATCTCTGGTGTAGATTGCCACATTGGTTCTCAGCTTACTGATTTAGAACCCTATAATAATGCATTTAGTCAAATATCAAATCTAGTTGATGATTTAAGAAAAAGTGGTTTTCATATAGAACATATAAATTTAGGAGGAGGTTTAGGCATAAAGTATCAGAAGGATGAAAAACTGCCGACTCAGGAGCAATACATAAATTCAATTAAGCAAACAATTAACCAAAAAGATTGCAAAATTTTAGTAGAACCGGGCCGCTCAATCATGGGTGATGCGGGCATTTTGCTAACACGTATTGAATACTTAAAACATGGGGACCACAAAAATTTTGCGGTAGTTGATGCCGCTATGACTGAATTATTGAGGCCTGCACTATATGATTCTTGGCATGAAATATTACCAATTAACAGACAGGGTGACGCAAAGACACTTTGTTACGATGTAGTAGGGCCTGTTTGTGAGAGTGCTGATTTTTTAGGTAAAGACAGACAGCTTGCAATTCGAGAAGGCGACTTAATTGCTATTTTTTCTACAGGTGCGTATGGGTCAAGTATGTCGAGTTCATATAACTCACGAACCGAGATTGCAGCTATATTAGTTCAAAAAGACAAGTCTTATTTGGTACAAAAGAGGGGCACAGTAGAACAATTAATGCAAGGCGAGTCGATATTGCCGGGCAAATGAGAGTCTCCAAATATATCTGTAGATGTTGAGAAAATATTATGCAACTTAAGTTTACTAAAATGCATGCTTTGGGTAATGATTTTATATTATTAGATTTTTATGAGCAGAGTATTGAAATAACATCTTCTCAAATATGCGAGTTAGCATCTAGAAATACAGGTGTCGGGTGTGATCAAGTTCTACTAATTGAAAAGCCTCGGGATCCATCAGCTGATTTTAGATATCGTATTTTTAATGCAGATGGAAATGAAGTTGAACAGTGTGGTAACGGAGCACGGTGCTTTGCAAAATATGTTCTTGATCATAAGTACATCAATAAAAAAAATGTGGTACTTGAAGCAAAAGCAGGTTTGATGGATGTAGAGTTTAATGATGATGGTAGCATCAGTGTCAATATGGGCCATCCTTGCTTCCAGCCAAACTTAATACCTTTCATTTCTGAAGAAGAGAAGAGTTCTTATTCTATTGATGTCTTAGGGTCGACCATAGAGCTTGCTATTCTATCAATGGGAAATCCGCACGCCGTTGCAATTGTTGATAATGTGAATACAGCACCTGTTGAGGAACTCGGCAGTGCTCTACAAAAACATTCTCTCTTCCCAAATCAAGTTAATCTTAGTTTTATGCAACTCCTTTCATCTTCACAGATCCAGCTGAGAGTCTATGAAAGAGGAGTAGGAGAAACATATGCTTGTGGCAGTGCCGCCTGCGCTGCTGTTGTAGTTGGTAATACTCAAGGTAAGTTAGAGAATGAAGTAACTGTGACTCAAAAAGGAGGGGATCTTATGGTAATCTGGGAAGGAGGAGGTAATCCAGTATTCCTTAAAGGGTCAGCGACTTACATATATGAAGGAGAGATTCAGATATGAGTAAAATCAATGTCTCAACCCGTGATTCCCAACCCCTGTCATCGGCATCTCAAGTAACTTCCAAGAGCAACTCTAGCAGCTTGGATAATTATTTAGAGGATTTTATAGTTTTTTTAAAAAGTGAACGAAATTACTCTACACATACAGTTAAAAGCTATTCACAAGACATTAGGTATTTTTTTACTTACTGTAAGAAATTTAATTCTCCAGAATTATCAAATATAACTACTACTGATATCAAGGAGTATGCTGCTAAATTAAATCGCATAGGAAGAGCTCCAAGCACGATTCAAAGGTCATTATCATCAATAAGAACTTTTTATGCTTATCTCCAGAAAGAAAAAATAGTGAAAATAAATCCAGCCCTTAATGCAAAAGGACCAAAGTTGCATCGCAAATTACCAAAAGTGATGAATGTCGATGAAATGTCAAGATTATTGGATAATAATAAAAAGACTGACCTTGTTATAAGAGACGTAGCAATTATAGAGCTCCTTTATTCTTCAGGGCTGCGAGTTTCAGAGCTCACATCTTTGGATATACAAAATATTAGTATTCGTTCTTCAGAAGTTAAGGTCACTGGGAAAGGTAATAAACAAAGAGTTGTGCCTATAGGAAAGTCAGCAATTAATGCGCTTAAATTATGGCTTACTGTGAGAAAGAAGCATGATTTTGATAATCAAGAAGCATTATTTTTAAACAATAAGGGAAAAAGGTTATCAGCAAGGAGTGTGCAGTTAAGATTAAGAAAGCTCGCACTAGAAAAGGGTATTAATAAAACAGTGCACCCTCACGTGATGCGGCATTCCTTTGCCAGCCATCTATTAGAATCTTCTGGCGATTTACGTGCAGTGCAAGAGATGTTAGGGCATAGTAACTTAAGTACTACTCAGATTTATACACATTTAGATTACCAGCACTTATCTCAAGTCTATGATAAGGCTCACCCGCGAGCTCGAAAAAAAGAGAAATAACATAGAGGTTAAAAAATATGGCAGAAAGGACTCCATCGAAGATCCATCTTCATAAAAAATCGCGTTTTTTAGAAATAAGTTTTGATGATGGCTCAGAATTTAAGTTATCTTGTGAATATTTAAGAGTTTATTCTCCTTCAGCCGAGGTCGCAGGACATGGTCCAGGCCAGGAGATTTTGCAGATAGGCAAGGAAGATGTAAATATAGATTCCATTGAACCAGTAGGTAATTATGCAATAGGGATTTTTTTTGATGATGGGCACAGCACTGGCATTTATTCCTGGGATCATTTGTATAATTTAGGTATAAATCAAAAAGAAATGTGGGCAAATTATTTGAAAAGACTCAGTGAATCTGGATATCAGAGAAAAGTTTGAATATGACAAAAAAAGTAAATAAGAAAACGACCCATTTTGGTTTCGAAAAAGTAGAAAAGTCAGAAAAAACCAGAAGAGTCGGGGGCGTATTTAGCTCCGTATCAGGAAAATATGATCTTATGAATGATCTGATGTCATTTGGCATGCATAGAATGTGGAAAAGATACTTGCTTCTTGTATCGAAAGTAACTAAAGGCCACAAAGTCTTGGATATTGCTGGAGGCACTGGTGATATTTCTTATCTTCTCAGCAACAGAGTCGGGGAAAATGGCAAAGTTGTTTTATGTGATATTAATCAGGATATGTTGCATGAGGGGCGTTCACGATTTATAGACAGGGGAATTATTAGCAATATCGAATATGTTCAAGCTGATGCCGAAAATCTCCCTTTCAAAGAAAATTATTTTGATGTCGTTACCATGGGGTTTGGCCTTCGTAATGTTACAGATAAAAAGAAATGTCTTGATTCAATATATAAAGTTTTGAAACCTGGCGGGAGACTATTAATTCTTGAGTTTTCTACACCTGACAAATGGCTTGAGCCTGCATATGGTAAATATTTATTTAAATTTATACCATGGCTTGGCGAAATTGTTACTCAAGACAGACCTAGTTATCAATATTTATCAGAATCAATTTTAGTCCATCCAGACCAAGAAGAAGTAAAACAAATTATGTCTGATGCATTATTTGAGCATTGTGATTATTTTAACCTCAGCGCAGGAATAGTGGCTATACATAGCGGATATAAAATATAAAAAATTAATAAAAACAAGAATCATGAGAATTTTAAGAATAATCTATGTGTTAGTTTATTATGGGCTTGAGGAAGTTGTTCTCAAATTAAATTTTTTAAGACCAGTTCGTTTTATTTTTTATTTATTTCCGTGGAATTGGCTTGTAACTAGGAAACAGCCTTTCAGTGTCCGAGTTCGCTTAGCATTGGAAGATCTGGGGCCTATTTTTGTGAAGTTTGGTCAGATGTTGTCAACCAGGCCGGATTTACTACCACAAGATTTGTCACATGAGCTTTCTAAATTACAAGATGATGTGCCACCATTTCCCGGAAAACAAGCGAGAAATGTAATTGAAAAATCCTTTAATAAAAAAATTCAAGATATTTTCACAGATTTTTCTGATGAGCCCTTCGCCTCAGCATCCGTTGCTCAGGTTCATTGTGCTAAGTTAAACAATAAAAAAGTTATTGTTAAGGTTTTAAGGCCTGGTATTGAAAGTGTTATACGACGTGATCTAGATGTGATGTATGCAGTAGCAAAAATTATACAGTCTTGCTTTGCTGATGGAGAGCGTTTACGCCCCACAGAAGTAGTTTCCGAATATGAAAAAATTATTTTTAAAGAACTTAATTTAGTGCGCGAAGCATTTAATGCTAAGCAGCTAAAAGAGAATTTCTCTGGCTCCCGTGATCTTTATGTACCAGAAGTATATTGGGAATATACGAGTGAGAATGTATTGGTTATGGAGCAAATTTTTGGCATACAAGTTAATGATATAAAAAATCTAAAAAAATATAATATAAATTTTCAGAAGTTATCAGAAAGAGGAGTGGAAATATTTTTTACCCAAGTTTTTGTGCACAATTTTTTTCATGCAGATATGCATCCTGGCAATGTTTTTGTTTCTTATGATAACCCTGAAGATCCAATGTATTGTGCAGTTGATTTTGGAATCATGGGCTCTCTGTCAGTTACAGACCAGAAATACTTGGCTGAAAATTTTCTTGCTTTTTTTAACAGGGACTATCGTCGAGTTGCAGAACTCCATATTCAGTCGGGATGGGTGCCTTCAGATACCCCTATAGATGAATTTGAACTGGCAATTTGTGCTGTCTGTGAACCTATTTTTCAAAAGCCGCTTAATGAAATTTCATTTGGACACCTGTTACTAAATCTATTTGATACTGCAAGAAAATTCAACATGGAAGTCCAGCCGCAATTAGTTTTGCTACAAAAAACTTTATTAAATATAGAGGGCCTTGGTAGGGAGCTTTATCCACAATTAGATCTTTGGAAAACAGCAAAACCATTTCTTGAGAAGTGGATGCAGGAACAAATTGGCGTAAAAGGAGTTGTCAACGAGCTTAAACGCGATATCCCATATTTTTTAGATAATTTTCCGGAACTTAGATCAATTGCTTCATCATTTATTAATAGTATAGATAAGTTCCCAGGTGACATTAGTGCGCTGCCAATTATAGAAGAGACTATAAACTCATATATTTGTATCGATGTTGACTTATACCAAAAATTAGGAATTTTAGAGGGCAAAGTAATTGCCATAGAAGTTACTCCATTATCTGATATTTTTTATTTTTTCTTTAAAAATAATCAAGTTGAAGTAAAAATAAACAAAAATAATGTACATGCTGATATTTTTATTAAAGGTAGCCCTATACTGCTATCTAAAGCTATGTTTTCGAGCGCTTCAGCAAGATCGATGAATGGAATAGAAATAAGAGGCGATGCGGAAGTTGCAAGAATATTTAGTGAATTGCTGTCAGACATTAACATTGATTGGGAAGAGTATTTTTCCCAATATATTGGCGATGTCGCTGCATACAATATTGGTTTGATCTTTGCCGAGCTTAATAATTGGGCCAAACATGCTAAGAACTCATTTGTCGATAATTTATCCGACTATATTGCTGAGGAAACTGATTTACTTCCCAGCAAGGAGGATATTGAAAATTTTATATCTCAAGTTGATCAATTGCGAGACAGTATTGATAGGCTAGACGCAAGATTAAATAGCTTTGAATAATGGATGTTACTCCTATCCTTGATTCTTTAAACGACGCACAACGAAGCGCAGTTACTGAACCAGAAGGATCAGCGCTGATACTAGCCGGTGCAGGTAGTGGAAAAACACGCGTTTTAGTCAGGCGAATAGCGTGGCTGTGTTGCGTCAAGTCTATTTCTCCATACAACATATTGGCTGTTACTTTCACGAACAAGGCGGCAGGGGAAATGCGCGAAAGAATTGAAGCGCTACTTGAGGTATCTATGGTTGGTATGTGGGTCGGCACATTTCATGCGATCTGCCATCGTATACTCAGAACTCATTATAAAGAAGCTTCCTTGCCGGCAACTTTTCAGATTTTAGATGCAAATGACCAATACCGTTTAATAAAAAAAATAATTAAAACATTAGATATAGATGAAGATCAATGGTCATCTAAGACTGCCCAGTGGTATATAAATGCAAAAAAAGAAGAAGGCTTGGCCCCAGAAGATATAAAAATCAATAAAAATGAGACGGAAAGGCAGCTGTTACGTATTTATGTCAACTATGAGGAGGCATGTAAAAAAAGTGGTTTAGTAGATTTTGCAGGTTTATTGATACAAACACTCATGCTACTGAAAGAAAATGCCCATATTCTTTCTAAATATCACGACCGATTTGAATATATCTTAGTTGATGAATTTCAAGATACGAATGCTTTGCAGTATAAATGGCTGCGCTTGCTTTCAAATAACAACGTACCCGTTTTTGCTGTCGGCGATGACGATCAGTCTATATATCGCTGGCGTGGCGCAAGAATCGAAAATATCCATAACTTTAGTAAAGATTTTGAGAATGTTAAAACTTTTAAGCTTGAACAAAATTATCGTTCAACTGGAAATATACTCACAGCTGCGAACAATTTAATTACAAATAACAAAGAGCGTTTGAGTAAAAACTTGTGGACTGACGATGACGAAGGCGAACCTATTTATTTATTTTCAGCTTTTAACGAACAAGAAGAGGCAAGATTTATATCTGAAAAAATACACGAGTGGATCAGTCACGGAAACAGAAGAGATGAGATAGCAATTTTATATAGATCTAATGCCCAATCACGTATTTTTGAGGAGATATTTATTTCTACTCAAATACCTTATAGAGTTTATGGTGGCCTCCGATTTTTTGAGAGAGCAGAGATAAAAGATGCACTAGCTTATATGCGTCTTTGTTATAACTATAAGGATGATTCTTCTTTTGAAAGAATAATAAACTTGCCGACGAGAGGTATAGGAGATAAAACATTATCATTGGTAAGAAGTTGCGCCCAAAAAGGAAAAATATCGCTTTGGGAGGCAACAATATTGTTAGTAGAAGATGATCAACTCACATCACGTTCCAGACAGGCTTTAAATTCGTTTCTTCAATTAATAGGCAGTTTAAGTGCTGATATAAAAAGTTTTGAGTTATCGGAGCAGATAGACCATGTAATAAATAAAAGTGGTCTTAAGAGCTACTATGGCAAAGAAAAAGGAGAACTAGCATTATCACGCATCGAAAACCTCGAAGAGCTTGTCAATGCTGCAAAAACATTTTCCATTGATGAGCAAAATTATGGAGATATGAGCGAGACTGATGCATTTTTAGCTCATGCAGTATTGGAGTCTGGTGAAGGGCAAGGGAAGCAATGGGAGGACTGTGTCCAACTTATGACATTGCATTCTGCCAAAGGGCTTGAGTTTCCGATTGTATTTTTGACTGGAATGGAGGAAGGGCTTTTCCCAACTGAGCATTCCTTAAGTGAGCCCAATGGTATAGAAGAAGAAAGGCGTCTTTGTTATGTTGGAATTACAAGGGCTAAGCAAAGATTATTTTTATCTCATGCAGAAACTAGACGAAGGTATGGTTCTGATATGTATAACTCTCCATCAAGGTTCATTAATGAAGTACCGACGGAGCTTATTTCAGAAGTGCGCCCGCAAGCTCATGTCAAACATAAACTATATAGATCAACTGAAATCAGTCATACTGGAGACGATAACGATTTACAGGTTGGGCAAAGGGTTGATCATGAAAAATTTGGTTGTGGTGTTGTCATTGAATGTGAAGGGCAAGGATCAAGCGCAAGAGTGCATGTAAATTTTGAAACCGCTGGCAGCAAATGGCTCGTTGTCAGCTTTGCAAACTTGAAAGTTTTATAAGTTTTTCTGAGAGATGAGAGGAAAAAGATGAAAAGACGTGATTTTTTAAAAAGCATTGGCATTGGTTTGACAGCTACACTTGCCACAGCCCATGCAAAAACTGTGCAATCTGAACCTATTTATAATTGGAAAATGGTAACTTCATGGCCTAAGAATTTTCCTGGTTTAGGAACTGGAGCAGAGTTTTTAGCTAAACTTATTAATGAAATGTCAGGGGGTAGAATCTCAATCAAAGTGTATGGAGGAGGAGAACTAGTGCCCCCAATGGAAATTTTTGACACTGTATCAAGAGGTGCTGCTGAGATGGGTCATGGCGCTGCGTACTATTGGAAGGGCAAGCACCCAGCATTTCAGTTTTTTTCTACAGTTCCTTTTGGAATGACAGCGACAGAAATGAATGCATGGTTATACAAAGGTGGGGGAATGGAGCTCTGGGAAAAAGCCTATTCAGATTTTAATTTGGTGCCAACATCTGCTGGGAATTCAGGTGTGCAAATGGGCGGATGGTTCAATAAGGAGATCAACTCCCTAGAGGATTTAAAGGGTTTGAAAATGCGTATACCGGGTCTTGGAGGTGAGGTATTAAGAAGGGCGGGGGGAATACCCGTAAATTTGCCGGGCGGAGAATTATTAACATCCTTAAAATCTGGTGCAATCGATGCTACCGAATGGGTGAACCCATATAATGATTTAGCATTTGGGTTATATCAGGCGGCTAAGTATTATTATTACCCTGGTTGGCATGAGCCTGGGACCACTATAGAGTGTTTTATCAATAAAGATATTTTTGACTCTCTCCCAGATGATTTGAAAAATATTGTTCTTAATGCGTCTCGAGTTGCTAACCAAGATATGCTTTGTGAGTATGTTGCCAGGAACAATGATGCACTACAGACTTTGGTTAATAAGCATAATGTTGATATCCGTGAGTATCCAAAGGATGTTATAGAGGAATTGCGCCATATTTCTACTGAAGTTGTTTCTGAAGTAGCCCAAAAAGACGCATTAGCTGGGGAAATATATGCTTCTTACTCAGCTTTTTTAGCAAAAGTGAAGGTTTGGCAAGACATCTCGGAACGTGCATATCTCAATGCACGTGTGGTATAAAGGTATTATAATTAGAAGAAATCACGTAGATGAAGAGCGTGGAGGATGAAATATGGACGAAATTCTTTCAAATACAACGATTTACCTGTTGCTGTCAATATTGAACTATGTGACTGCAGCGTGGCTTTGCGTAGTCCCGCTAGCTGGATTTAGTGCGGGTTGGTTCACGTTTGGTAAACTCAATTGGTTGGTTAAAACTATAGTAATGATTGCTGGCATGGGCTTATTGATTGGCGCAGGAGCAATTTATAAGCACCCAGAATTTGCCATTATGTCTATGGCAGTTCAAGACTCAGCTGAGCTTGGAAAGTCAGCCAAGGCAGCCAGTATGATCTGGTTTTTAATCAATGGTGTAACTGGCCTAGCGTTTCTAGGTTATGCATTTATAAAACAAAAAGACCTATTTAAATATGTCACTGTTATAGCAACGGCAGGTGCATTGTGGGGTAGCCATATTGTGTGGAATACGATGCCAGGTTTTGGGCATCTTGCTACAGTATATGGGTTTTTCTCTTTTAATCTCATCATGGGTGGCTTCCTTGTTCTTTATCCGTTTCTTTTTGGTAAAGAAGACTTGCAGTATAAGAGGGCAATTTACTTCTCAGCAGGGTTGTTTTACAGCGCCGCTACCATAGCCGGGTATAACCAATATGGAATGGCAAAAGACACAGCATACCAAGACTCACATCAAGCAGGCTGGTCAGGCGGTATTACGACACAACAAGAGGGATTAAAGAGTGCAACCAGTGCAGAAGAAGCTCTAAAGAGACAACAAGAAATGGGAGTGACGGCGAACGAGCATTGGTAATATATTGCTAAGCAATATTTAAAAAAGCCCCATTTTTTGGGGCTTTTTTTTTAAAAAATTTGATCAGGTAGCCATGTGGCTAATTTAGGCCAGCTTGCTAAAATCCCTAGAGTTAATAATTGAATTCCAATAAAAGGCATAACACCCTGGTATATTTGTGTTGTTTTAACTTCTGGGGGTGCCACCCCTCTTAGATAGAAAAGAGCGAAACCGAATGGAGGGGTTAAAAAAGAAGTTTGTAAATTAATCGCAATCATAATTCCAAGCCAAACAGGATCTACTCCCATCATAAGTAACACAGGACCGACAATAGGAACTATTACAAATGTAATTTCTATAAAATCTAAAACAAAGCCTAATAAAAACATTAATAACATGACAGCCAGCATTGAACCAAATACGCCCCCAGGAAGTTCTGTTAGTAATTTATATATAACTTCATCTCCTTCTAGCCCTCTAAATACCAAAGAAAAGATAGAAGCTCCAATTAAAATCATAAATACCATGCAGCTAATACGTGTAGTGCGTTGGACTACTTCTTTCAATTTTTCGATTGAAAGTTGGCGGTTTATGAATGCCAGAAATAGAGCACCGACTGCCCCTACTGATGCTGCCTCCGTAGGAGTTGCAAAACCAGCAATAATAGACCCAAGTACTGCGAGTATTAAAAATAAAGGGGGAACCAGCGCTCCCAAGATATTTAAGAAATTTTTTGAGTCTATTTTTTCATTATTTTTGTTATTAGTGGGAAGTTTCTCTGGGTGCATATGTGCTGTGAAAACAATATAAATCAGATAGAGCCCAACTAACATCATTCCAGGAAAAATAGCACCAACAAATAGGTCGCCAACAGAAACAGTGTCAGGAGAAAATATACCTTGGTTCAGCTGCGCTTGTTGATATGCTGAAGAGAGTACATCCCCAAGCAAAACAAGAACAATAGATGGAGGTATTATTTGGCCTAATGTTCCTGCGGCACAAATTGTCCCAGTTGCTATTTTTGTATCGTAACCTTTTTTTAACATAGTGGGCAGTGATAACAAGCCCATCGTTACTACTGTTGCCCCTACAATTCCTGTGCTTGCTGCTAAGAGCATACCTACAAGTGTTACCGAGATACCTAAGCCCCCTTTTACATTTCCAAACAAGTCGGCCATTGAATTTATAAGGTTTTCAGAAACTTTAGAACGCTCCAACATCACGCCCATGAATATAAAAAGAGGAACCGCAATAAGCGTTTCATTCACTATAATTCCAAATATTCGGCTTGGTAATGCTTGAAAAAAATGTGGATCGAAGATCCCAAAAAAGACCCCAATTGCCGCAAATGCAATTGAAGTGCCAGCTAAGGTAAAAGCTACAGGATACCCTGCCATTAAAACTATTATTACAATGCAAAATAATAAAAGGGCAGCAGTCATCTTCTAATCATTATTCCTAAACATGCAAATGTTTTTAAATATTTCTGAGATACCTTGCAGCAATAATAAAAAAGCAGCTATAGGTATAGTGCTTTTCAATATAAATATAAAGGGAAGCCCTCCAGCTTCTTTTGATCCCTCTAGATGGAACCACGAATCATAAACGTAATCCCAACTAATCCAAAAAATAAATATAGATGTAGGGATTAGCAGCAATAAAGTTCCTAATATGTTTGTAATAGATTGTGTTTTTTTTGTAAATTTTCTAAAAAAAACATCAACACGTACATGTTCATTCATCTTAAGCGTGTATGCCATAGCAAGCATGAAAACAAATCCATGCATATATGTTATCGCTTCTTGTATTGCGATCCGTCCATAGTCAAAACCATAACGCATCACTACAACAGAAAACGTTACAACGACCATTCCTAATACTAGCCATGCAACTAATTTCCCCGCCCATTCAGTAATGCAATCAAATTGTTTGCTGATTATTTCTATATATTGAAACACGGTCATTAATCTATATTTTAAGAGGCCATTTATATTTCTTTTCTATACGATCTAGCAATATTTTTTTGAAAATATCCGGATCTTTGATGTGTATAATCACCCCATCTTTAGGAAAGTGCTTGTCGTACAACCTTGAAGCCCAGAATCGTAGCGCGGCTGCCCTTAATAATAAGCTCCAGTATTTGTGTTCTTTTGATTCTATTGTTCTTATGCTGGTATATGCATGCAATAAACTCTTACACTTTTCTAAATGTATTTCTCCGTTCTCTTTCACACACCAATCATTAACTGTGACAGCAATGTCATAAAGAAAGGCACCATTATATGCAGAATAAAAATCTATAATGCCAGTTAGCGTGCTGTTATCGAACATTACATTATCGCGAAAAAGATCTGCATGAATGATTCCCTTGGGAAGAGATTTTGTATTTTGTTTTGATTGATAGTCAATTTCACTACGCAGCAGACTTCCTTCTTCTTTAATGCTCGGATATAAGTTTTCACTGACCTTTTTAAACCATTCTTTACCTCTATTATTTTTTCTATTTTTTTTGAATGAAAGAGATGCCTGATGTAATTTTGCTAGCCACATACCAACTTGCTGACATTGACTTTCGCTAGCCTCACTCCCAATTAATGTGGTACCAACTAAACGTTCTACGATGGCGGAGGGTTTGTCTTTTAAATTCTGTAAGTAATTGTTATTTTTATCGGGAAGTGGCTTAGCACATGGTATGCCTTGCTTTGATAAATGAGACATTAGCTCCAAAAAAAACGGGAGATCGTTGTTTTCCAATGACTCAAAAATAGTTAGTACATACGAACCTTCAGTTGTATCTACAAAATAATTTGTATTGTCAATCCCCTGATCAATTCCCTCAAAATTAATTAACTCGCCAATGTTGTATTGAGCGAGAAATATACTTAAATCTTCATGGCTTAAAGCGGTATATACAGACATTTTCCAAATATTCTTTTTTTTCTAAGATGCGAATAGTACCAGAAGTCACAATTGCCATATAATTAAGTATTAGAGAAGCTACCCAATCAGGCCAAGATGTCGACAAAACTTAAAAATAATTTGCTCATAATAGATGGTTCTTCATACCTGTATCGGGCTTTCTATGCACTTCCTGACTTGTCAACGAGTAAAGGTCATCCGACCGGAGCTATTCATGGGGTTATTAACATGCTACTCAATCTTGTAAGAGAACAGCACCCAAAATATATAGTTGTAGTTTTTGATGCCAAAGGTAAAACATTTAGAAATAAAATTTTTCCAGAATATAAAGCGAATAGACCAAAAATGCCAGAAGAGCTCGCGGCACAGGTGCAGCCGCTTTTTCGCTTAATTAGAGCTATGGGTTTTTATTTAGCACAAGTACCAGGGGTGGAGGCTGACGATGTAATAGGAACAATAACTAAACAAGGTATAGATAAAAAAATGGATATTCTTATTTCTACAGGTGATAAGGATATGACTCAGTTAGTTACAGAAAATGTCACTATTATTGACACAATGAAAAACATAACATTAGATACATCAGGCGTGAAAAAAAAATTTGGCGTAGAACCATGCTTAATTACTGATTATTTGGCATTAATGGGAGATAAAGTTGACAATATACCGGGAGTTCCTGGTATTGGGCCTAAAACTGCTGTCACATTATTAGAGCAATATAAATCTTTGTCAGGTGTTATAAAGAATGCGGATGATATTAAGGGTAAGGTTGGGGAAAGTCTAAGAAGTTGTTTGGAAATTATACCAATAGCACATAAGCTAGCTTCTATTAAATGTGATGTAGAGCTCGACTTCTCTTTTGATGATTTAAAAATACAACAACAGGATGACAAAATCCTAACCAAGCTGTTAAAAGAGTATGAATTAAAGAATTTGTTAAAAATTATTGGCGAAAAGAGCGATAAAAAACATGACCCAAAAATTGAACTAAAGAAAACCGAAGATATCCCTAACGCTAGAAAAGGTAAATATTCAACGATATATACGAAGAAAGACCTAGAAATGTGGATTAATGACCTCAAAAAATCTAAAATTTTTGCTTTTGATACTGAAACAACAAGTTTAAGTTATCTCAATGCAGAAATTGTTGGACTTTCATTTTCAACACACCCAGGAGCGGCAGCATATATCCCATTGAAGCATGATTATGCTGGTGCACCAGAACAACTAGATAGAAATTATGTTTTTGAGATACTTAGACCTATTTTAGAAAGCGAGACTATTCTAAAAGTAGGGCATAACCTAAAGTATGATAAACATGTCCTTGCGAATCATGATATTAATTTGCAAGGTATTGCGCATGACAGCATGCTGCAATCATATGTATTCAATTCAACTGCAGTGCGCCATAATTTAGACCGAGTTTCAGAGAAATACTTATCTTATAAAACTGTAACTTTTGAGGACATAGCTGGTAAGGGTGTTAAACAACTGACCTTTAACCAAATTGATATAAAAGAGGCTGCACCCTATGCGGCAGAAGATGCTGATCTGAGTTTTACACTACATAACTATTTTTTGCCGCGTATTCAGAAACACAAAAAAATGACACATGTTTATGAAAAAATAGAAATTCCTTTGCTAGCTGTGCTTGCTGAAATTGAACGTAAAGGTGTTTTAATTGACCCAGATATTCTTAAAAAACAAAGCCAAGACTTGGCAAAAGAAATTGGTAGCCTAGAGTCAGAATCCTTTAAAAAAGCAGGGTGTGAGTTTAATCTTGCATCACCCAAACAGATACGAGAGATCTTATTTGATAAGTTAGAATTACCGATTATTAAAAAAACATCTACAGGTGTGCCTTCTACCGCTGAAGATGTACTGCAGGAGTTATCTCAGGATTATGAGTTGCCAGCAATAATACTCAAGCATAGAACACTTAATAAGTTGAAATCTACATATACAGATAAACTGCCTACACAAATCAATGCTTCAACTGGCCGAGTACACACTTCCTATCACCAAGCTTTAACCGCGACAGGACGTCTTTCATCGTCAGATCCTAACTTACAAAATATACCAATACGAACAGATACTGGCAGAAAAATACGACAAGCTTTTATTTCTTCTCCTGGATACTGCCTATTAGCATCCGATTATTCACAAATTGAACTAAGAATCATGGCCCATCTATCAGAAGATAGTAGCCTCTGTACTGCTTTTTCAGAAGGCTCAGATGTCCACTGTAAAACTGCGTCTGAAGTATTTTCAGTTGCGTTGGATAAAGTCACTAAACAACAAAGACGAGCTGCGAAAGCAATTAATTTTGGTTTGATTTATGGCATGTCAGCTTTTGGTCTTGCAAAGCAACTGGGGATAGATAGGGCTTCGGCGAGCGAGTATATAGATCTTTATTTTAAAAAATATCCAGGTGTAAAAACTTTTATGGATAAAACTAAAGAACAAGCTCGAGAACAAGGATATGTTGAGACAATTTTTGGCCGAAGGCTTCATGTTCCTGATATTAATTCAAAAAATATGCAGCGAAGACAATATGCGGAAAGGACAGCAATTAATGCTCCAATGCAAGGCACTGCTGCAGATATCATTAAGCTTGCGATGTTGGATATAAATGCTTGGTTAAAAAAAGAAAAACTTGATATGTTTATGGTAATGCAGGTGCATGATGAGCTAGTCTTTGAAGTTGACAAGAAGATCATTAATATCGCAATTGAGGCTGTAAATCAGCGCATGAGAGATGTTGTAAAACTAATTGTACCCTTAGAAGTAGAGTCATGTTATGGGGCTAATTGGGAAGAAGCGCATTAATTATGAACTTTTTTAGCTTGAGGTTGTCACACTGATATAGTTTGTAATAGTTTGTGGCCTCCTATGTTGTACTTACACCCTAGTGGCAAATTCTGTCACTAGGGTTTTTTATTAGTAGAGACATTTTTCAAGAATTTTGCATAATTTATCAACTCCTTCGCCTGTTATCGCAGAAAATTGATGGATACTACTCAGTTGCATTTCAGCCAAGTCTTGTCTTATCTGAAGCTCCTTTTTTTTAGCATCATTCTTTTTTAATTTATCGGTCTTTGTCAGCATTACATGTGTTGGAAGATTATGATGCTTACACCATTCTAATAGCTGATAATCCATTAGTTTTGCGGGATGTCTGATATCCATGACTACTATTACGCTTTTTAATGAAACTCTATTTTCTAGATAGCGATTTATTAACACCCCCCATTGATTCTTAATTTTTTTAGGGACTTTTGCGAAACCATATCCTGGTAGATCAACAAGGCGCAAATTATCTGTAATATTGAAAAAATTAATAGCTTGTGTGCGACCAGGGACTTTGCTGACCCTTGCAAGACTATTTTGGCGGCAAATTTTGTTTATTAGGCTTGATTTGCCAGAATTTGAGCGACCGAGAAAAGCGACCTCTTTCCCTTGATCCTTTGGGAATTGGCTTGATTTAGTAGCACTTGTCAAAAAAGTTGTATTTTGTAGTTTTTTTTTCATAAGTGTTAGTTTAGCAATGTATACCTTCTTATGAGAAATGATATAAAATGCCTCTCCTGGATTATTAAAACCAGTAATAATTAAGCCGAATTTAACAAGGATATATTTTCAGCAACACAATAAGGACAACCCTTGAACACTAAAAAAACTATTATAACTATTAATTCATCTTTAATAGCGATTCTCGTGTTTGCTGTTTTTTGGGGTTCTCTAGTCTCAAGTTTTACAAATGAAGAGCTTGTTAATCTAGATAACCCAGGTCTTATTCAAGCAAATCAAAGTATCTATATGAAAACAGAAGA